>JAISFS010000321.1 GCA_031263485.1 Deltaproteobacteria bacterium | reverse complement strand
GGGTGCCGGCGGGGGTGCGCGGTGCTGGTGGGGTTCTGGCTGCTGGCCTGGTCGTGGCGGTCCTCCGTAGGCGTCGGTATAGAGCGGGGCCTCGGGCTGGGGCGGACTGATGGCGACCTGGGGGGTGGTCAGGAGCTGGACGGGGGATTCTTGCGAGGCGGGAAGTTGCAGTCCTCCGGAGGCCACGGCATAGAGCGGTGCCTCGGGCCGGGGCGGAGCGTTGGTGATCTGTGGGGGTTCCTGGAGCCGACCGGGGTAGTCTTGCGGGGCGGGCAGCGGCGGTCCTCCGGAGGCACCGGTATAGAGCGGGGCTTCGGGCTGGGGCGGAGCGTTGGTGATCTGGGGGGCAGCCTGGGTCAGGCCGGGGGATTCTTGCGGGGCAGGATTTGGCGGTCCGCCGGAGGCAGCAGTATAGAACGGGGTCTCGGGCCGGGGCGGAGCGTTGGCGGAAGGAGGGGCGGCCGGGGGGGCTGCCTGGAGATCTGTGTGGGATTCTCGTGGGGCAGGAAGCGGCGGTCCGCCGTAGGCACCGGTATAGAGCGGGGCCTCGGGCCGGGGCGGAGCTATGGCGTTCGGGGGGGCAGCCTGGGGTGTTGCCTGGAGCTGGCCGGGGGATTCTTGCGGGGCGGGCAGCTCAGGTCCGGCATAGGCGTCGGTATAGAGTGTGGCCTCGGGCATGGGCGGACCGGGGGCGGCCGGAGGGGCGGCCTGGAGCTGGCCTGGGTAGTCTTGCGGGGCGGGCAGCTCAGGTCCGGCGTAGGCGTGGGTATGGAGCGTGGCCTCGGGCATGGGCGGACCTGGGGCGGGCGGGGAGGCGGCCTGAATCGCGCCTTGGGATGGCAAGTTCGAGTCCTCCGGCCCGGGCGGGGCGGCACCGGGATCCGGAACCCCCGGACGGTAGGCCGGACTGGCGGCAGGGCCGGAGGGAGCCGGGGAATCGGGCGCGGCGAAAAGCACCGCGATGCCCGCGATGAAGAGGAGAACGGAGACCCCTGCAAAGATCATGTAAGGGACGCCGGGCTTGTAGAGGTATCCTCGGAACGTGTCCTTCTGCATGTTTTCTCCGATTCGGGGCAGGAGGCCCGGGGCGTCCTGCCAGGGGTCCGGTTTCCGGCGTGCCGGCACGGGCATCATGCCCTGCGGACCGGGGCACAGGGAGGGAGTTCCGGGCCGGCATGGCCGCATTTCGCCTGACAGGGGAGAGCCCTGAAAACGGGCCCCGCCGGCGGCGCGGCGCGGGGGAGTCCTCACGGCCGCTGCCGCGTCACGGCGGGGCTGACGGAGCGCCCGCCGGATGGCGCACGGGCTGCCAACTCGAGGAAGCGACGTTCGTCACCGCGTTAATTTCCTGTCATGCATTGCATGGAGGATCGTTCGAACGGGAGACTGCAGCCCAGAGGCGGGCGACCGCCGGACGAGGCGCTGACTGACGCGTCCGTCCGTGCGGCTATGCTACCTTCGAGCATGATAGCCGCACGGCATGGCTTCGTCCAGCGCCGGAAGGGCATCTGCCCCGCAAACGGCCTGCTGTGCGTGATTTGAAAAGTTTTGCTAAATTAAAGTCAAAAAGATACTTTTGAGACAATTTATTTTCAAAATTTAGGTAACATGCCTTGTTTCAAATAGTATCGCTTGACACAGGAATGTTACGTGTTCGGCAGGCAACTCCGACGAATCATGACGTCCCGGTCCGTGCCTGCACGGGGAGTGGTACGCGGGACGGAAACGCGGCATGACGAGGCCAATTTGCCGACTGCCGGAGACTGCAGACCGGGCGAGCCGTCCGGCAGGCCCTGAATGCCGAAGACACCGACGCGTCTCCAGACCGGGCCATGGGGTGTGTCTAGGCAGCTGTGCATGGAAGTGGTTCAATCTGTCGCGCCTTCCGTCCGGGGCCCATGAGGGAGTCGAGGCTTTTGGGCATGGAAGCGGTTTAATCTGTTGAGCCTCCAGGCCGGGTAAAATGGGAGGGGTCGAGGCAGTTGCCCTTCATGGCAATAAACTCAATCGCGCCTGAGGTCGTGACGCCGGGTTCGCCACGGATATGCCTTGGCTCCTGACTGGTTCGGACGTGTCTGGTTGCCTTGCCGGAATGGACGTGCCAGGCGAAGGGATGATCAGGAAGCCGTCGAGCAGGCGCACGTCCCACCGGCAGCCCAGGTGGCTCAGCCCGTGTCAAGTGTTTGATAATTTTTCCGTTTTGGGGTAATTTTCCTTCTTTGGGTCAGGAGGCTTAAGTCTGCCGCGTGACGGCCCGTCGCTCCGATCGCGACGGCTCGTCGCCCCGAGGAGGTGGTTCTTGGAGGAGGGCTTCCAGAAGTTCTTCAACACCTGCGGCCCCTGCCGCCCGGCAAGGCACCACCTGGTGCCGGCAGTCGACCGGGCGCCGGTCGTGCGCCAGATGGCCGAGGACGGGGCCTGCTTCTTCCTGAAGGGCCCGCGTCAGTCGGGGAAGACCACCCTGGCCCTGGAGCTTGCCAGGGAGATATCCGCCTTCGGGCGGTTCCACGCCCTGTACATGACCCTGAGGGAGGCCAGGGGGGCGCGGGACAGGAGGCTGGGGGCTCGGCTCTTCGTGGACGCCCTGAACTCGGCGCTGAAGGCCCACCCGGACCCGCTGGTGGCGAAACTGGAGATTCCACGGGATCCCGGCGTCACCCCCCGCTCGGCTGCCCGCGAGGCGCTCTCCAGGCTCTGCTCGCACCTCGACAGGCCCCTGGTGCTCCTGGTGGACGACATAGACATGCTCTCCGGCAAGGCGCTCCAGTCGCTCCTGGACCAGATGGCGACCGGCCTCGCCGTGTCCAGGCCCGAGGCCTTCCCCCGCTCGGTGGGGCTTTTCGGGCTCAGGGGCCCTGGCCCGCCCGGGCCAGGCCGCAGGACCCGGAAAGGTCCTGGCGGCACCCGCGGGGGCCGGAGAAGGGCGGAGCTGGGGCTGAGCCCATTCGCCATGGCCCGCGAGATAACCCTCCAGCCTTTCAGCTTCGCCGACATCGACAAGCTCTGCGAGCTCCACGCGGCTTCTGGCGGCCAGCCGGCCGAAGAGGAGGCCAAGCTGAGGCTCTGGGACTGGACCGAGGGTGCCCCCTGGCTCGTGAACGCCCTCGTATCCACCGCGCTGGACTTCGTCCTGCACGGGGACCTCAAGGCACCCTTCACCGTTGCGACGGTGAACGAGGCCGCGAGGGCCCTGCTCCGGGAGACGCCGGCGCACCTCAGGGGGCTGGCGGGCCTCCTCGCGGACCCCGGGGTCCGAAGTGCCTGCTGCGACGCCCTGTGCGGGGGAGGGGCCGGCCAGGCCCTCTCGGGAGGCGGCGCGGCCCTCGCGCTTGACATGGGGCTGCTCTCCGCCGGCTGGGACGACCGGCTTCGGCCTGCCGGGGGAATCTGCCGGGAGCTGGTGCTGAGGGCGCTCACCTCCCACATCCGGCCTCCGGCGGGGCTCAGGGATGCCTGCCGGGGCGAGGGGGAGGGTCCGGACATGACGCTCCTCATGCAGGAGTTCCAGAGGCAGTGGCGGTGGAACTCGCGTTCCTGGAGAGCCCCCCTGTCCGACATACCCGGCGCCGGGGAGAAGCTTCCGCTCCTCGCGTTCCTGGAGGCCGCGCTCCCGGAGGGGGTCGTCTTGGAGAAGGGCCCGGCTGCGGCCCAGGGGGGCCTTCATATTGTCGTGCGCGGCCCGGCGAGGGCCCGCCCGGCGCTGGCCGTGCTGGAGCGGCCGGGGGGACCGGGCCACCAGGCCTACCTGGAGGAGCTCTCCGCCGCCATGGACGCGGAAGGCTCGTCGGAGGGGTGGCTCGCCTTCTTCGACCTGGACCCCGCCAAGGGCGCCGACGAGAGGATCTTCTGGAAGACCAGGACGCTCGCGTCCGGCAGGGCCGCGCACGTGGCGGGGCTGTAGTGCCCACCGTCACTCTGCGGAATGAGCAGCTATTCCCTGGGAGTGTCGGATTTTCTTGTTTTCGGCTGGGGCGTGACTGAGCGCAGAGCTCCGTCCGCGACTTGGCGGATGCGCGTTGGTTCGGCCGGGATGCGGCGGATGCGCGTTGGTTCGGTCGGGATGCGGCGGATGCGCGTTGGTTCGGCCGGGATGCGGCGGATGCGCGTTGGTTCGGCCGGGATGCGGCGGATGCGCGCTGGTTCGGCCGGGATGCGGCGGATGCGCGCTGGTTCTGTCTGGATGCGGCGGATGCGCGCTGGTTCGGTCTGGATGCGGCGGATGCGCGCTGGTTCGGTCTGGATGCGGCGGATGCGCATGTGTTCTGTCGTCATTACACGTTGGATAGTCTCACGACTTGATCTTTTCGTGCTTTATGCCCGGAATGCCTCCCTGTCGTCAGGAGTCAAGGGAGGGGAGGAAACTGAGCCGGGCAAGTTGTCCGGGAAGTGTTTCTTCAGGATAAGGCGTGAACGGGTGTCGGAGCGAGTCCCGTTCAAATCCTGTTGACTGCATGACTGACTCACGTCGCCTTGATCGTTTCTTCCGGCATGGCATTTCCAGTTGTCACCTACTGAAACGAAGGCAGGGCATACAGAAACAAGGAAATGGCTGAACAGCTAAGAAATAACAGGTTACGGAAAGCCGAATCAGAATGCATACTTGATCGTGAGGGAGCCCGCCGCGCCGCGCCTCGAGCCGGCGAACACCTGGGCGCCCAGGTCGATAGACAATGGCAAGACATCTGACGGGCAAACGGAAAGGCCGAGCTCGCCCATTCCCGTTCCCCCAGCGAGCGACGGTGCCTCGATGGCGAAGCCGTAGGTTGAAGCCCTGGCCCTGCCGTCGAATTCCCGCTCGTAGGCAGCCCCGACGTAGGGGAGCACGTGTTCCGATGCCTTGAAGGACAGACGCGCGCCCAGGCGAACTCTGTGGGAGTCGACATCGTCGAAACTTACGGGATCGCCAGTGGCAAGGACGACCGAATCCCCTTCCTGCCTGGTCCAGAAGTACTTGGCGTAGACGTCCAGGGCGGTCGTGTCAGTTAGAACGAACTCGTAGCCGAGTCCCAGGTGCATCCCGAAATACCCGGAGGTGCTGTCGTAGCCCCTGGCGCTCGTTCCGAGCGGGTCTGTGAGAGCGGAGGTGCGGAACTCGTTGCGTATGCTTCCGGCCCTCGCGCTGGCCTCGGCATGAAAATGTCCTGTAGCGGACTCTTTGAAATCCATGCGTCCGATTATCCCGCCTCCGGCGTAGCGGACGTCCCCGTCCCCCCTGGCAGACGCGGAGCCTGTAAATGAGTTGAAGGTCCCGTAGGAGCCTTTCCCGTACTCGAAGAACGCCGCGAGGGTGAGTCTGCCGGGGGAAAGATCTCCGGACCACGAAAGACCAGTCATGAAGGCGAAGGCGGTAATGTCGGCATGCGATCCGGTAGCGTACCGTGACCGGCCTCCGGAGGCCGCCGCGAAGGTGCCGATGCCGCGACCGCCGGCCAAGTCAGCCCTGGCACCCGCCCTCTCGGCGGCGCGGGACGCCTCGACCAGTCCCGGACCCGTCACGAGATCCGCTCCCTGATTAATCAGCATGGCACCTGCCAGGAATCCCTCGGAAATGGCCTTGGCAGCTGGTGTCGCCCCCGTCTGCCCGAGCACCGCGTAGAGCACGTCCGGTGCAGTCGTGTGAGTCTCAATATCCAGACGGAAGACGATGTCAAGCAAGGCACCCCTTTTCCCGTGCAGGGTATCTCCGTAGTTGGACGGAATTCCGTTTATGATGTCGGCCGTGATGAGAGGCACCCGCTCCCCCGGCAGCGGGATCCTGCCGCCGTTTAGGATGTCTACCCTGTCAATTTTCGCTGTTTGTGAAGGGTCGTGGCTGTTTGAGAGATTAACGGTCCCGGTGGCGACGATACCTCCGGTCATGTCGGCGGCGAGCAGGAAGTCGTAGTGTTCGAATTGCTGGATAGACGACACATCGGAACCGAAATAGTTACTCACTTTCAAGGTGTTTCCGGAAAAGGTATCTCCTGTGGGTGAATAGCCTCCCGCGAGGACGGTGACAGGACCGAAGTTAGGGTTTCCGCTGACGATCACCGTGTTGTTCGTTGCCGCTTCCTTAATGCTGTAGCCTCCATAAACCATTTCAAGCACAGTGCCGCCACTGATAATTACGGTGTTGTTCGTGACGGACGAGAAGGACATTCCTCCTAAAACCATACCCGAAACAATGCCATCAATGATAGTCAGGCTGTTGTGGCTGACAGCTCCTGATTCGCTGGTGCCGCCAATGGCATTGGATACCTGGACCGAAGGCCCGTTTATGACAAGGGTGTTGCCGGAAACAGCCGCCATGCCTCGGCTTAGTCCTCCTGATGCGACGTATGCTTCTCCTCCGGTAACAGTCAGCGTGTTGGTGCTGACTGTGCCGGCGTGGCTTTCTCCGCCTGAAATATATTGTACCTTTCCGGACCGCAGGACAGCTGTATTGTCTGAGGCATTCCCATATTCGCTGTATCCGCCGCTCGCGTATCCTCGAACTATTCCGCCTGAGATGTCGATGCTGTTGCCGGAGGCTTGCGATGCAGATAAGGAATCATCATAACCTCCGTAAAGACCCTCTGTGACGGTACCTTTGATTAAAATGACGGTATTTCCGCTGACAGTTTCAGTTCCGCTTAGTCCTCCGAGAACCCATGCGGGATCCGTTCCGGTTGAATAATCTATGACGATACCGTTGCCTTTGGGCGAGGTGCCGGTGCCCGGGTACAGCACGTCATCTTTCGGGGGGTAACCGGCAAAATCTACACTGTCTGCAAGTTGCGAAGCGTTGCCGTCGTAGGTGATTTCGAGTGCCGATGCCCGGCAGGCGAGGAAGACGGAGAAGGCGAGTCCGAGCGAGATGAACGCGGGAAGTCGCACGGAAGAGAGAGAAGCGATGCAGTTCATGGTATCTCCTGATATCGTTCTCTGTCGGGAGATCGTTCCGTTTCGACCAGATGGAACTGACTGCCGGTTCCTGGTGAAACGTCCGAAATCCAAGAGTAGATTTCAACCTTGGAGCGGAAATCATGTCCAACTGCATTATATCAGCTTAGCGCCTGAAAGTGTAACTCATGTGTCCATCTTCCATCTGCGGGTTAGGGTCTGTAACTTATTACCAGTTCAGTTAATTGTTAGAATTTTGGCTGTCGGTCCAGGGGTGAGAAGTCAGTGCAATACCCCAGATCTGGTATCTCTTTGCCATAAGTCGCTCCCATAATGTGGGAAAAGATTTCAACGTTTTATAATATTTATCCGGAAGCGTAATAATATTTATCCGGAAGCGTAATATTTCCCCGGTAGCTTAACGTAATTTTCAGGCACAACCATGCGGGGAGACGCCTCAGAGTTGATTCTCCCTATACACCCAAGCACTAGACATCTCTCGTCTATTGCCACAATATTTTCCGCCTCCATGCCCAATGCTTTTCATGCCTTTAGTCATCACCAGTGTTTAACATAAATAAATTGAGTTTCCAGGGTAATCATTATGAAATATTTTTTCCATTCAAGTTGTATTAAAGGTATGTATCAGTTAAATGAATTTTTCGTTTTATTACCCGTCCAATGAAATGTCGGAATTTAGCTATCAATCCAAAGGTGAAAAGGTCGGGAAAACCCCCAGACATGGTATCTCCTCTCTATGATTCGCCACTGAAATAGGGAAGATGA
>JAISFS010000072.1 GCA_031263485.1 Deltaproteobacteria bacterium | reverse complement strand
TCGGGCTTGTCCCGGACGTGCCATGGCAGACCTGCGAGGATTATCTCGCCCTGGGTCGCGAGCTGACGGAATTGACCGGGAACAGGGACATACTCCCGGTCATGCTGGCCGCCGTCATTACGCGGGGCAACATCTGCACCGCGGAAACGTTCAATCGCTATCAGAAGGAGGTGGCAAGAATGGGTTCCGACGTCGTCCAGCTGTTTGACGCCTTGACAGACGGGAATTTTTCGCGCCAGTCGGAAACGATCAAGTCCCAGGAGGGGACGATCCAGTCCCTCTCCAGGGAGAACGAGGATTCGTCTGCCATCCAATACTGCGGATCCGTCAGGACTTCCCATGAAATACCTCCCTACGTCACATAGAAGAAACACTGGCGAGAATTTACAGATAACTGCGGTACGCGGTAACGACAACAAAATCGAGAGCCATCGATAAGAAAGCAAAATGGCAAATGGCCGCAAGGAGATGAAATGCCCATAAGAAGATGGAAGGGCCTGGAGCCGGGGGATCACGTCGACCGCAGGCGGCTCATCAGGGACACGCGCACGGCGGCGGAGAAGGCGGCGTCCGCGTTCGGGGACCGGGGCACGGTCCTGAAGCTCACGGCGTCACTGGCCCTGGCGGGGATCTTCTTCCCGGAGTGGTGCTTCGCGACCTTCGCCGCCGCCGTAGCGGCGTTCGTCTGCCACATGGCGATCACGTCGGGGGCCCGGCTCCCCTTCAGGCTCCCCGCCACGGCAAGACGCCCCGATCCAGGCTCGCCCCTGCCCGGCAGGCGGGGCTTCAGGGAGGCGGGTGGCATCTTCTTCATGGGCAACGAGCAGGGCACCGGCAAGGAGCTCTGGCTGGAAAAGAGGGACATCCTCACCCACATGCTCCTCATGGGCTCCACCGGATCCGGCAAGACCTCGGCTCTGGTGTCCCTCGCCTACAACGCCCTCGCCTCCGGGACGGGGGTCTTCTACATCGACCCCAAGGCCGAGGCCCGGCTGGGCATGGAGATCTGGCAGCTGGCGCGCTACGTCGGCCGCGACGACGACTTCAGGGCGCTCAACTACTCGACCGCCCTGCCGCCCCCGCCGGGCAGGCTGTCCAACACCAACAACCCCTTCTCGCTGGGGAGCGCGGACTCGCTCACCCAGCTCCTGGGCTCGCTCATCCCGCCGTCAGCGGGCGGAAGCAACTCCATCTTCGCGGACAAGGCCCTGGCGCTCATCTCGGGGCTCATGTACGCGCTGACCGATCTCCGCGACAAGGGGCACCTTTCGCTGTCGGTCAAGTCGGTGCGGGAACATCTCTCGGCCTCCGGATGCGTGCAGCTCGCGCGCGACCCACGCCTCTCCGAAATGTCCCGCGAGGCGCTCCTCGCGGCGCTCCTGAACTGCAACTTCGTCCCCGAGGACGGGGACGGCCAGAACCACTCCTTCTACGAGCAGTTCGGCTACGCCCAGAGCTACTTCGGCAAGGCGCTCTCGAGCCTGACCGACACCTACGGCCACATCTACGGCGCGGAGTCCGGCGAAGTGGATTTCCGGGACGTCGTCCTGAACCGCCGGATACTCCTGGCCCTCCTCCCCTCCATGGAGAAGAGCCCGACAGAGCTCGCGGGACTCGGCAAGATAACGCTCTCCTCTCTCAAGGCTGCGGCGGCCGTCGGCCTGGGCCTGGAGATGGAGGGGCGCTCCGAGGACGTGCTGGGCTCGCTTCCCATGCATTACCGGGGCACCGGCCCGTTCCTGAGCGTCGTGGACGAATACGCGGCCATAGTGACCCCGGGCTTCGAATTTCTCCTCACCCAAGGCAGGGGCCTGGGCATGGCCACGGTGGTGGCCAGCCAGGACTTCGCGGGCATAGCCGAGGCCGACCGCAAGGGCGCCCAGCAGATAGCCGCGAACACCTCGGTCAAGGTGTTCATGCGCCTGGCGGAGGCCGATCGCACCTGGGATCTCCTGAGGAGGCTCGCTGGGGACGAGACTGTCCTCGAGACCACCGGTTTCGGGCTCACGCCGGGAGAGCTCACGGCCGGCGCCTGGCGCGACGAATTCCGGGCGCACCCGATGCGGCGCGATCTGGTGCATTTGAACGATCTCCTGGAGCAGACCGAGGGAGAGGCCCACTGCCTGCTGGGGGGGACGTTCGCCAGGGCGAGGCTCTTCCACGCGGGGCCGGATCTCGCCGATGCCGTAATGCGCGTGCCCAGGCTCCTGGAGATGGAGCCCATGTGAGGGGGCTGCGGAACGGTGGGGCGTGAGGGGCGCCGGATCGGAGGAACAGTGGACAGGAGGGATGGTGGAACGGTGCGTGAGGGCGGCATAACGAAAGGACTGAGGAGCGAAGCGTGAAGGCGACGGAACTGAGGGACGGCGGAGCGGAACGTGAGGGCGGCGGAAGGGAGGGGCGGCGGAGCGGAACGTGAGGGCGGCGGAACGGAGGGACGGCGGAGCGGACCGTGAGGGCGGCGGAACGGAGGGACGGCGGAACGGAACGTGAGGGCGGCGGAACGGAGGGACGGTGGAGCGGAACGGAGGGATGCGAGGAACAACGGAGTCACCCACCTGATTTTTGAAGTTGACATTTTCGCGATACTTCTGCTGCGGAATATTGATCCTGACGGCTTTACGACAAGAAGAACCAGCCTGTCTTGCGACAGTGACTTAGCCTCTCTGACGTGAAGGCCATCGTGAGGGTTGCGTCGCGTTTCCACGCTGAGGGCATCCCGCCATCCCCTGGACCCAGACGAAGACTACGCGCAAGTGAAGGCGGGTATCCGCCTGCCGCTGGGCTACTTTCAGGAACATTACCGGAACGTCCCCGAAAGTGATCCGCCGCGGAGCGATCGGAGATATTCGTCTTGATCAGGATGCTCTCCGTGGCTGACGCGAGGCTTCGCATGAGCCGCGAGACCGCATAAAGGCATCCCCCGGGCACCCCATGAAGGCAATCTACCGATTCAATGCTGAGGAGACGGCAAGGCATTTGCGACGGATGCGGGAATAAGTCGCATCTGGTGAAAAGTTTGGCATCACCGCCTACAAAATAATCGACACGCTCAAGAGGCCAAACGCCGACTCTTAACTGCAAAGGCCATCAAAGCCGGGATCCACCGTGCCGATACATTGCAAAGCCGGTTTCCAGAAATTTTTTCCTTGCCGAACAGTAGCTTCTTTTAAAGATCATTCGATCTGGAATGACAAAGAAATGGCTGCGCCACCCATCTTCCCTCAACGACCGGGAGGCGGCAGAAATGTTGCAGGTAGGGGGTCCTGATTAGCGATCTCTTGTCCCTCACTTTTGCCGATGCTACAACCCGCCTCGTTCTCAGCAAGCTTGGACCCCTGTCCCCAGGGAAATATAAAGGAGGCGATTCCACCGGTTGCCGCCCGTCGCCGAAGGGGACAAATCCAGCGGTGACAGTCCACGGGACCGGTTCGATAGGTCATTTCTGCCCATGATCCCTGCCGATCGAAAGCCTCCGCAAGAAGCCCAATGATTCTGGCAGGAAGGCGAGAACGTCCCCGGCGAGGAGGACAGTTCCCATGCCAGCACGATGCGAGCGACCTGTGCGGAAATGGTGCCTTTTGACGCGACACTGCACTACCCGCTGAAATAGCAGGGCTGGGGAGTCCAGAGGTGATTTGCCGTTCACATGCTTGTTGCCTTGAGCCTGATTTCTGATATAATCGATTGATCCGGCAGGGCTGGGCCAAATCGGCCATTGGTCGCCTGTCCTTGCGGAGCCATTGACCGGTTCGTTCGTCTTGCCATCGCCTGAAAACTGGAGATTTGCGGAGTTATCATGGAACCAAAAAGACTGCCGCTTAACGATAAGCCCTTTCGAAAAATCATACAGGGGGACTATCTTTACGCCGACAAGACCAAATATATCCATAAGATGATCACAGAATACGATTGCTGTTTCCTGTCCCGACCCAGGCGGTTCGGCAAGACGCTTCTGCTTGATACCCTTGACGAGCTGTTTCAGGGCAACAGAGAGCTTTTCGAGGGCCTGTGGATCGGAACCCCAAAGAAATACGAGTTCGAAAGGCACCCGGTCCTGAGATTCAACATGGCCTTTACCGAAATCAAAACCGGTCAAGACCTGGTTGACAGGATCAAGCGCGAATTGACGAAAGCTGCAAAATGTGAGGATGTGACAATATCCCCGCATTCTTTCGACGAGATGATGAATGATCTTCTGGAGAGTCTTTGCAAAAAATACAAGGCCGGCGCTGTCGTCCTGATCGACGAGTACGATGCCCCTGTCGCCAGGCATATTTCCAAACCGGGACTTGCCGCAGACAACTGCGATGTCCTGCATGACTTCTACACGTCCCTGAAAAATAACATCCGCTTCATCCGCTTCGCCTTCGTCACAGGCATCACCCGGTTCGCGTTGACCGCCTTG
>JAISFS010000011.1 GCA_031263485.1 Deltaproteobacteria bacterium | reverse complement strand
CTCGCCCCAAGAATTACACTCGCTTCGAGATGGATCTGGCCGTGAGTGTGGGTAGGTTCGAGTCCGGGCTACAGGCGGCATTAGCCGAAATTAATGGCAGTATTAGAGGACTTGATGGCCAGATTAGCGAACTCAAGGGCGAGTTCAATGGCAAAATGGGCGAACTCAAGGGCGAACTCAGGGCCGAAATTGGCGGACTCAGGGGCGAAATGGGCGAACTCAAGGGCGAAATTGGCGGACTCAGGGGCGAAATGAACGGCCTCAACAAGAGCATCAACCATGTCTGGACGGCGCTGGCGATAATCGCGGCTGCCTTGATCGCCATCGGCACCATGCTCTACTCGCTGAACGGATCGGTAAAATCACTTGAGACGCGGAGTACGGTTCAAGCCTCAGCGGCACAGCCGACTCCCGCCCAGGCGATGCCCCCTGCCCAACAAACCCCCGCTCTCTCCGCGGAAACGTCTTCCCTGTCCGAATCAGTGAACGCCCCGAGCGGGTCCGCAGGCACGGAAGACGCCATGGGAAGCTTACCTGAACGTTCATCCAGATTTTTCGATTCCCCGGTGACACCTGGCGCATGAAACTTGCCGCTTTGGTTTCCCGGCATGGATGCTGACCTTCATATGGCGCACTCGGCAGGCGAGGGCGCTTTTTTTTCTCGAGCCATACCGGGTCCCGAAACCGCCCCGCCTCCCTTTGCCGAACCCCGGCAGGCTTGCCTGAAAGCGTTTGACAAACCGTCCGTTTTCCCGCCATGTTTAGCCATTTGAGCCCGACTGCCCATGATCGCGCCTCATATCAACGGGAGTCAGGAATATGTGCGGGTCCCTGCCGATCCCGCGCGAATAAGCAAAGTTGAGGTCTGTGAAAAAAGCCTCTCCAAGCCTGAAGAGAAGGGCAAAATCATATGCCTATCAATCAGGCCGGACTTCAATGTCGGATTGGGCGAAATATCGTCTCTGCGGTCAATCCAGATGCGCCAGGGGCATCCCTTGAATGGAAAGGCGTGTTGTCTCCGTGAAGTCCAATTCATACTTTTTACACATACCTCAAAGTTGAAGGCATACGGGCGGAGAAACGAACGATAAGCCCTGTCGTCCTGGCTGAGGTCTGACTAGACGGCCGTCGACGATGTCCGCGCCAAGGTCAGCGTCGCCTTCCGCTTCGAGCCAGTCTCCGGTGCCGACCGCGTCCCCTGGCGCAAGGAGTCCGGCATCATTCCGCCCGGCATCCGGGCTCCCGCAACCTGAGCAATCTCGAAAGGTGCCCCGGCGGCTATCATGGAGAGCGTCGGCGTCTGCCGAATGACACTCGCAGGGAACTCGTCAAGACCGACCCGAAGGTCATCGCTCTCACCCCGAGGCGCACCGGGAACCTCCGGCCTCTGAACGGCAAGTCCTACGGCATACGCCCGGCCCGTCTCGGCAACTTCGGGCTCTTGAAGGCGAGCCCCCCGTGCCCATGCCCGAGCCAGTGAACACGCTCAGGATATCACGCTTCATCCAGGCGCTTTAATGGGACCAGGAACTTTCACGGAACTTCTCCAGGACCAGGTACTGGGACTTCAAGCGCCTCGGAGGGCAACACATACGAGCGTGAGCGAGCTGGCCACGGACCTGAGGCTTCTGGAGGCGACAAGGATGATCGACGGTTCCACGCCTTCCCCCAAGGCCCCGGCCTTCTCGAAAAGGCTCCTGGGCCAGGTGTCCTGAGCCTCCCCTCCCCCCTGACGAGCCGTCCCACACGTTCACGTCGATTGTCAACGCCCCGGGCATGAAACCTTGCGGTCATCAAAATATGGCGTGAGCCCGAGGCCGAGATGCGCAAGAAACCGTTTCGCGACAAAGATGTTTTAGTACGATTCAACCCATTGATATCTCTGGCGTTTTTGTTTCATAAGGCAAAGCTTCCGACCTTAATCTATGTCATTGCTTCGCATCAATAACCAGTTAATATCTTGATGTTGAGGAGGTCCGAACCCATGACTGGACAGAACCCTGAAACCCAGGAAGGACTGCAGGGCCACGGCGGGCCATCGGCTCCGACCCAAGAAGGCAAGCAAGACCTCATCGGGCCGTCAACCCCGACCCCGCCCGGGAAGATCGGCAGGGTCCCTGCGTCCCATCCTCGCCCCAAGTTCTACTCTGGCTTCGAGATGGATCTGGCCGTGAGGGTTGGTCAGTTCGAATCCGGGCTGCAGGCGGCATTAGCCGAAATTAAGGGCAGTATCTGGCTATAAACATGACGTGGGTTGGTAACATCTCTTGACCCCCCCTATAAACATGACGTGGGCTGTGGAAAATCACTGGGGCCACTGTCGTGAAGGACGCGAGGGGGTGATTTTCCGAGATTATGTCACTTAATATTGGAATAGAAATTGAATAATAATGCAAAATTAGAACCATATCTACTATCAATTAATTATATAGCCATGGCACCGTATATGCATTAATTAGCAAATTTAATGCCATGTTTTCAGTTTTCTTTATATCTATCTCCATTAACTTTCTCATTTAGGCACTTTGAATTAGAGCTCAAAATTCAGCCCACGTCATGTTTATAGGGGGGAGGACGAGAGCCCGCCGACCCACGTCATGTATATAGCCAGGTGGCAGTATTAAAGGAGTTGATGGCAAGATTAGCGAACTCAAGGGCGAATTCAATGGCAAAATTGGCGAACTCAAGGGCGAAATGAACGGCCTCAGCAAGAGCATCAACCATGTCTGGACGGCGCTGGCGATAATCGCGGTCGCCTTGATCGCCATCGGCACCATGCTCTACTCGCTGAACGGATCGGTCAAATCCATTGAGATGCGGATGACGCTTCAAACCTCGATGGCGCAACCGATTCCTCCCCAAGCGATGCCCCCCGCCCTACAACCCCCCCCCTCTCTCTGCGGAAACGTCTTCCCTGTCCGAATCCGTGAACGCCCCGACCGGGTCCGCAGGCACGGAAGGCGGCATGGGAAGCTGACCTAAACGTTCATCCAGATTAATCGACACCCCGGCGCCTCCCGGCGCAAGAAACGTGCCGCCTTGGCTTCCCGGCATAGATGCTGACCTAACTTATGGCGTACTCGGCAGGCGAGAGCGCCGTTTTTTTTTTGCGCGAACCATACCGGGTTCCGAAACCGCCCGCCTCCCTTGCCGAAACCCGGCAAGCTTGTCGGAAGGCGTTTGACAAACCGTCCGTCTTTCCGCCATACGGCGCCATTTGTGCCCGGCTTCCCATGATTGCGCCCCGTATCGACAGGAGTCAGGAATACATGCGGGGCCCTGCCGATCACGCGAAAATAGGCTTAGATGAAGACACGCGGGCGGTGAAACGAACGGAAGGCCCCGCCTCCCGGGCCAAGCTCTGACCCGGCGGTCGTTGTCGACGTCTGCGGCTGGATCAACATCGCCTGCCGTATCGAGCCGGTCTCCGCCGCCGACCGCGTCCCCAGGCGTAAGGAGTCCGGCGTCATTCCGCCCGGCATCCGGGCTCCCGCACCCTGGGCAATCTCGCAAGGGGCTCCGGCGGCAATCATGAGGAGCACCGGCGTCTGGCGGAAGACACTCGCAGGGAACTCGTCAAGACCGGCCCGAACGTCATCTCGGTCACCCCGAGGGCACCGGGAACCTACAGCCTCGGCGACTGGCCCTATGAGCCTGTTGCATAAATCGCTTCAACATCGACATTAATCTCGCTATTGTGGATAGCTTGCCACATATCTACCACATCCACTGTCATTTCCTTATTCAAAACCCTTTATGCAACAGGTTCCTATGGCATGCGCCCGCCCGGCTCGGCAACTTCGGCCTCTTGACGGCGAGCCCCGTGCCCAGCCCCGAACTCGTGGACACGCTCAGGATATCGCGCTTCATCCAGGTGATTTAGTGGGACCAGGAGCTTTCGCGGAACCTCTCCATGGCCAAGAACGGGTTCGACGAGCGGCCCGGGGGCGCGGCGCGATGCCCAACATAGCCGTGACCGACGTCTTCGGAAAGCCCGCCGGGGTCGCGTTCGAAATAGCCGTCGGCGAAGCCCCGGCAGAGGCCACCGAACGCGTCCGCACAGTGTTCAAGGCGAAGCCCGCCGAGATCGTCCGAGCCCTGGCGGGCAGGTCTGGACGACCGCAGACGAGCCCGGCTCCGGCGGCTTTTCGGCGACGTCTGCCGGCACCGGCCGGAAAAGTCCGATCTGTTGGGCCTTCCGTTAAGCCGTAGCCGGTGACGCCCATCCTCAAATGACCTACGCGGCGGATCTCGGCAGGGGGCACCCCTTGCCCGGTCTCGGATCCGCCTGCTCGCCTCCGGAACTTCGGTAGGATTCCGGCGTTACCTCAATTGATCTCATCGGGTTTCTTGGGGATCCCGCCTTGCCGCCCTAGGAGCCTGTCGCTTAAATCTCAAAAGCATAGACATGGAACAATTAGCAGTAGGTGAGCAACCTCTTGTCTACCGCATTCGTTACCATGCACTTCACAAAAACCCCTTATGCAACAGGCTCCTAGCGTCTCGATGTTGTTACCGCTTTCCCGCCTTCTAGGAGCCTGTTGCATAAATCGTTACAGCATTGGCTTGAATCTGGTGGTTGTGTAGGGACTGCCTCCTGCCTGCCACATCTGGAGCCACTCCCTTCTTCAAAACCCTTTATGCAACAGGCTCCTAGCCCTCTAACCTTCGGAAACCAGTCTGCTTCGCTCTCGATGTTCCCTCACTTTGGGGTAACCTTCGGGTTCCGGCGGGCGAACGGCCATCAGACGGTGACTGCCCCTCTCGCGCCTCTCTCCCTACACGTTCCTGTCGATTATCAGCACCCCGGCGGATGAAACCTTTAGGGAATTCGCAATATGATGGGGGTCCAAGGTTGCGATGCCCAAGAAGATGCCCAAGAATAACGTTCCATGATAAAACCGAATCTCACGCCGCTTCCCGAGGCGCACGAGCCTGGCCGGACCTCGGCCCCGAAGCCTTGGCACCCGAAGCCCCACGTCTACGGACGTTTCCGCGCGGCCTAAGGCGGCACCTCAGCGCCGGGGTTCATGATTAGCGGGATGCCGACACCTCTGATATAATGCGACATATTCTCACGCGGTCGGCCTTGCCGCGCCGCGAGTCCTATCTTTTGCCCGGGCCATCGCGGAACGCGGGAAAGAACGTTCCTTGCCCCTTAAGTCTTTCCCGGTCGGAACGCGGCGGGAAGAGCCCGGTTCGACCCGTTCGGTGCCATAAGGCCCCTTGCGAAATACGAGGTAAGGCCTGATGTACAAAAGGATCCGCTTCACCCTCCCCGCTTTCGCCCTCTGTCTCGTGCCTTCCGGCACCCGCGCCGCCGCGGCGGCCGTCCTCGTCATCGCCTTCTTAACGCTCGTGGGCATCGGCCCGGTCTCCGCCCAGGACGCCGGCACCGGTAGCGACTCCGCCCTTTCCAACGAGATTGACTTCAGCGTCGACGAGTCGACCCCCGCCCTGTCCCTGGCCGATCCCGCCACCCCGGCAACGGACGCCGCCTCACCTGGGGCCGCCCCGGCAACGGACGCCGCCCCATCTGAGGCCGCCCCGGCAACGGACGCCACCCCGCCTACTGGCGCCTCTGCCCCTGCCGCGCCCTCAAACGGAACCCCGGCGGCCCCTGTCGCCGCCGCTCACGCCGAGCCTGCGGACGGGCATGCCGCCCCATCCGGCCACGGCGGCAACCCCTGGAATGCCACCTCGGCGATGACGGTCCTCACCGCAGGCAACGCCCGCTTCGTGGGCGGCGGCCCCTCCTGCCGCGACCCGCAGGCCGGCAAGAACCTGCGCCACGAGCTCGCGACCGAAGGCCAGACCCCGCTTGCTGCCATCCTCTCTTGTTCCGACTCCCGTGCCCCGGTTGAAGACATCTTCGATCTCGACTTCGGTGACATCTTCTCCATCCGCGCCGCAGGGTCGGTTCCCGGCATCGACCAGCTGGGAAGCATAGAGTACGCCGTGGCCCATCTCGGCGTGCCCCTGGTAGTGGTGCTCGCCCACACCAAGTGCGGCGCGGTGACCGCGGCCGTCCAGGGCGCCCATGAGCCCGGAAACCTGGGCGAGCTTTTGCATAAGCTGGATCCCATCTCCCAGGCCGTGAAGGGCGTGGCCGACGCCGACAAGATCAACGCAGCGGTCTACCTCTCAGCCAAGCGCTTCAGCGAGCAGCTCCCCGCCCTGAGCCCCGTCATCAAGGAGGCCCTGGACGCGGGCAAGGTGACCATCGTTGACGCCGTCTACGACATCGACACGGGCCAGGTCCACTTCCATCCCTAGCCGGCCTCGCGTTCCGGCTTATCCGGAGGCATCATGCCCATCACACCGTCGCTGGCGGCGCCTTCCGGCGCCCCCCGGGCCTTAAGGGCCATCCTGTTCCCTGCGGTCGCCCTGGCCACGACTCTGGTTCTTGCCCTGGCTCTCACGTCTCCGATCGCGCTGGCCCAGCAGTACCAGGAGATAGCCCCCGGCCAGCAGGCCCTGCCCGTGCCCGGCCAGCCGACCGTCGACAGCGGCGGTAACGCGCTCACCAGCCTGGACCGCGCCAAGGCCGCCCATTCCGTGGGCGACAACGTGACCGCCATGTTCTCCATCTGGGACGCCCTGGAAAACGTATGGAACATGATGGGCGAGCTGGGCATCAGGAACGCGGCCTTCATCCTGAATCCTGCGGAATATTTCGGCATCTACCAGCCGAAGCAGGGCCAGGACTTCATGCCCGGCGAACCCATCATCCTCTACTGCGAGCCCTTCGGCTACACGATGCGGAAAGAGGCGGACGGTACCTACACGCAATCGCTCAGCTGGTCGTTCAGGATACTCGACCAGCAGGGGAACGTCCAGGGACGCCAGGACAATATCGGCCCCTACACCCAGGGCGGCTACCGGACCTTCGCGACGGAGAACATGCTCTCTCTCACCATCAACCTGAGCCAGTTCCCCGCGGGATCCTACGTGCTTTCCGTGACCATCAGCGACGACTTCAACGCCAACAAGTTCGTCGAAATCCAAAAGCCCTTCAACATCATCCCGGCCAACTAGCCGCAGGCTTCAGACCGGAACCCCCCCCGCCCTGCGGGCGGGGGGGCCTCTCCCGAATCCCGTGCCGCAATGGCGGCCCGAAAACCACGCGCCAAACGGCGCGCGCACGTCATCTCAGCCTTCGACCGCCGGGACCGCTCACCCGCCGCAACGCTTGTCCCGGCATCTTCCCCCCAGCATTATCCCGGATTCCCCGTATCATGGCCAAAGACCCTGTCCCGCCCGTCCCCGCCTCCGCCTCCGCCCGGCCCTCTTCACGCCTGACGACCGACCCGCCCGAACGTCCTGACGCGACAGCGCCTGACAGTTTCTCGGGCACTCGCGAAGCGTTTAACCCACTTGACGAGTTGAAGCATTCAAGCCCGCTTGGAGCATCGCTGGATTCAAGCTCGCCTGAAGCGATGCTGGAGCCAGACCCGCTCGGACCCACGCTGGAGCCAGACCCGCTCGGACCGATGCTGGATCCTGGCCCGCTCGAAGCAATGCTCGACTCAAGACCGCCCGACTCACCGCAAGTGACAAGCCGGAACAGCGGACCGTTGCCAGCACGCCAGCCTGACTTCCCGCGAACTTCTAGCCTTCGGGGAGCCTCATGCCGCAACGGGCTGACAGGCCTCGCCTCCTCCTTGAAGACGTTCCCGAAAGGCTTCCTCCTGGCCCTGGAGGGACTGGACGGGAGCGGCAAGAGCACCCAGGCCCGCCTAGTTGCCGAATCCCTGCGGCACCGGGGCATCGAAGCGTCCTCGTTCAGGGAACCCACGGAACACTCCGAATGGGGAAGGATCCTCCGCGGAGGCGACTCCGGGCCCAAGGCCCGCAAGGAGCCTGGGGAAGAGCTCGATCTGTTCATGAAAGACAGGGCCTGGGACGTCGGGAACAATATCCTGCCGGTCCTTAGGGCCGGCGGGACGGCGTTGATGGACCGCTACGTCCTGAGCTCGGTCTCCTACCAGGGCGCCTTGGGCATTCCGCCCCGGGAGATCCTCGCGGCGAACGCGGCCTTCCCATGGCCGGATCTCACGATCGTCCTCGACCTGGATCCCGAAGAAGGACTCGGGAGGATCCGGGAGGGGCGCGGGAAGACGGACGGCGTCTTCGAGAACGCAAAATATCTCGCGAAAGTGAGGGAGGTCCTGAGTCTCGCCGTAGGGCTTCCCGGAGTCAGGTTCGTCAACGCGCAGATCGCCGGTGACGAGCTTTCTGAAACGATCGTCTCGATGGCCGTGGAACTGATGCGGCGCAAGCGGCCCTGAAATATGCCCGAAAGCCTGGTTCCCGTTTCGGACCATCTGCCAGTAGGCGCCAGATTTCCCGTTGCGCCGACCATAGCTTGACTTTCACCGATTCTGATGCGGTCCATCCGTTCGCGAGACGGGAATATTCCGTGAGTACTTAGTCCAGACCGTCCACGGCTTAGTCATCTGCGTAAACCACCGCCCAGTGAGGCGGAAACCGCACGGCGAGCGGAGGACATCACGCACCGCGCGATGGACATCACGCATCGAGCGGAGAACATCGCGCACCGCGCGGTGGACATCACTCGTCAAGTGGAGAACATCGCGCTCGAAGGCGCCGCTACCCTCCGACATCGCGGTCCCCGGGTCAGTCCGCCATCGCCTTTATCAGCGCTTCCCTGGCGTCAGAGTAGTACTGGATGTCCACCCTGGTCGCCATGGAGTCCGACAGGTTCTGGAGAGCCTTGCGAGCCGAGACGGGCATGAGCATGGCCGTGGCGCCCTTGTCGACCGCGATCTCGGCCATCGTCACCGGGTCATGCACGTCCTCCAGCGAGCCGCCAAGGTTTATCTGGCCTGCCACGGCCAGCCCGCCGCGCACGCACTTCTTCAGGAGCGAGGTACACAGGGCCACCAGGACCGCGACCCCGATGCCGGAGCCGGATTTCGCGGCATCGAATGCTCGGAGCTGCACCGAGAACTCGTGCTGGCGCGGGTCCTTGTCGCCCACGAGCTGCTTGGCCCTGGCCCTGAGGTTCTGCTCGGCGAAGTCCACGCACTCCTTGAAGGGCCCCGGAACCGGCTTGTTGAGGATTTTCACGCCTGAGCCGGGCCCCTCGTTAATCTCGATGCGGAAGAGGCCGGGATGCTCGTCCTGGCCGCCGGGTGAGACGGTCCAGATCTGCCCTGGCTCCAGGGGGTCGCCGCCAATCCAGTTCTCGCTCCGTAGCTCTGGAGTGGAGACGAACTTCTCCACCCCGTCGTCCCCCATCGTGTAGCTGAAATGCGTGTTCCTGAACTCGGCCGCACCGACGCGCTTCTGCTGCTCCTTCACCCTGCGCCTGGACTCCAAAGCGAGATGGACCGCCCACTCGAGATCCTCCTCGGACGGGTCGCCGCCCCCGGGGTACAGGAGCTTCAGGAGCCCGCTCACCGTCTTGTTCGCGGCGTTGACGTCGCGGCCGGAGAGGGCGCCGCCGAAATGGACCCTGTTCTGGAGCGCTCCCACCCTGCTCTGCGACCTCAGCTGGCTCCAGCATTCGGAAAGGAAATCGCTCACGATCCCGAAGTGGTCGGTCAGGATCTCGCGGCTGATCTTGGGCACGTCCCAGCCGGGGAGGTAGGCGTGGATGCGGTCCATGAATGCCGTGTCGTCCCGCATCTCCGGCGGCATGGGGCCGAAAAGATGGCCGACGCGCTGCTGGTGCTCGACGTCCACGTCGAAGTTGCCGACCATGACGACGCTCCCGTCGGCCCGGATGCTCTCCTTGCCGCGGCTGAACTCACCGGACTCCATGTAGCCCTTGAGGATGTTCACCCCGTCCTTCTTGTCGAAGGATATGCCCGCCACCTCGTCGAAGCAGACCACGTCGTACTGGCACACCAGCCCCCGCTGGCCGTTCTGGTTGTTCACGAACATCTGGGCCACCGTGGCCTTGCCGCCGGAGACCAGATGCGCGTAAGGGGAGATCTGCTGGAAAAGGTGGCTCTTTCCTGTACCTCGCGGCCCGAGCTCTACCATGTTGTAGTTGCGCTCCACGAAAGGGACCATCCTCAGGAGGAGCGCGTCCCGCTGGCGATCTTTAAGCTGCGTCGGCTCGATGCCCACCGATCTCAGGAGGAAGTCCTTCCAGTCGGCGGTACCGAAGGCCTCCCTGGCCCTGGCGAGATCGTCCAGGACGTCCAGGCGCGAGAGCTGGATCCCGCGCAGGCTGTCCACCTGGAACGGCCTCCCCTTGCCGTGGGCCTCTGAGGGATCGTACGAGAGCGTCATCTCCGCGTAGAAGCCGCCTGTGAGCATCCTCTCGTGCTCGTTTACGAGATCGGGGCTGATGCGGGCGTCATAGAGCTTGAGGCTGGGGAGGGACGCCACGTAGGAGTCGGTCTTGGTGTCCAGCTTCGCCGTCAGGAGGTCTATGATCTTGATGTCGCCCTGCTCTCGGGCCCTGGACTTGAAAAGCTCGTCGGTGCCGGCCTTGACCGTCTTGGTCGTCAGCTGCCTTTCAACCCTTTCCTTGCCGTCGTCTAGCTCGTCCGGGGTCACGCCCGTGCAGTAGCGTCCGACAAGGAACTCGACCACGTAAGTGGGTACCGGGTACCGCCGGCTGAAGTCGCGCACCAGGTCCTTGCGGACCAGGAAGCCCTCAAGGGCCGAGATCGCCACCTCGTCTAACCGGTCCATGTCGCTCATCAGTCACCTCCGCTTGACGGCTTATCGGCAATCGGCTAATCGGCCTGCCGCAGGACCGCCGCCTCAGCGACAAGGATCGGCATCTTGCGCCGGTCCGGCTGAAAGGCAAGCCCTACTGCGGGACGCGGCATCCGGCTCCGGAAAGGGAGCTTCCCGGGCTCTCGCGTGAGGCCCCTTGGACCCGGACCGGACCCGGACGCCGATTCGGAAACTTCCCCTAAGACGGTAGAGCGATGCCGCCCAAAGGCTACTGGGCAAGGAAAGCAACCCGAAGGACGAAACTGGCTATGTCATGGCGTCCAGGTCGGGAGTAAGGCGGAACGGGGGAATCCTCCCATTTTTACTCGCTGTCATTCACCGGTTTCTTGGGTAATCCCACGTCTAACACCTCATCATATTGTCTCGCTCAGGACAGACTGCAAGCGAAGGGTGAAGGTAATCAACATGAACGTGTCACGCATTCGGAACCCCGAATCAGAATCATCCTAAACCCTGGGAAACAATCCTAGGCCGGTTTCCGGCCACGGCTTATGGCGAGTCCGGAGTCGGCAGAGTTGCTTCCCCAAACCGTTTCCGAAAGCCGGAAACTGGCTGTTGGACCCGATGACTCCAGGCCCCAAGCGATGCGGGGGAAACCGGCATTGTTCATCCCCCCCTTCCGGAGTCCCGCCCGGAGAAAGCCAACGATACCCCTTGGTGGGCCGTCATACGGCAAACCGTGCGCTCGGAATGGCAATCACCGTAAAGGTACTGCAGAAAGACTTTATAACCCAACTCGTCATTATTTTCAAGTATCACAAAGCCATAGGGATCCCTGTCCATAAACCTCCGAGCTGGAGGGTGATTCTTGGATCGGCGTCGAGGTCCATGATCGCCTTAGAACCGCCAGCCCGTTAGATAATCCAGTTTAAGCCAACTCGTAGGCCAAGCATCATCGTCTCTCCGGCGCTAAGATACAAGCGACCTCATAAACGAAAGCCCTCAGACATCTCGCCATAACACGCTTCGATGCTACCGTCATGGAAGCCGCTATCTCCCCTATGCGATGAGGCGGCCTGAATACAAGTATCATTTCATGAGGCACAACTCGTCCTCAGATGGCATCGCCTACTCAAGGCGATGAGAGACAAGAGCATCAACCTGGTTCACCAGATACAGAGCGGCATTCATCGCGGTCATATCGTCTATTCCAGATGACGTTAACTGGAATGCCGTCACTTTGATATCAACCCGTAACAAGCCTCCGAAACGAATGCGAGCCGAAAATTTAAATGGATGAATTATTTAAAATTATCAGATCCAACGCCTATCAGTCCAATACCAACAAACAATTTTCGAGAACATCAGGAAAAAATTCGATTGCCCAGAGCCATGATATTAACCTTTTTTTTGAAAATGATATTACGATATGCATTAATCCGGCATGAATCAATGAAAAAAATTCGATATCTCTATCATCAAAATTTTACCTGAGAATAATCTGGTTTTATTTAGAAATACGATAAGTTTTCGGCATGATCGCTCAGATCTCAAATGGCATGTCAAGAATCTTACCACTAGCACAGAGAAAAAAATGGAGAACTCAAAGACAAAGACAACTAGGAATCCGCAAATCATAGACTAAATCGAACTAGTACGGGATGCGCGTTCTCTTTTGCCCTTGGCACCATCAAAACCATGGCAGACCTATCGCTGTTCATCGTTCCTCTAACTGCTCAAACCGATTGGCTACGCATATATCGTGATTTCATTTTTCTGGTCGGCTCATATCCCGTTTGGCAAATTGGTCAAGTCACGCAATGCCGGTCCGACACGGAACTATCCATCCGGCAACCGGCGAACGCACCTCTAATCCTGAATTTTATGAGAAATTATTTCACCGGCCTAAAATATAGTGGCTACTGCCACTGAATTGGCTCCTTATCCATTTTAGAACATTAGAACGTTACGATACCTAAAAAATATGTACGGAAAATATCTGAAAACAGGAACTTAACATGCACAGATCATAAATTTCTATTAATTTGTGATGGAATAAATAAAGTTAATCAAGTTAGGACATCGGCTAAGGCCAGGTGTCATACCCATGAATCGTCAACCAACAACGATCGGTTCGTAGCGGACGATCAGACCGTTCTTGCCAATTACCACCACGAAGACCTTCTTGCCCTTCTGATTAGAATTCTGGATCCACACAATGCCTCTCCAAAGTCTTTTCCCCTCCTTGGTTACGGACTTGAACTCCTCGAAGCATTCCATGACCGAAGTCTTTGGATCCCGGTAGTCCGTACGGATGTCGAGCGACATCCCTGTGGCATCACCGTCAGCAAAGACCGTTAAACAGCCTTTATTCCAATTGGGTTCGAGCTGAAACTCCAGCTTCTTGCCCGGCGCTTCGTCCCCGGGCCGGACCTCCAGGCGGAGGGTGAGGCATTCCTGGAGACTCAGCCCCCCGTGGGCGTAGTGTTCCCCCGCCTTGAAACAGCTTGACCCGTTGGCGTACGCGAAGAACCGGTTGGGGTTCCAGTGCCAGGGCAGACGTGTGTGCGGGACCTGGGCGCCGGGGAGGACGGAGCCGAACCTGCTCGCCTTATCCTCGGCCACGGCGCACTTGAGTTCGGTCTTCCTCAGCCCCTCGCCGGGAATGAGGAGCCAACCGTGATCGGTCACTACGAAAACGCGTTTCCAGCCCTTGCCGAACAGATCCCCTATGAGGGTGGAAATGTCGATGAGGATGTCTTTCAGGCTCGTGGCCAGCTTGGCCTGCATCTTATGGCCCAGGGAATCGATGTCCCCGCGCTCGCACCAGCCCCTTTTCTCGCCGTCCCAGTCCGTCGCCTCCTTGAATACTGTCCATCCCTCACTTTTCAGGAGGTCGTGGAGACGTTCGCTGCTGAGCTTGGCGCCCGTCCCGCCTATGGACGGCTCCAAGGCGGTTCCGGCCTCGGCGCCCGAATACAGTTCCCTAACCGGGGCCACCGCGTACTTGCCCGTGGCGGTGACGCTAGGGAGGGCCGCCCAGACGGGCGTCTCGGAAACCTTTAGGCCGTCGTCGGCAAGATACGTCTCGAGACGTTTGGCTACATCGAAGCGGAGACCGTCCACGAACAGGATGCAGTCCCCAGGAGCATATTCCGGGACAACGTCCACGGAAAGCCTGCCTCCGGGGTAGCCTTCCGTTGCTGCGGTTTCCTGCAGGCGTTCCGCGGACAGATCGACCCACGGCGCATAGAAGGCGCGGAGTGCCCCGACAACGGCCTGATAACTGTCGTGGCCCGCGTGGGCGAGCTCGGCTAGCGCCTGGATTGCCCCTTCGTCCGCCATCCAGCCTCCGCCGACATAGCCGTCCTCAAAATCCTTCATGAGCCCGCCGTTCAAAGGGAACTCGGCGCAGGCGCGGGCGGCGGAAGCCAAATGTCCCAGTGACTTGGCGAGCGGGGCGTAACCGAGTTCCGCCCATACCGTCCCTCGCCGTCCGGCGTGATTCTCTTCCATTACCAGGATCCTTTTCCTGGCCGCCTCAGGCTCCAGGGCGTCCTCGTCGGCAAG
>JAISFS010000316.1 GCA_031263485.1 Deltaproteobacteria bacterium | reverse complement strand
CTGTGCCGGGACGGCAGGCTGTCCAGCACCCACATGATCCCCATCTTCCTGGAGAGGGGCGGTGGACGCCCCCCCACGGTCCGGGCCATCATCGACCAGACCCAGGACGGCGGCATCCTCCTGGCCGGCAACGCCCCGGCCGGGGCCACCCTGGGCATCGGCGCCATGGACGTCCCCCACATCCTGGAGGGCGTGAGCCGCGCGGCCCGGATCATGAGCCTGTCCGCGCCCTGCACGACTTTCCTGTACTCCTGCCTCGCCAGGAGCATCAGCCTGGGCCTCAACTTCACGATGGAGATGGAGGCGCTCCGCCGGGAGGTGGCCGGGCGGATCCCCTACCTGTTCTCCTACTCGATGGGGGAGCTGTGCCCCGTCCTGCTTCCGGACGGCAGGTTCCACAACGAGTTCCACAACATGTCCCTGGTGACCATGAGCATGTAGCGCCCGCATGCCCGGGGCCGTGCCCCACCGAAAGGCTGCCCCGACCGCCGGTCGCGCCTCGCCTGACCCCGGACGCAGAGCCCGTCGCCGCGCCCTGGCCGGCCCTGCCCGCAAGCCACCCGCGGCCCCTCCCGCACAGCTTCCCCTTCCAGCTGCGTCCGATCCTGCCCGCTCCCCTCCGCCGCCAGGCGCCCGTCACACGTGCCAGTTCCGCTTCCTTGAGGCGCCCCCGTCCCTGTCCCCGAGTCAGGTCCCACCCCGTCCCCCGCCCCGCTCATATCCCCTCGCCGACATGGCTCCTGGACAGGTCAAGGCCAAGACTCAAACGTCTCCGCGACGGCGTCCCCGCAACCTCTCCTTTGATGTCCGCGACACCGTTTCTGCACTTCGCAGACCAATGTCAACAGCTTAAGAGGAGTAGCGTCTGGCAAGCGACTGATATCATTGATGAAAATATCTAAGAAACAGTCGATTTCTGCCTTAAGTTGTTGACATTGCTTCGCAGACCAGTACGATCCGACCCCGGCCACGACTCAGATCCATGCCCCCGCCCGGATTGATTTTCTCGCCGCGCCGGGATCCGCCGTCAGGCGGCATCGTGGCTCTTGAAAGGCCGTCTCGCTCCCCCGTGTACCCACGTGTACCCAGCCGGATCGGAACCTGTCCGGACACGTCCGTCTCGCCAAGGCCGGGGCGGGAGGATTCAAGGTACTCCGGTCAGGCTCGTTTGCCTCGGCCCACTGATTGGCTTTGAAGGCCGCCTTCGCTTTCGGGGACGGGCTTGATCCTCCGGATTCCGAAAAGCGCTTCCGAAAGAAGCCGAAAGACCCGCGACTGTGAGCCCCTGCCCCCTTCAAGCTGCCCACGGGACACCCGAAAACAAGGTCATAGGCGCTTTTCCGGGGCCGCCGCTCCGGGCCCCGCCTACAGCGGGTGGCCTCCCGGGGCACCGGCAGCGGGCGGGCCTTACAGGTGCCGCTTCAGCGCCCCGCCGTCATCGGGCCGACCATTCGGGGCATGGCCCTGAGCGCCCACGCTGCGGGTGTCTCTCTTACGGGAGCGGCATCATCGAGCCCGTAGCCATTCCTTAATTGCCGCAACGGAATAGCCGCAACTGACTTGGCGGCAAGGGCGCATCAAATCCGCCGCGACATCGTCGCCTTTCGCGGGGCTTGCCCCTTGGGGAACTTGTACCGCTTCCCCACGCCGCTCAGGACGATCATGTCCGTTTGGAGCGCGACCATCGCCTCGATAGGGCGAACCGCCCAGTAACCCGCAGGGGTCCTTCCATGTCGCGCGGCGCCCCTCGCATCATCGGGCACGGGAAGGGCGTACGGACAGCATCAGGGTATCCGGCATAGGCGGCGTATCCAACCGACTCGAGGCGACCGGCTGCACGGCCTCGCTTGGGGCGAGCCGCCGGGGCAACACCGCCGAATGCCTTTGCGGGTTAAGGCTCTCCGGGGATGGCCTGCGTTCGCGGATGACCGGTCCGGGACTGGGGGCAAGAACCTGGCAAGCCGCGCCGGACGTCCCGTGTCGCAGGGCACCTCCCGCGAGGCGGGGAAGGCGGCGAGTTGCGGAGGGCATCAGCATGCCTGAGCATCGCAAGGAGGATCGCAGACAGATGCCGACCCGGCGGATCGGCGGTTACTCGATGCCCGTCTCCTTCCCAACGGATTCCGCCGGGGCACCCTGGCCGGGGATCCCCCTGTTGGCGGGATCCTCCATCGGCTGGCGCCACTGGGGGACATAGCCGGAAGAACGCGGTCCGTTCAAGGAACTCAGCAAGACCCCAACGTCAACCCGCAAATCACCGACCGTCGAATGCAACTCGTCAACCTTGGTTTCTAACTTATCCATCCTGGTTTCCAGTCCGCTCATCCTGGTCTCCAGGGTACTCATCTTGGTCTCCAGGGTATTGGATATACCAGTCATCCTGTCAGCCTGGGCGTTGTACATGACATTGAGGATAATGGTTAGAAAGGCTGTGATAAAAACTGTAGCTATACCGATAGACCATTTTAAATTCTTGAATCCGATGGACAACTCTTTGAATCCGACGGACAACTCGTCGACTTTCTGGTTTACCGCCTCAATGGTCAGGAATTTTCCCGGAGCCTGCCTGCCAACAGCTGTCTGGCCATCGGACACCTTTATCCCGAAAGCCTGCTCGGCTCCGGCGGCCTGGACCTCGGGCGCAGTCAGCCCAGGCCCTCGCTCGCCTTCGGCGGCCTGGACCTCGGGTGCCATCAACTTAATAGCCTTGGCAAGAGTCTTGATGGCAAAAGTCGCATCATCATTAGACTCCGGGACGCCAAAAACCCTTCCGAGCAACACCTTTTCTGCCTGCGTAAAAGCATCGGCATCGGGGAATCCTTCAAAGAGCTCGTTAATCTGGTCTGCCATGGTAACTGTTCCTCCACGATCCAGGATACCACGAACCCGCCTTCTTTCAAAATGCATCATACAGCCTTACTGCCCTTCACGATGCACCGGGATCTTTTTGCAAGATACCCTCGGCGGGCATGGTCTTCGGGCCGTTCCTGCCCTGGCACGCCTCCGGCGAGATCATCCGCTGCTCCCTGGACGAGGCCACTGGCGGACTCCCGCTGTTCGGCTGCCTCGCCGAGGACTACGCCGAGGCCATGCGCTCGCCGCGCGTCCTCTACAACGGCGCGGCCAGGGCCTCCCGCACTGCCCTGGTCCTTTTCGGCTCCGCCGCGAGGCCGCGCTTCGCCATCTTCCCCGTGTCCTCCCGCAAGACCATCCGCGAGAAGGCCGTGGTCACCGAGTCCGAGGCCCACGTCCTGCGCCGCGTGAACGGCATGCCCGTCCTGGACTTCTTCGAGTCGCTGGGCCTGTGCCGGGACGGCAGGCTGTCCAGCACCCACATGATCCCCATCTTCCTGGAGAGGG
>JAISFS010000240.1 GCA_031263485.1 Deltaproteobacteria bacterium | reverse complement strand
GTATATTCCAGGCGCCCTTCCGCCTCGATCTCGCGCATCCTTTCGATCGGGTATCTCCAGACCTTGACGTGCCCGTTCCATTCGTACTCGTACCCTCCCCCGGACAGCCCCGCGGCGGTGGCGTCGCTCAGGCGGTACCGCCTCCCGTCCCCGTCCGCGTAACGGTATTTCTGGGCGACGTATTTCCCGTCGTGTCCGGTGCGGGGCCGGTTCCACACGAAATCCCCGGACCTGACATGGTTCAGGATCGTGTCGTGGACGGCCCCCATCTCGTCGCGTCGCTGCGGGCGGAGGCGCGCTTCCATATGCTCTCGTTGAGGAAGCCGTCCCTGTCGAAGACGGCGTCCATGACGGCCTTGAGGTAGAGGGACGCGGCAGGGTCGCAGTGGAGGTAGATGGAGCCGGTCGGCGTGAGGACGCGCCTGAGCTCCAGGAGGCGGGCGGACATCATGACGAGGTACGCGCCCATCCCGTCCCCGGCGATCTTGCGCAGCTCGTGCAGGAGGCCGGGCAAGTCGGGCGGCCCTTTCTCCGTGACGTGGGCCAGATCGGCGGCGGTCTCCTCGGTCCACTTCCAGGTGTCGTCGAACGCGGCTGTCGGCGCCTCGCCCCCGAAGCTGACGTTGTAGAGCCGCTTGGAATCGAACGGGGGGTCGAGGTTGACGAGATCAACGGACTCGTCCCCCACGCGGTCGCGGAGCACCTGGAGGTTGTCGACGTAGCACAGGAGGCGGGGGAAGTCGGGCATGGGGGTCCTTACGGCTGGCGGACGGAGCCGTCCGTGCCGACCAATCTCCCGTTCAATCTCTCCGTCCTTCTCCTGGCTCTCTCTTCCGCCGCCTTCCGCCTGATACGGGGAAGGATTATATCGTGGTCGACGGCGGACGGGATGAAGATGACCAGGGCGATAAGCATCAGCACGTCATAGACGTCCGTGGCGGGGCTCCTTTTTGGCGGTCAGGCCGACATGGGACGCTAAGACTGTCGGACCGCATCCGCCTGCTCCCTCATCTTCTGAATGCGGGGAACGAGCACCTTGCGCCTGAAAATCTCCAGGGCGACGGTAAAGACGGCCATGGCAAGGCCGAAAAGCATCATCTTGTAAGCGGGGTCCATGGTCAGTCCTCCTCGGCAGACGTCTGGGAGGCGGCATCGTCCCGTATCGGCTTGTCACGTGACTTGGACTTGGAAAAGTCGAATGCCGAAGTCAGGCCTCCCACGAAGGCCGACGCGAAATAAAACGTTATGCCCGCATTGTTCAGCGGATCATCGGCCTTGAGCCCGATCAAGAGTGTTCCGAGGGCAGTCAGGCCGGAGCAGAGGGCCAGAATGAACCTGACGACGCGGTTATGCGTTTCCAGGCCGTTCATTTTCCGGACCTGCTCGTTTAGCGCGTCCTTATCGACATTGGCCCTTTTCGCCTGAAAGGCGTACCTCTTGACCTGCTGCCTGAGATCCTCGATGGTCCAGCGCAGACTGATCGAATATTTTACGTTGTCTTCCAGCCTCTCGAACTCGACGGGGTCAAGGGCGGAATCTTCGGCATCGCTTTTCTGTGCCCGGGCGTCCTCGCGAAGTCGCGGCAACTTGAATCTGCGGGATTTTCCATCTCAGACGTCTCCGGACAGGTAAGACTTGAAATAGGCTCTCATGAGCTCCGTCGGTATGATCGAGTCGAAATACTCCGTCAAGAATCCGGTATCCCCGACTGCCACGAGCCCTCCGGGCGAGTTCGCCACCGTATCCCACGGGGAACCTTTCGCGTGGGTCATGCCGACGAGCTGCCAGGCGCTTTTCTCGCGGTAGGTATCCCAGACGGACTCCATGAATTCCCTGACGGAATCGTCGCGGAACACCATCTCGGGCGTACCCAGCGGCTCGTAATCGACGCCGCCGCGGAAAACGTACCCCTCGATCGGAGCGCTGATGATCTCATTCTTCGCCCTGGATCTGAGCGCGAAATACACGGACCTCACGACGGGTCCGTACTTCCACGCCTCGATGGGGTCCTCGAACAGGGGGACGTCGAAATAGGCGAGGTGCCATCCCTGGGCCAGGTAAAGCATCTTCTGGAGCTTCAGGTGGGTGAGCCCGCTCGGCTGTTCCGCGTTTTGGCCTATGAACCAGTTTGCCACGGCGATCGCGGAGTTGATGGCCGGGACAGGCATCGCGTTGTCCGTCATGTTCCACCTCTCAAGGAGTGACGGGCGGGTACGTTCAGCCCCGCCGACGCGGGGCATGAACCCATTTTACAGGGGTGCCGGCGTGCCGACAACCCTGAATCGCGGTAGATGGAGGCGGCCTTCCCCGCCTGGAACTGGCCAGGGCGGACACCTGCTTGCCGCAGGCGGGGCAACTGATTAGATGGGGCATAGTGCGGTCCTTTCAGGTCGGCGACAGGGGCAACGCATCTTTATCGAGCGAGTCGGAATCGTGATTGCGCCTCGGACATCTGACCGCTATCTTTCCCTTGCGGCGACTTCGCGCTGTCGTCCATGCTGCCTGACTGGCTTGATGACACAGGATTTCCGTGGAATCCCCAGAAAAACAAAACCCGCTAAATCTCAATGATCTAGCGGGTTTAGCGGCTGATTTCGGGCTTCTTCGGAAACGATGCAAAAGGCATTGGCGCGGTAGGAAGGACTCGAACCTTCAACCTTCTGATTCGTAGTCAGGCACTCTATCCATTGAGCTACTACCGCGCGTTCGCCCCGGAGCGGCCAGACCCGCAAGGGTCTGACAGAACCGGTGGGATTCCGGCGTCTGCCGTGTCGAGAGCATTGGCAGAAAGGCCGAAAACGCGCATATGGTACCCCGGGGGTCAGGAAAAGTCAAGGGCTGTTAGGCTTGCCGACTTGCCGATTCAGAATAGTGCGCAACGGCTTCCCGAACGGATAACCGCGAAAGTGCGAACAACGTTCAAGTCGGAAGACGGGGCCAAGTACCCCCGGAAAGCCTTCGGAGGAACCGAGGGCTCTCAGAACGCCCCCCGTCCGAGGCCGGAGTTCCTCGGAATGCCAACGGCGAGGCCGATCCCCCGAGAATGAGGCCGACAGGGGTCGCTTTTGCCGACGGCCTCCCGCTGGAGCCGCCGACATTAGCCCCCCATGAACCTTCGCGGCCAGGCCTCACGAGGCCTGCCGCCTGCGATGTCTGCCCGCGAGGGTTCAACGAGGTCGCGATTCCATGCCGGACAGCGGGCCTTCGCCCAGTCCGCGCGGGAGGTCCGCCTCCTGGTCGGTCCGGCAGACGGCACGCTAGCCGGCGTCCCGGACGGCTATCCCGGAGTCTCCCAGCCATTTCAGGGCCGCTTCACCGGAATTAGCCGCATCGGCGGCGCGCACCCCGAGACCGTCAAGCACCTTCGCCCCGGAGAGGCTGCTCTGAAGCTTGGTCACGGTCTCGCCAAGCCCGGAGCCCCCGCTGGTGCAGAAGGGTGCCACCGTCTTCCCGGAAAAGTCGTTGGCCTCCAGGAAGCCGTAGACCGGCATGGGCATGTCCCCCCACCATATGGGATAGCCGATGATTATCGTCCTGTACTTCGAAAGGTCCTGGACGCTTGCGGAGAACCCGTGGCTCGCGTGTTCGCTCTGCTCCGTCTTGGCCAGCTCGGTCTTCTGGGTGCGGTCCTGCGGATAGGGCGGATCCGCCACGATCTGGGCTATGTCGCCCCCCACGCGGGAGTGGATGTACTCCGCCACCGCCTTGGTGTTGCCGCTGTCGGAATAGTAGAGCACGAGGATGTCCTCGCCGGAGGCGGGGGCTGTCTGGGCCGCAGCGCCGGAGGCCAGGGCGAAGGTCGCCGCGAGCGCCGCCGTTGCGGCAAGGGAGAGAAAAGAGACCGTCTTGCCCGTCATTTTCTTGTCCTTTCAGATTTTGTGGCTATCCGGCGGAGGCCGGGGTCTGGGGAAAAGCCGGGGGCCGATGCGGGCCCGGGGCCGCAGGAGGCGCGGGCCCTTTGGAGCCACGCCATTGACGGCTGAATCGCCGTAGGGGCGCAAGCGGACGTGCCCCTGACGGGCCGGGCCCTGCCAGCGCCCATAGAGGGCCTGAGGCCGCGCCGCGCCCTGCCTCCGCGCCGCCGCGCGGGGACAGGGGGCGCGGTTTCAGGCGGGTGCCTCTCGGGCATCGGCCGGACGCGCCGCCGCCCCTACGCGGCCGGGCCGGGCAGGAAGCGGGGCGATATGCCCTGCCGAGAAAGGCACCCCCCCGAAAGGTATTTCGATCGCCTGTGAGAAATAAAGATACCACTTAGAGCTGAGTCAAAGTCAAGTGCTTTTTCCAGAGGCCCGCAAGCGGACCGGTAGCCCTTCCGCCAGCCCTCTGACATACGCGAGGCGGGGCGACCGGAAGCCGATGCGAAGCGCGGGCGACCGCTACGGCATAATCGAAAGCTTTGCGGGTGCTCACGTTCCCGCTACCGTACCGCCGATCCGCCCGTCACCCCGATTTCGGAATTGTTCTGCACTTCTGACTTCTGCTGATTATCACCTTGGACGGGATTCTCTTCGGGCGGGACTCTCTTCGGGCGGGACTCTCTTCGGGCGGGACTCTCATCGGGCGGGACTCTCATCGGGCGGGACTCTCATCGGGCGGGATTCTCTTCGGGCGGGATTCTCATCTGGGAGGATTCTCACCTGGCGGGACTCTCACCGGGCGGGACTCCCCTTAGGGGGTGTCCAGACGGATCCACCTTCCGAAGCGCCTTGTCCACTCCGCCCATAACTTCTTAAGATCACTTCCGTTTTCCCGGCAAATCCGATTCACGCATTGGAGTTTGCCGCGCCTCGGCTACCGGTGTAAAATGCCCGTAAACCCACTAACGACCGGTCGGGCAAAAACGTAGCGAAGGGCGCGGGCTTCCGGTCCAACGCCGCCGCATGGCGCCTGGAACGCGGCCGATGCGGCGACGGTAGGAAGGAGGCCGCCAGGCGGGTCCGTAAGATGCTGGAGCCCATTTCATCGTTCGTGGAGGCCCATTTCGGCGCGAGCCTGGAGCTGCGCGCGAGGCTCTTCAACGTGCTCGCGGCCGGGGGTACGGTCGTAAGCCTCATTACGGCAGCCCTCTCTGCGGCGGTGGGAAGCGGGGCCGTCCACATCGGGGTCTGCCTCGCGATCGCGCTACTCTCCGCAGGGCTTCTCGCGTACTCAAGGAGGACGGGGGACTACCGCACCTGCTACACCGTGTCCGCGGTGGCCATCTTCATGGTCCTGTTCCCGGCCCTCTTCTTCACTGCAGGGGGCTACCGGAGCGGGATGCCGGCCTTCTTCGTGTTCGCGGTGGCCTTCACGGCGGCGATGCTCGAGGGGGCTCGGGCAGTGCTCTTCTCGCTGGCCGAACTGGCCCTGTACGCGGGCATCTGCGCCGTGGCCTACCTCCGGCCCGAGACGGTGCGGGATCTGCCCGGCGAGCGGGAGGTCATGCTGGACACCGTGGTGGGGTTCACCGCCGCGAGCCTCGTCCTGGGGACCTGCCTGTTCCTGCACTTCAGGATCCTGGGCGAGCGGCAGCGGAGGCTCGCCGAATTGAACGAGATCCTCGAGGGCGCGAACCGGGTCAAGACGGAGTTCATCTCCCTGGTTTCGCACGAGATGCGGGCCCCGCTCGCGGCCGCATCCGTGAACGTCCAGACGGCGCGGGAGATCCTTGACGCCCCGGAAGTCACGGGCCGGGCGGGGGACCCGGAAGGCCGGCAACCCCCGCAACTCCAGAATGAGCCGGAAGGGCCGGAAGGGAAGGAAGGCGCGGAATGCCCCGAGGACCCTCCGGGCCCCGAAGGGCCGGGAGCCTTCGAGCTCCTGGAGGGGGCGCAGGCCGAAATCATGAGGCTCGCGCGCATGGTGGGGGGGATGCTCACGCTCGCCACCATGAGCGAGGGGGCCGTCATGCGGAGGCTGGACATCTCGCGCCTCATCCAGGGAGGCGCCGAGGCCATGAGGCCCAGCCTCGCGCGAAGGGGGAACTCACTCGCCTGCGAGATCGAGCCGGGACTCGCGGTCCGCGGGGTGGCGGACTTCCTGGCGCAAGTTATGGCGAACCTCCTTTCGAACGCCAACGCCCACACCGAGAACGGCACCGTCTCGACGCGGGCGGCCCGCAAGGGGGGCGAGATAGTCGTCTCGGTCTCCGACACCGGTTCCGGGGTGAACCCCGCCTTACTCGACCGCGTCTTCGAGCGCGGCGTGACGGACGGGGGCACCGGCCTGGGGCTCCACCTTTGCAAGAGCATCGTGGAGTCGCACGGGGGGCGGATCTGGGTGGAGTCGGAGCCAGGACGGGGGACCACGGCGTCCTTCGCGCTTCCCGCGGACGGGAGCCCCGCCGGGGCAGACTGCGGGCAGGGCGGGGAGGCCTGGCCCACCGGCGGCATAGGTCACGGGCCGGGCGGGGAGACCGGGCGTTCCGTCGGAACCGGCTGCCGCCCGAGCGGGGAGGCAGGGCCCACCGTCTCAATCGATTGCGGGCCGGGCGGCGAGGCTACGGCCGCCCCCATTAACGGGAAGCGGATCCCCAACCTGGCATCGGGACACGACGGGCCGCCGGTGGCGGCAGGTCCTCCCGGCGAGACGCGGCGCTGACTGAAGGAGCCTTTAGGGATGCACGAGCTGATTCTCCTGGTCGAGGACAACGCGAGGGTGCTCGCCGGGAACGCCTACATGCTGAGGCGGCGCAACTATCTGGTGAGGGAGGCGGCCGACGCGGCCCAAGCGCTCTCATGCCTTGCGGAAGGGATCGTCCCCGACCTCGCGGTTATAGACATAGTGCTCCCGGACGGGAACGGGCTGGATCTTATCGCGGAGATCAGGATGGCGGCGGACGTGCCGGTCCTCCTGCTGACCGGGCTCGCGGCCCCGGAGGACGTGGTGGAGGGGCTCGCCCGCGGCGGGGACGACTACCTGACCAAGCCGTACGACTTCTCGGTGCTCGCGGCGAGGATCAAGGCCCTTTTGAGGCGGGCGAATGGCCTGCCCGGGGCCGTCAGGGCGGGGGCCCTTTCCTTCGACATGGTGGCGGGCCGGGCTTCCCTCCGGGGGCGGGAGCTCGCCCTCACGCCCAAGGAATTCTCGGTGCTGCTCATGCTGGCCAGAAGCGGGCGGCGGCCCGTGGCCGCCGAGAGCCTCTTCGGCGCCATCTGGGGAGGGGAACTCGAAAGCGGGAGCAGCACGGTGAAGACGGTCGTCTCGCGGATCAGGCGGAAGCTGGGAGACGGCTTCACGCTCGAGCACGATGCCGCCGAGGGCGGGTACATCCTGTGCGAGATGCCTGAGTGAACGGTCAGGGGAGCCACGCCCTGCGACCGCCGATGCGACCGGCGGCGGGAAACGGCCGCAGACTGGAACGGCCGGGCTACCTCGACGTGAGGCCTGCAGGCCCTCCGTCCGCCTCCAGCCGGGGGGCCACCAGCTCGAAGACATCGACCAGGACAGGGTCGAAGTGGGATCCTCGCCCCTCCAGGATTATGGCCACGGCCCGTGCATGGGGGAAGGCTTCCTTGTAGGGCCGTTCCGCCGTGAGGGCGTCGTAGACGTCCGCAATCGCCATGAGCCTTCCCAGCAGGGGTATCCCTTCTCCCGCCAGGCCCCGGGGATAGCCGGACCCGTCCCATCTCTCGTGGTGGGAGCCGGCGATGAGCTTCGCGTATCGCAGGAACTCGCTGTCGGAGGCCTCTGACTCGATCCTTTCGATGATCCTCACCCCGATCGTCGTATGTAGCTTCATCTCCGCGAACTCTTCCGGAGTGAGGCCGCCCGGCTTCCGCAACAGGCCGTCCGCGATGGCGATCTTCCCCACGTCGTGGAGCTGGGACGACTGCAGGACCAGATCTACGTCCCATTCGGCGCGCTGATCACAGTAGAGGCCCAGATCGTCCAGGCCGTCTATCAGGATCTTGAGCCACCGCTTCGTGCGTCCGACATGGCCCCCGGTCTGGCCGTCTCGGCTCTCCACCAGATCGGCCACGGTCTTCAGCACCACGCCCTGGAGTTCCAGGATCTTCCCCGTCTTCTCCTCAACCATGCCCTGAAGGTTCGCGTTGAAGCGCTGAAGCTCCGCCCGCTGGCGCTCCAGCTGCTCCTTCTGGATCTCCAGCCTCCTCTTCTGGGAGTCCACGGTTATGTGCAGCTCGACCCTTTTCCGCAAAAGCTCCGGAACGAACGGCTTGGAGATGTAATCCACCGCCCCCAGGGAGAGCCCCTCCAGCTCGCTTTCGGGGTCCGACTGGGCGGTCAGGAAGACCACGGGGATGTCCGCGGTCTCCGGCCGACCTTTCAGCGCCCTCAAGGCGCCGTAGCCGTCCATCTCCGGCATGTTGACGTCCAGCAGGATCAGGCGGGGCCTGTTCCGCTCCAGAAGATCGAACATCTTGGCGGCGGACGGGGCGGTGAACACGTCGTAGGATTTGGGCAGGGCGTTCTTGGCTATCCTCAGGTTCGCGACGCTGTCGTCCACTATGATTACCGTGGGGCGTCCGTCGTCCATGTCTCGTCTCCTTCGGGTCGACCGCAAGCCCGGTCGCGGGACCGCATCGTCCGGGAACGCCCCGTCCGGGACCGCCTCGTCCGGGACCGCCTCGTCCGGCACCGTAGCGTCCGGGGCCGCATCATCAGACACCGTCGCGTCCGGGGCCGCCTCGCCCGGTGGCGCGGCACGACTGGGACGGCTGCGGCTCCGAGCCGACGCGCACCCGTCACCGGGCATCGTTCAGCAACAGGGATCCCACCATGGCGGAGGCTTCCCCGAACTCCGAGAGGAGCACGGAATCAGCTATCGCCGCGAGGACGGGTTCCGCCCCGGTCCCCCGTCCTGCCCTGCAGAGCTCCTCGAGGGTGGCGTCCACCTCGGCGATATCCTCGGAGTCCAAGGCCGCCCTGAGCCTGCCTAAGAGCCCCCCGTCCAGCGGGGCCGCGCCCGCGGGGCTCACGGCGGCGCGACCCTCCCTGTCCTTCAGGAAGCCGGACACGGATCCGACGAGCCCCGACAGGGATTCCCTGAACCCGCCCAAGGCCCCGCCGATCGCGGCCATGTCCCCGGCCCTGCCGGCTTCCTCCAGGGCCGCGGCCTCCTTCGAGAGACCTGCCGCCCCGATGCTCGAGAGGGCGCTCTTGAGCGCGTGGGCATGGTTGACGAACGCGCGCAGATCGTCCCCGGCCGCGGGCGCACCGAGTTCCTTGAGCCGCGCCGCCGCGTCCTTGCAGAAGAGGGAGAGCACATCGAGATATACGGCCTCGGAACCCCCAGTCATGGCGAGGCCGCGGGGGACGTCCAGGCCGTCTATCGCGAAATCCGCCGGGTCGGCGGGGAGGGCGGCCGGCGGGGCGCCGACGTCACGCTTCTCCCGGGGAATCCATTTGTCCATCATGTCGTTCAATTTTGACAGCTGGATGGGCTTCGCAAGGTAGTCGCTGAACCCGCTGCCGAGGAACATCTCCCGCATCCCGACGACCGCGTTGGCCGTGAGGGCGATCACGGGGACGTCCCCGCCGCGGCCCGGCCCCATGCCGCGGATGGCATTCGTCGCCTCTATCCCGTCCATCTCCGGCATCATGTGATCCATGAAGACGACGTCGTAGCGGGCCGCCGCGGCCAGCCGGATCGCCTCGGCGCCGGACAGGCAGGTATCGATGCGGCAGAGGTACGGCAGGAGGAGACCTTCGGCGACCTTCAGGTTGGTGGCGTTGTCGTCCACGATGAGGACGCGCGCCTCCCGCGCGGTGAAGCCGGCGACGGCGGCGGCCGCCCTGCCGGAACCTCCGGCCCATCCGGCGTCGCCGGCGGGCGTGAAGTCGGTGCACGCCTGCAGGAGCGTGATCGTGAAGGCGGAACCCTCGCCGTACCGGCTCGAGACGGTTATGTCCCCGCCCATCGCCTGGCACAGGCTCCGCGTGATGGCTAGCCCCAGGCCGGTTCCCACTATCGCGGCGTTGCGCTTCATGTCTATCCGCACGAAATCGGCGAACATCCTCTCCATGTCCTCGTCCCTGATCCCTATGCCGCTGTCCTCGACGGTGAAGGTCAGCCTTATCCCGTCGCCGTCCAGCCTCTCGTGGCGCGCCGACAGCCTCACGAAGCCTTCGGGCGTGTACTTGACGGCGTTCGTCAGGACGTTCAGGAGGACCTGGCGGACCCTAGACTCGTCGCCCGTGATCCGGCCGGGGATCTCCCTGGACACGTCCGTCTCGAACCTGATCGGCCTGTCGCCTATGCTCACGCGGATGATGTTCGACAGATCGTTCAATAGCGACGGGAAATCGTAGGGCGCGTCGACCAGCTCCAGGCCGCCGGCCTCGATCTTGGTGAAGTCCAGGATGTCGTTGATGATGGAAAGGAGGTTGTTGCCAGCCGACTTGATCTCCATGATGTACTGGAGGCCCTCGGGACTTCCGTATTCCCTCGACGCGAGCTCGCTCATGCCGATCACCGCGTTCATCGGGGTCCTTATCTCGTGGGACATCTTCGCGAGAAACGAGCTCTTGGAGGCGTTGGCCCGCTCCGCCTCAGTCTTCGCCTCCTTCAGCTCGTCCACGATCCTGTTGCGCTCGGTCTCGTCGTTGACCAGGAAAATCGCGCATATCAACTCGTCGAACCTGTCGTAAACGTAGGTGACCTCTATGCGGCAACGCGCGTCCGACCAGGCCGAAGACGCCTCGAAATGCGCGAGCGGGTTCCCCTCGCGCCTGGCGGAGAAGTCCCGGAACCCCTCCCCGAAACGGAAAAGGTCCCTCACGTTCATGGAGGATATCTCCCTTTCCGTCTTGCCGAAGAAGGCGAGCGCCCCGTTGTTGGCCAGGAGGACGTCGCCGCCCTGCGACAGGAAGAGGAAGGGGGTCTTGATGGAGGAATACACGTATTCCGCGACGTTTATCGCGTTGATGGCGTTCGTGCTGTATCTCCTCGAAAAGTTGTAGAGCATGTAGAGCCCGAGGAACTGCACGAGACACCCCGGCACGTACGAGGCCGGCACGTAGAAGCGGAGCAGCAGGAAGAATATCGCGCAAACCATGTACACCGAGAAGTTCATGGCCTGCCGCCGGTCCCTCCTGTAGTTCGCGTTGCGGTACGCGGCGGCCAGCTGAGCCACGATCAGGAGCGGGGCCGCCGCGTTGTACGCCATGTACAGATAGAGTGGCGCTCCTTTCGCGACGGAGCAGGCGGGAGCTCCGCCGACCAGGCCCACCTCGATGAACCTAGCGGAGAAGAGAAGCCCCACGGCCCCCGCGCCGAGGGCCAGGAGGGCGGCCTGTATCGCGGTCGACAGGCGCGAGTCGAAGCGCATGACGTTAGTGAAGTACAGCGAGATGAAGAAGAACACCACGCTTATGGCGGTCTCGGTCAGGTAGATCCCGATCCAGCCGTCCCCGCCCAGGAATCCCGAGCTGTACAGGATGATCCCCAGGTCCCAGAATCCCGCCGTGAACGCGAGGTAGGTGAAGCACCTCTGCCTTCCGGAGTCCCTGTGAGCCGCCCGGACGAAACGGAGCCCCATCGAGAAGACAAGCGCACATATTCCGGTCAAGACGCCTGCGGCGAACATCCGCGGCCCTCCATCCCCCGGCCTTCCGCCCAGGTCATTCCTGTCCGGAGCCTGCCGACAAGGGCATTCCCGTCCGGAGCTTGCCGACCAGAAAGTCTTCCTGCACCGTGCCACACGCCGCACGCGTTGAAGCGGCCAGGCCAGCGGGTAGCAGTTGCCCGGGCCGAAACGGCTGAACTCCCCTACCCCCACCCCAGGGCCCAGCGGTCGTTCAGCCGGCGGTTGAAGAAAGTGCGGGGTATGAGGAAAGACCCACTGGCGGAGACCGTTCGCCCGCGCCGGGCCTCCTGCTCCCAGGCTATCCCGCCTTCAGTGGCGATGAGCGTCATGCCGACGGGAACTGAGTAGCCATCGAGCGCCGAAAGCAGGGCGGGGTTGCGGGCCGGGACCGCGGGGGCGGGCTTCCTGGCGAGCCCGGTCCCGTTCTTAGCCGCCGCCCTTGCCCTCTTGCCCCCAGCGCCCTGGCCCCCTGGCGCCAGATGGCGAAATCCTCCGCCACTGCCGGACACCGCCAGAAGGGTCCACCCGAGAATCATGCCGCAGGCCTCGCGACGGCTATGCCCTCCGCACCGTCAACCCGTCGCGAGACGCCCGCCGCGCGTTCCCGCGTTGCATGACCGGCAATGTACATGTCGCCCTGACCCCGTTCCCCCAATGGCTCCGATCCGGGGGGAAGCTGCGAGCGCGGCGAGGCCCCGCGCGTACGACGGCTTCGCCCGGCACGTCCGCCGCATCTCGCGGAACTCCGCTTGGAGACGGACGATGGCGATGCCGAAACTCGATCATCCGGGATCTTATCCGAAGCTTCGACGGTTTCCGGGGGTTGTTTCTAAATTGCAACCGGCCCCCGTCCGCGCCCGCGACGCGGCAAGGGATGACAAGGCGACGGCGTGCGTGGCACCTGCGATGGCGATGGCGATGGCGACCCAGCGTAGGCTCATGGACGCGTTTTCGCCATCCGTTCAATATGATGGGCGACCGCCAAGGAGAATCGACCCGGTGCCGGGAGGAACCGGGGCCGTCCCTTGAACGGATACCGAGATTGTCCGTATGCGCTACAGGCTAAACATTCCCTCTGACAGACCGTCCTCGCTTGCAGGGAGGCGCCTACCGCCCGTTGCGGACAACGCCAAGAGCGGCCCGAACCGGCTTCGGCCCGAGCCGCCCGCGAATCTCTCGGACCGCTTCCGGCTCACGAAAAGTGTCGACATTGGCTCATCGAACAAGTTGAGGAGGTGCCGCAACTCTCCCGGGGGCCTGACGCTGACGGAGGGACGGAGGTCCCGAACCGCTCGATGCCCTGGTCGCCGATGGAAACCGTCAAGAAAAAACGGAACCCAACGGTGCGGCCCGGGAGTTGTGGCTGCCCCTCAGGCTGGCGCCGGAAGGCGGGGCGGGCGACATCCCCGTCGGGCAGGGCGAAATTTCCGTCGGGCCGGACGACATCCCCGTCGGGCGGGCGACATGAGGGCCGTCCTGGCGTATACGGTCGGCACGGAGGAGACGGCCATGCAGGACATGAGAGAACTCGACTCGTCAGGGCTCCCGTCGGGGAGCGGGCTCGACTGCGGGACAGAGACGATCTCGGCCGCTCGGGCGATCACGAGGACGGCCAGGCCAGCTGGTGCTGGACCCTCAGGCGGCTCCGGGGGTCGCCGCGCCGGGTCGACTCACGGACACGGACCGCCCGAAGCCCAATCGGATGATGCTCCACAGGGCGACCGCGGCAGGTCCGTTACGGAGATCGGAGAGCCCGACCCCGCCTTCTCCCAGCCCGGGGACCGGAAAGGCATGGCCGCGTCCCCGGACGTCCAGGCGGTATCAGGAAGACCTGCGGGGCTACCAGGCGCTTCGAGGTCACGGTCATCGGCCGCGAGGACCGCGACACGAATGCCTCGCGAGGACCGCGACACGAATGCCTAAGGAACCATACGCGGATGGTGTTCACCGTGAGTGTCAACGGGCAACCCCGGCTTCTCCCGCATCGGAACGGACGACCTCTCCCCAGTGAGGCGGGAAGTCATACGGCTTACGTCGATCCAGGCAACACCGGAGGCGCGTTCAGGGACCACAGGGTGTCTTGTGGTGCCTCCGCCCGGTCCGCTCGGACGCGGGCGGCGGAACAGCGCCCGCATCAGCATGGCGCCCCCCGCACCCCTCCCGCCGGCCCAAGAACCTTGCAAGGTCAAGCTCGAAGCCGAAACCCAAACAGAATGGGAAGGCTACCGCCAGAATGGGAAGGTTACCGTCACCAACAGGCTGACAGGATACCTTCGGGGCCGCACGGTCACCTTCAAGCGGTCGCGCTGCCGTCAGGGCCAACTGTCTGGACGGGGTGCAGATCGCGTTTTCCGCGGCACGGACGGCACAGATGGCGGCTATAGAGGCGCACTGCCGGTCGCCTGACATGGTCCGGTGCCCGAAGATCCTCAAGACAAAGGCCAACTCTCGTACCGGGCGGCACGCCCGGCCCGCCTACGACCGGTGCTGGGTACCCGTCCCATCGACCGTCACTGCGGGCGCTTCCGGGGAACAGTCAAGGGCCGGGACGGTGTTTCAGCTTTCGGTCCGCCCCGTACTGCTACCGGACCGCCGATATACGGGTTGCGGGACGATGCGGTGACAGCGTCGGGAAGAGGCTCCGAAGACGTCTTCGCAGTGGTACCGGCGCCGACGGCAGCGATAGAGGCGCGCCCTGAACAACCGCGGGCGAGATGGACCGGCCCGGCCTTTTCAGGGGCGGACACGGGGGGCGATTGTCGCCGTCCTGGACGCCCCGGGAAAATACGGTAAAATTTTTTTGGCTGAGTCGTTGATTTATCGAATATAACCAAGCTTTGTCAAATACGATCCGGGATCGTCATCGAGTGCACGTCTCCGACGCACAGCCCGTGCGGGCCTCGCGCTTCCACGGAGCCATCGCCTGATTTTCCCGGTCATCAAGCGACTTTCGGCGTCCTTCGCGCGTGCGGCCGCCACGGAAAACCACCGACGGATCCGGCGCCGCCGTCAGCATCCCACAACGTGTATCGTCTTGCCCCCGCAGTCCATGGTCTCCCAGAAAACCTTCTCGCCCCACGGTTTTCTCATGTTCCTGTCGAAGATGATCAGCCAGCCGACGGGCACCCCGCTTTCCTCCATATAGCCGCACAGCTGCGCGACGCTTTTTTTGCGGCTCCTGTTGCCCTTGATCTTCAGTTCCAGAGGATACGGGATTCCCTTATACTGGACGAAAATGTCAACCCTGGTTTTTCCAAGCGCGTAATCCCTGTCGATTTTGGCCCCGCCGTTCACGACCCTCTGCAGGAAGGCGAACAGCACGAGGAGGCAGAAGGCCTCTGTGGACCGGTCGGTCAGGCCTTTCCTGATCGTCATGGCGAGGGCATCGCCCATGCCGCCGTCCGCGATATTGAACCGCGCCAGCGCCTCTTTGATGCTCTCCTTGACGCGACTGTCCAGCTCGTTGTCTTTGGCCAGAGACTTGCGGTTTCTCAGCCAATAGGTCTGAAAGGCCTTGAGAAGGCCGTTCATGTCGAGGCGTGTACCGTCCATCCACTTGCCGGGCAGGTCATCGGGCATCATCTCCTGGAGCTTTTCGGTCAGGGTCCTGGCGATTATCTCGCTATAAATGGGGTTCGCCGGCCTTTTGGGCTTGCCGGTCTCAGGGTCGGCCTTCAGGAGCCCGAGATCGATGGCGTACTTGGCATCATCGTTCGAAATCGCCCTCGGCAGGGAAGCGGCCCCGACAAGGACGGTCTCGACGACTCTCCTGACCCTCGGTTCCCTGAGCCGTTCCCTGAGGGAGTAGAAATGGGTCTCGTCACGCAGGATGATGTCCCTGACGGCAGCCTCGACGTCGGCGCCCGTGACCGCCCTGGAGTAGTCGTTCCTGAACCTTTTCACTACGATATCTTTGGCCAGGGCATTTACCAGCCAGGGCTGGCCTTCGGTCCAGTGCCAGGCCCGTTCAACGGCCTCGGGCTCGAAAACCTGACCCGTCTCCGCCGTATGCTGGCCGTAAAGGGCCTCGATTTCCTCCCTGGTGAAGTCGGCCAGGGACAGCGAAGGTTCTCTCACGTTGAAAGGGCTACCCCCCGGTCCCTTGGACTCCGAGTCCGACCTCACTTTGGTCAGATAGTCCTTTATGTCGCGCATGCCTACCAAGGCCATCGATCTCGGGAACCTGGAGGCCGGCGATTCGAAACGGAGGTTATATCCGGCCCTGATCTGCATAAGGAACATCAAAAGGGGAGCTTCATGTAAACTGTCGACCTCATCGAAGAAAATCACCAGTTCCCTGTCCAAAGCCCGACACAGGTCATTCAACATGAGCCTGACTTTGGTGACGGCTGAAGCCATATAAGGCTCGGAAGCAAACGAGAAAGCCAGCCTACGGATCTCGTCCACTTTGGATAACAGGAGCCCGGCGTCTATCTCGGCAACGATTTGGCCCATTGCCGTTTCAGCATCGACGGTATCGCCCAAGGCAGACAGCTCGCAGTATATGGCGTAATACTTTCCTGTGGAGTTGATCCTGTCGGTCAGCGCGGTCAGGCACGTGGTCTTGCCGGACTGGCGCGGGGCGTGGAAGACGAAATAGTGTTCGCCGTTTATCATGTCGCTTATGTCCGGCACACGGGGGACGGCGGGTATCATATAGTGTTTTAGGGGTTTGCAGACGCCAGCGGTGTTGAAACGTCTTGTCGGTTCCGTGGTCATGGTCACTCCCAGCCGGCTTGACGGCTTCCTGTTTGTCTGCCGTATGCCGCCATCGACATCAGGGTCGGTTTCGCGGCAAAGGCACGGTGTCTGTCAGGCGATGAAGGCTACGGAAACCGGCAGGAAAGGCTTTCGGGCGATCAGTGGACCGAGGCAGGCGGACGCGCCATGTCATCCGGTCCGGCCATCCCTGGCTGTCGTGTCAGACTATCATACCGGGTAAGAGATAGCAAACATGCCGGAAACCTTAAACCTCCTGCCGACATGCCAGGCTCCCTTGTCGGCGCGGACGGCACAGATGGCGACCGCCTGGAAGCCTGTTGCATAAATCGCGACAGCATTGCCATGAATCGACTGATTGTAGAGAGGCTAACTCTTGTCCACCACATTTGTGCTCATGCTCTTCATCAAAACCAATTATGCAACAGGCTCCTAGGCGCACTGCCGGTCGCCTGTCACGATCCGGGTCCCAGAGATACGCAAGACGAAGGCCATACCTTGTACAGGGCAGTACACCCGGCCCGCCTCCGACCGGTGCGCGTCGACCGTCCACTTGCCGACCCTGCGGGCACGGCCAGGGGACGCTCAGGAGCCGGGACGGTATTTCGGATTGCGGTCCGCCCAGTACGATTGCCTGGCCGCCGACACCCGGGTGGCGAGACGATGAGGTGACCGCGTCGTGGAGATGTGACGGAGGTGTCCGCCGGGGTACCGGTACCAACGGCAACGAGGGAGGCGCACCCGGGACAGCCGCAGGGGAGACGGACCGGTCCGGCCTTTCAGGGGGCGGATACGGAGGGCAAGTGTCGCCGCCTTTGCAGCCATGTGAAAATCCGGAGAAATTTTTATTGGCTGAACCGTTGATTTATCGGTTGTAACCGTTCTTGTCTAATACTGTCCGGGAACGTCATCGCGTGTGCGCCGCCAATGCGCGACCCGTGCGGGTCTCGCGTTTACCCGGAACCATCGCCTGATTTTCAAGGACATCGTGCGGCTTACGGCGTCCTTCACAAGGGCGACCGCCACGGAAAACCGCCGACGGATCCGGCGGCACCGTCAGCATCCCACAACGTGTATCGTCTTGCCCCCACAGTCCATGGTCTCCCAGAACACCTTCTCGCCCCACGGTTTCCTCATGTTCCTGTCGAAGATGACTAGCCAGCCGACGGGCGCCCCGCTTTCCTCCATATAGCCGCGCAGCTGCGCGACGCTTTTTTTGCGGCTCCTGTTGCCCTTGATCTTCAGTTCCAGAGGATAGGGGATTCCATTGTACTGCACGAAAATGTCAACCCTTGTTTTTCCAAGCGCGTAATCCCTGTCGATTTTGGCCCCGCCGTTCACGACCCTCTGCAGGAAGGCGAACAGCACGAGGAGGCAGAATGCCTCTGTGGACCGGTCGGTCAGGCTTTTCCTGATCGTCATGGCGAGGGCATCGTCCATGCCTCCGTCCGCGATATTGAACCGAGCCAGCGCCTCTTTGATGCTCTCCTTGACGCGACTGTCCAGCTCGTTGTCTTTGGCCAGGGATTTGCGGTTTCTCCGCCAATAGGTCTGAAAGGCCTTGAGAAGGCCGTTCATGTCGAGGCGTGTCCCGTCCATCCACTTGCCGGGCAGGTCATCGGGCATCACTTTCTGGAGCTTCTCGGTCAGGGTCCTGATGATTATCTCCTTATAGATGAGGTTTGCGGGCCTTTTGGGGTCGCCGGTCTCTGGGTCGGCCTTCAGGAGCCCGAGATCGACGGCGTACTGGGCATCATCGTCAGAAATCGCCGACGGCAGGGAAACGGCCCCGACAAGGACGGTCTCGACGACTCTCCTGACCCTCGGTTCCCTGAGCCGTTCCCTGAGGGAGAAGAAATGTGTCTCGTCACGCAGGATGATGTCCCTGGCGGCCGCCTCGACATCGGCTCCCGTGACCGCCCTGGAGTAGTCGTTCCTGAACCTGTTCACTACGATATCTTTGGCCAGGGCATTTACCAGCCAGGGCTGGCCTTCGGTCCAGTGCCAGGCCCGTTCAACGGCCTCGGGCTCGAAGACCTGTCCCGTCTCAGCCGTGTGCTGGCCGTAGAGGGCCCCTATTTCCTCCCGGGTGAAGTCGGCCAGGGACAGCGACTTCTCCCTCACGTTGAATGGGCTACCCCCCGGTCCCCTGGGCTCCCCGTCCGTCCTGACTTTGGTCAGATAGTCCTTTATGTCGCGCATGCCTACCAAGGCCATCGATCTCGGGAACCTGGTGGCCGGGGATTCGGAACGGAGGTTATATCCGGTCCTGATCTGCTTCAGGAACATCAAAAGGGGAGCTTCCTGCAGACAGTCGGCCTCGTCGAAGAAGACCACCAGTTCCCTGTCCAGAGCCTGGCACAGGTCATTCAGCATAGACGCGACTTTGCTGTCGGGATCGCCCATGTAGGGACGGGAGTTGAAGACGAAATCCAGCCTACGGAGCTCTTCCACTTTCGAGGAACGAAGTCCGCTGTTTATCCGGCTAACGAAAATGCCCATGGCTTTTTCAACGTCAAGGATTTCGCTTAAGGCATCCAGATCGCAGTAAATGGCGTAATACTTTCCACCGGAGTTAATCCTGTCGGTCAACGCGGTCAGGCACGTGGTCTTGCCGGACTGGCGCGGCGCGTGAAAGACAAAATAGTGCTTGAGTCTGATCATGTCGCTTATGTCCGGGACACGGGGGACGGCGGGTATCATGTAGTGTTCCAGGGGTTTGCAGACGCCAGCGGTATTGAAGTGCCTTGTAGGTTCCGAGGTCATGGTCACTCCCTAGCCGGCTTTACGGCTTCCAGTTTGTCTGTCGTATTCCGCCATCGTTCGCGTGGTCGGTTTCGCGTCAAAGGCACGGTGCCCGTCAGGCGACGACGGCTACGTAAATCGGCAGGAAAGGCTTTCTGGCGATCACCGGACCGAGGCAGGCGGTAGCGCCATGTCATACGGTCCAGCCATCCCGGGCTTTCGTGTCAAGCTATCATACCAGGTGAAAGATAGCAAACATGCCGTGGCCCCTTTAACCTCCTGCCGGCATGCCAGGCTCCCTTGTCGGTGCGGACGGCACAGATAGCTACTGCGGAGGCGTGTTGCCGTTCGCCTTACATGGTCCAGGCCCCGGAGATCCGCGAGGCCAAGGCCATCCCTCGTACAAGGCGGTACCCCCGGCCCGCCTCCAAGCGGCGCGAGTCGACCATCGCCCGGACGACCCTGCGGGCGCGGTCGGGGGTCGGTCAGGGGCCGGGACGGTGTTTCGGCTTGCGGCCACCCCGTACTGCTGCCGGGCCGCCAACACCCAGTTTGCGGGGCGATGCGGGGACCCCGCATCGGGGTGAGGCATCGGAGGCATCGTCGCCAGGGTACCGGCACCGATGAGGGAGGTGCGCCCGGGACAGCCTCGGGGGAGACGGACCCGCCAGGCCTTTCAGGGCGGACACGGAGGGAGATTGCCGCCGTCTTGGACGCCCCGGAAAAAACCGGTGAAATTTTTAGGTTAAACCATTGATTTAGCGGTTAAACCGAACTATTTCCTAATATGATCCGAGAACATCATGACGGGCACATCTCCAACGCACGGCCCGTGCGGGTCTCGCGCTTCCCCGGTGCATCACCTGGTTTTCCCGGTCATCGCGCGTCTTTCGGCGCCCTTCACGCGGGCGACCGCCACGGAAAACCGCCGGCGGATCCGGCGGCACCGTCAGCATCCCACGACGTGTATCGTCTTGCCCCCGCAGTCCACGGACTCCCAGAACGCCTTCTCGCCCCGCGGTTTCCGCATGTTCCTGCCGAAGATGACCAGCCAGCCAACGGGCGCCCCGCTTTCCTCCATATAGCCGCTCAGCTGCGCCACGCTTTTTTTTTTTTTTTGCGGCTCCTGTTGCCCTTGATATTCAGTTCCAGGGGATAGGCGATTCCCTTGTACTGCACGAAAATGTCCACCCTGGTTTTTCCCAGCGCGTAATGCCTGTCGATTTCGGCAACGCCGTTCACGACCCTCTGCAGGAAGGCGAACGGCACGAGGAGGCAGAAGGCCTCTGTGGACCGGTCGGTCAGGCTTTTCCTGATCGTCCTGGCGAGGGCATCGTCCACGCCGCCGTCCGCGATATTGAACCGTGCCAGGGCCACATTGACGCTCTCGCAGATGCGGCTGTCAATCTCGTTTTCCACGGCAAGGGATTTGCGGTTTTTCCGCCAATATTTCTGAAATTCCTTGAGAAGGCCGTTCATGTCGAGGCGTGTCCCGTCCATCCACTTGCCGGTCAGCTCTTCGGGCATCATCTCCTGGAGCTTCTCGGTAAGTGTCCTGGCGATTATCTCGCTATAGATGGGGTTCGCCGGCCGTTTGGGGTCGCCGTTCTCAGTGTCGACCTTCAGGAGCCCGAGGTCGACGGCGTATTGGGCATCGTAGTTCGAAATCGCCGTCGGCAGGGAAACGGTCCCGACAAGGACGGACTCGACGACCCTCCTGACCCTCGGTTCCCTGAGCCGTTCCTTGAGGGAGAAAAATTGGGGCTCACTGTGCAGGATGATGTCCCTGGCCGCCGCATCGACGTCGGCTCCCGTGACCGCCCTGGCATAGTCGTTCTTGAACCTTTTCACTACGATATCTTCTGCCAGGGCGTTTACCAGCCAAGGCTGACCTTCGGTCCAGTGCCAGGCCCGGTCGACGGCCTCGGGCTCGAAGAGTTGTCCCGTCTCCGCCGTGTGCTGGGCGTAGAGGGTCCCTATTTCCACCCGGGTGAAGTCTTCCAGGGACAGCGGCTTCTTTCTCACGTCGAAAGGGCTGCCCCCATGCCCCTTGGACTCCCCGTCCGGCCTGATTTCGGTCAGACAGTCCCTGATGTCGCTCCTGCCTGCCAATGCCATCGATCTAGGGAACCTGGAGCCGGGGAAATCGGAACGGCGGTTATAGCCGGTCCTTATCTGCCTCAGGAACATCAAAAGTGGAGCTTCCCGCAGGCTGTCGGCCTCGTCGAAGAAGACCACCAGTTCCCTGTCCAGGGCCTGGCACAGGTCACTCAGCATAGACCGGACCTTGGCGTCGGCTTTGGCCATGTAAGGTTCGGAATCGAACGCGAAAGCCAACTTGCGGATCTCTCCAACCTTGGAGAACCAAAGCCCGGCGTCTATCTAATTGACGATTTGGCCCATGGCTTTTTCAGCGTCAAGGGTATCCCTCAAGGTATCCAGATCGCACCATATGGCGTAATATTGGCCTTCGGAGTTGATCCTGTCGGTCAGTGCGGACAGGCACGCGGTCTTGCCTGACCGGCGCGGGGCGTGGAAGACGAAATAGTATTCGCCGTTTATCATGTCGCTTATGTCCGGGATCCGGGGGACGGCGGGCATCATGTAGTGTTCCAGAGGCTTGCAGACGCCCGTAGTGTTAAAGCGCCTTGTCGGTTCAGAGGTCATGGCTGCTCCCGAGCCGGCATGACGGCTTCCGGTTTGTCCGAGGTATGCCGCCATCGTCAGTGCGACCGGTTTCGCGGCAGAGACGCGGTGTCTGCAGGGCAACGAAGGTTACGGATACCTGCAGGAAAGGCGTTCGGGCGGTCACCGACCGTGGCGGGCGGACGCTCCATGTCATCTGGTCCGGTCGTCCCTGACCGTCGGGTCAGACTATCATACCGGTTGAAAGATAGCAAATCAGCCGCTAATCCTTTAAACCTGAATTCTCGTAATTTCACGACGTTTGATGCTCTCTTCTGGCTATATACAAGAAGATCAGAGCATATTTTGTAGTGAAAAAGATGAGACGAGAGCATACCAGATCATGATAGCGCAGATCACGGACACAAAATAATGTATAGGACCTAACCCAAACCCTGGGGCAAGACCCGGGGCAAGACCCGGGTACCGTACATGCCGATCCCCTTGTATCTGACCGTACCAGGACTGGGCTTCGTGCCTTATTCATGGCGAGTGGCTAGTCTGCTCCCATCGTGAAAGGATCCAACACTAGAAACAATCAGTTTTAATCTGTTAGTTGATGTGGCAAATCAAAACAAGCAACTGTTTAAATAAATTTGTTAAATAGGTGTAAACGTCCAATCTGGCGTGGAAATATTATAACCTGAATGGGTCATGCGATCAGATGGATATGATTATTCAACTTAATATTGCAATAACTCGAATAACATATTGGATAATACATAGTAGCATCACTTTGGCCGCGTCCTTTAGACACGACAGTTTTTAAATTGTAGTATATCCAAAGGTCAGTGATCATTATTCTGGATTGGAAATTTTCAGGATTTCATACCTGACATTACATATTACAGAAAATGTCCGTTGTCAAATTTTATAATTTTTAGAAAATTTGGTTAGATAAATCGCTCGACATAACATTTTAATGATCAAATATGTGATACTCATGATTCTATTCCGTCCAGTTGTCATTATAAGGAACATCGAGGCTGTCATAAATTTTGTGAAACTTTAAATCATCAAACAAGGTATCAATAATCTTATCAATCCATGAAATATGCGATGAAACAGATATTATAAAGCCAACATTGTTATCCAACATGTATACAATATTTTTAATACTAAAAAAACCTCTGCCTAATATCAAAAATAGTTTCTTGGCTCCTAATGCAAATGAATGCCGAAGCGTAGTAATCAGAGATGCAACATCATTTATTTTTCCAGGTAGAACACGGAACATTAATGGCATGCCACATTTTTTCCCTAATAGCAAGCAAATATTTATCTGATGAAGATTTTCACCATCTCTATTATATCCGAAATCAGCACCTTCAATTTCTGAACTATATAAAGATATTGAAGTAATATCTATGTATAAAATTTCATCCGGCAAATACAATTGTCCCCAGCTTGATAAAAATTTGTTAACATCATCTATTGATAAAGAATATAAAAATTCACTAATTCTAGGGCTAGGCATATTTTTTCCATAGGGATGAACAGTATCCCTGTGCCAATATTTAAATTTATGCAAAGCATTGCCAGTTTGAAGTATGTAATATGGCAAACTTAAAATCTGATCTGTATTTGCGCCGAAAGCATGCATTAACGCTTTAAATAAACCTGTATCAGAAGAAATCTGATGTAATAGAATGTTATTTGCAAGAGATTTTGTCGTTGATTCTACTGAGGAATTTATTATCTCATCCATTGTGACATTTTCTGCAGTTAAGGAATTTATCACAATATCATTGAATAATTTTTTTTCATTTCCATTAAGGTATTTAGCAATGCTTTGAATCACATTATTGCTAGGAACAAATGATTGAGTTGATTGATCATATGAACCAATACTGAGCTTATCGGTTGCCGGATTTTTGTCTCCATACTTGCGTTCAGAGTGGCACACTAATACATAGAGCTTGCCATTTTTACGGTTTTCATTGATGGTGAAATACATGACGACTTGGTATGCCTTGGTATGGTAATCCTGACGAGTGGGGCATATTCACTCCAGCTCGCGCCCCCAGAGGGCGCGCCCAGCTCGCGCCCCCAGAGGCCTGGCCCAGCTCGCGCCCCCCAGGGGCCTGGCCCAGCTCGCGCCCCCAGGGGCCTGGCCCAGCTCGCGCCCCCAGGGGCCTGGCCCAGCTCGCGGGCACTGAAAACTCCCACTGAATAATCAAAACACCATGTTATATAAGGGATAGAAAATTGTCAATGCTACAAATTAAGTAATATAGCCATTCTCACGACGAATTAGAATTTAATAAAGGTTATAAGTGAGCAATATCACCAATACAGTTCAAAAATTGTGAAAATCTGTAGTGCAAATTCGAGAATTCAGGTTTAAACCATTACCCGCCCGTCGGCTTTCCGAGCTCCATCGTCGGCGGGGATAGAGTCCCGTATCCGGCAGTCATGGTGAGATGCCCTTGGACATGATGCCTCCGGACAGACCGGCGAGGGATTCATGACGGAACCGTAATATGTCGGGACGGCGACCCGAGGCTGGCAACTCTCCCCCTGGTCATTGGCCTCAGGGAGGCTTCATGCCGGGCAAACCCTAACAATTTTTTGGGCATGACTCCCCGGCCTTCCTGATTGGATCTCCGCCAGCCCATCCGGCTCTTCATCATGAATCCCCCGCCGACTGATTACGGTGGCCACATGCACGAGAATTATGCCGTAGACGGCGGAACGCAGGCTTCACCGCGTCAGCCTTCCAGAGGGTCGGGCACGGGGTGAACGCCTTGTCTCCAAGGTGTGCCCCCCCCGTGAGCGGATGCCGTCGTCAGCGTCCATGACTTATGATTTCTCAAGCCTGACATAAGCGTCAGGTTCCCGACGTCCGGCACGTGCTCCCCGATGTTCTGCCCCGCAACCGGACGGCAGCCCTGCAGATCGATCGCATGGCGATCGATCGCATGTCGACCTTTCCCGCCCCGGCCGGAGGGCCATCTCCCCGTCCTGAGGCCGCCGGGCTTCGCGTCCGGCTCGGGGGATCCAGCGATGCGGGACTGCTGCACCGGATGCCGGACGCGGCATTCCTGCGCCCGCTACCGGGAATCCGTGTCCTGGACGGCGCCTTTCCGGTCGCCGCCGAGGGGCTCGCGCTGACGGAACCTCGCGCCGCCCACGGATATGAACTTCACGGCGTCCGGTACAATCCTCACGGTGATGTTCGTGTCGACGAAGACCTCCCCGTCCAGCTGGAGCATGAGCGGCAGATCGGATCTCACGGCGATCTCCCTGGCCCTCATGTACGATATGAGTTCCGGGTACTTGCGGTACTTGCCGTACAGGTAGTCGAACCCCTTGCTGATGAAGCTGAATATCCCCGTGCTCTTGAAGAGGAGCACGT
>JAISFS010000235.1 GCA_031263485.1 Deltaproteobacteria bacterium | reverse complement strand
AATGGCAGTCATGCCCCTATAATTGGTATGTCTTGCAAACTCTTAAGCATACATGAGGCCAACGTCAGATGGCGTTGCCTCTATCGTGTTGCCTTTCCGACTTATTACGGTTCCGTCATGGATTCTCTGATTCTGGACATTCCTCAACCGATACCGGGTTCAGCCGAGGCAAGGGTAGGGGCAACGGCATGACATTGGACGCGAACGTCGTCACCGACGAAGGCATCGGCAACAGCGAAGGCCAGTAACCTGCCGCCTTAGCGAGCGTTGTCCAGGCAATCGCCTTCAACGGATACGCGAGCGCCGAAACCGCTTTTGGGAGAGGAAGCCTGGAGGAGGAGTTCAGAAAATTTTCTCTCCGCCGCCGCCTATGCCGACATCGAAAACTTCCCGCATGCGAGGGTCTGCGACACCGGACCCTTGTCGCGCGTCGACTGCGACTCGCCGCGCGCCATCGCCGGAGACATCGGGCGACCGTCCGGCCGACAGAGTTCGTGAACGGCGACGAAGGCCCTGCAACGTCTTGCCCCAAGGACAGGCGGTCGTGACCGCCCGCCGTAAGGACAAGGCGGTATTCGGCCGGGCGTCCGCGTCCGGCTTCGACGGCCGCCGATCCCGAAACCCGGGAAAGACGATCCCGCTACCCTGGTACGGATTTCCCTAACTTCCCTGACCTTCACCGGCCTGAGCTATCGTTCAACTCAGGGGCACCCGTGCCCGAGCCCATTTGTCACCTCGCAGGCAGGTTCCCCATCGTTCCCCGAGTTCCGTCGCGAACCGTCCCGCCCGGTCGCGAACCCCGCCGCAGGCCAGCGGCATGACCCGCGAAGCCGCCGGTCGGCGCCAATGCGCCAATGTGCAACCTTGTTTTCAGCCCGTTTAGGCGGTAAACTCCGAAGGACGACCCTGACCGGACCCGGGCAGATGATGTCCCGCCCAAGCGGGGACGCCCCGGGTCCCCCTCAAAGGAGCCCCGTGGACTTCCAGAGCTTCTCCAGCCTGTCCAAGCACTACCAGAGCGCCTCCCGGCTCCAGCGGGCGGCCGGGGCGGCGCTCATCGACCTCCTGGAGATAAGGCCCGGCGAGAGCGTCCTGGACGTCGGCTGCGGCACCGGGGAACTCGCGAGGCACATCAAGACGCTGTGCGCGGCCGGCAGGGTCTGCGGCATCGATCCCTCCGAGGGAATGATAGCCGAGTGCCGACGCCTGTCCGGAGAGGACATGGAGTTCGAGGAAAACACTGCGGAGACCATGGCCTACCTAAACGAGTTCGACGTCGTCTTCTGCAACAGCGTCTTCGAGTGGGTCGAGAACATCGAGCTGGCCGTAGCCAACATGCGGGACGCCCTGAAGGTGGGCGGACGCGCGGGGATCCAGGCCCCCGCCACCAGCCGATGCTCCCCCAACTTCGCGGCGGCGGTGGGGGAGTCGGCCAGGGATCCGAGGGTCCGCGACGCGATCTCCACCTTCAGGAGCCCCTGGTTCTGGAGGGAGACCCCGGAGGAGTACGCGGAGGTCTTCGAGAAGGCAGGCTTTACGGTTCGCCGCGCCGAGATCCGCCACTTCGAGACCCTGCACACCCGGGAGGAGGTCTTCCGGATCTTCTGTTCCGGCGCGATCGTGGGCTACATGAACCCGGACTGCTACGCCGGCGCCGTGCCCGAGGAGCACCTCAGGCTCTTCCAGGAGCGCGTGAAACAGGCCCTCTACAATCAGGCTGACGATTCCGGTCACGTGAAACTCTTCTTCCACCGGATCTTCCTTGTGGCCGACAAGGCGTGAACGCCCGGAAGCCTCGTCTTCCCTGTCTTTCCCGCTTTGCCGGGGGAGCAATCCATCGCCGGACGCATCCGTTAGCTTTCCCAGACGAGGTCATTATTCATGGCCGAAAAGAGATCTTTTCTTGTCAGAGTGCCAAAATTTTTTAGATTCATCAGAAGCGGCGCGGTATATGTCGACAAAACCGGCATGATCTTGGATTAATTCAAGAACGCCGACGGCCCATATTTTCTGTCAAGGCCAATAAGGTTCGGCAAGCCCCTTTTGCTCGAAACGATTCAGAATATCGCTGATGCAAACAATGAACTATTCGGAGGTCTTCACATTTGCGACCCCAAATCAAAGTACTACTGGAAGCCTTATCCAGCACTACGAATAGATATGAGCAATTTGGGCTCAGAACCCAAAGATTTTCGAAACCAATTGATGTTCAGACTTGGCAAGATCACCAAAACATTTCATGTGGAAATAGGTCGGAATCCTTCAATCAGCTCAATAGCGTCCATAATAGATGACTTCCATAACAACGCAATTTCCATCACCCATGGTGATACCACAGACGGCGGGAACGTCGTGTAGCTGATTGACGAATATGATTATCCCTTGCTTTCCAACATCAGGAAACCGGATAAGGTTAAGCCTGTTCGCCTCATTCTTCACGATTTTTATCCCTCCATAAAACCAGTTATGGACAAGTTGCGTCTGGCATTCGTAACCGACATTATCAAATTTCGCCAATTATCGATTTTTTCAGCCATGAACAGCATAAATGGCATAACCTTTGAGCGACATTACAATAATATTTGCGGTTTTATAAAACTCGAGATTGAATCGGCTTTTCAGAAATTTTTCGACTAGACCCTTTCAGCACTAATAAATAAAGGTCAATTAGGCTCTGGATCGACAAAGGCTGACCTAATAGACAAACTGATGGAATGGCATGACGGTTACTCATGGAATGGAAGATCTCAGGTTCTGAATCCATTTTCTGTGATGCAATTCTTCGAGAAATAATGATTGATAATCACTGGTACAATTCAGGAATTTCGTTCCTTTCAGCCCAGTAATGATTTGATCATTAAGAATATTATGAGATATTCAACAGAGATATAATTTACAGCGGCGGTATTCCGATTATGGATACTCAAAAGATGATCCCAATTCATATTTTTCAGTCAGGTTATCTAACATTATCCGGCATTAAAGGCTCTGTGGCTACGAAGGTTTTGCGTCTTAAAAATCCTAACAACGAAATAAGGAACGCTATCGCCATTGGATTATTCATATCCCATATGAAACCCCCTGCTAACTCAGACGGGTTCAGCTATGCTCCAGATAAATTTTATGATGCTTTCTGTTCTCTAGATGTAACTTCGTCTGAATATATTATATCTGCAATTTTCTCTGCTATTCCATCAAATATGCATTGTGCCATCGAAAATATTTATCATATATTTTATCTATCGTTCTATGTTTCGGAACATTTGTCCCAGACACCGAATCTTTAACAGATAAGGACAGATCCGTTCTTGTCATGAGGACGCCAAAAGGAGATTGGATAGTCATATAGGTCGAACACATTAAACCAGACGTTTACGCTAAGGCCAAATTCTTGTCCCCATCCGTTGAATCTCCAGTCCCTGCCAGTGATTTCGCAACATATTCGGCAAATCGCAAACATTCGTCTGTACCCGATAACGGCAAGATCTCTGCCATTGTGAGCGGACAGACGCCCTAACCTATTATCAATTCTCTCAATACAACCATCCGCAGATGTCTCAAACAATTATTAAATCAAAATTATACAAAAAATAAATCCTTGGGCCTAAAGATCACGTTTTCGCATCTAGCATCGTGGCATATGACACATCGACACTGATGATCCGATTCTGACGTATCGATTGTAGCGAAGAAAAAAAACAAACAAGAGCTATTCATCACTGAATCGCCAGAACCATGACTTTCGTTCCAATAAACAACATGGCTAACGATATTTAAATTTCAATATTTTCTCTTCTGCAACACCGCTATCAATTCCTTGCAGAACCGTAACCAGTCGGAGCTACAACCCGAGGCTGGCAACGCCCATGAGGAATCTTTCCGTGAAAGATGAGACCATGCCCGCGCGGATGGGCCTCGAGAGGAGAAACGAGAGCTTCCAGCGGGGTTTCCCGCGATCCTCATTCCGCAACGAATGCCCCAAGCTTAGGCTAGAACTGGCAACGCTCGGCAATGCGAATGCCAAAAACGCGGCGAAAATGAATCCTGGATCCATGCCCGCGAACCCGAGCTATAAGGGAGGAAGCCTGTCAGGTGAATGGGCATAATCTTCGCGGAACACGGGCCGGACGCAGACATGACGCGTCCGGACGCATCATGACTACTCGGTTCGCCCGGACGGACCCCGAAGTCCCAGGAAGCCGGAGGCAAAGCCATGGTTCCGTGTCGGACTTCCCGCGGCATGGTACCAGGTTCCCTCAAGCAGGGTCGAAAATTTCGCCACGGCGACCATCTCGGCGACGGAAACCCACAGGGAAGCGCTCACGCCATCCGAGGCTACCGCCAATACCTTCAGACGCCTCAGCGGCGCTCAGGCCGACATGGCCATCCGAGCCCCAAGGGCTCCCGTTCACTCCGCCCTCCAGACGGTACGACCGCCCACCAGGGTCCTCTTCACGCGGGTATCCTTTATGGCCACGGGATCCCTGGAAAGTAACGGCCCTTCGATCACGGCGAGATCGGCCGGGAGGCCCTCCGCCAGGCGGCCGACGGTCGCTTCCATGCCAAGGACCCAGGCCGATGCCCGGGTCGCCGCATAAAGGATCTCCATGAGCGTGAGATCCCTGTCGTTCCCGAGGCGGGGCGAGAGGCCTTCGGGGACCCCGGACATCCTCCGCGTGGCCCCGGCCTGGAAGTTGCCCCACTGGTCCAGACACTCCACGGGCCAGTCGCTCCCGTAGGCGGCGACTACCCCCGCGTCCAGGAACCGCCCGTGGGTCTCCAGACCCGGCATCCGCTCCGGCCCGAACATCGCCAGCGCCTCGCCGACGTGCTCGGGCGTATAGCCCGCCCACTGGAAAGAGAGAACCGCCGCCACCCCAAGCTCCCGCATGCGGGCGTATTGGTCCTCGGCCACCATGTCTAGGTGAGCCGCCGCCGGACGCAGGTCAACATCGGGGAAGCGCCTGCGCATCGCGGCAGAGGCATCGAGCACCAGATCCAGCGCTCCATCGGCTATCGCATGGCAATGGGGATGGAGCCCGTGTTCGCCGGCCGCCAGAAAAAGGGCTGAAAGCGTGGCCGCATCGAAGTATGCGTTCCCCCTCCCGTCCCCCACTGGGACGGCCGAGGTGCCGCCCGTGCCGTCCCGGACGGCGAGGTATGGGGTTCTGAGCCTCGCCGTGCCGTAGCCGGGCATGCCGTCCACGAAGAACTTCAGATGGCTCATCCGGATACCGGGCCGCCAGCCCCCGTGTCCTGGTTCCGGGCTCTCCAGGCCCCGGCGGAAGCGGCGGAGCCTGCGGTAGGCGTCCGATACCGCCCCCATCGCCGCCACGGGCGACGGGCAGTCCGAGGGCAGGATCTCCCAGGCTCCAGAATAGCGCACGGTCAGATCATCGTACTCCCAGAGGAGCTGCGCCGCGTTAAGCGCGTCCACGGTGGCCCTGGCGTCCATGACGGAGGTTACCCCCTGGCTGTTCAAGGCCTTCAGGCCTTTCCGCAAGGTCTCCGCCGTGGCCCTCAGCTCGGCGCGGGAGAGCTCATCGTTGAGGCGCATGGCAGGCCCGTCCTCCAATACGCCCGACGGGCCCGAGGGGCCGACGAGGCTCCTGCCGCCGAGGCAGGCGCCCCCCTCCGTGAATTCACGGTAGATGAACATGGCCCTGCGGTTCAGGACCGCTGTGTGACAGTCCCCGGAAAAGAGGACGACCGGTCGCTGGGTGCCCAGCATCTCCAGATCGTCCGAGGTCAGATCCGCCCCGCCGTGGCGTTCCCAGCAACGGACCGTCATGAGCTCGTCAGGCCCGCCCGGATCCTTGGCCAGAAGCCCCCGGAGACGATCCAGGGTCGCCTCCACTCCCAGAGGCTCGTATCCCAGCGAGTTGCCGGAAATGGTCCGCGCTCCCCACAGAGGATGCAGGTGCGCGTCCACGAGTCCGGGGATGACCGCCCCGCCCTTCAGGTCCACTGCCTCGGTGGAGGGCCCGCAAAGCGCCTTCCAGCCGTCATCTCCCGGAAAGACCACCGCCCCGTCCGCCACGGCCACGGAATCGCGAGGATGGATCTCCGCCCCTGGCCAATCCCCGTCCATGGCGAGGACCTCGCCGTTGTAGAAAACCAGATCCGCTTTCAACATAGCCTCCCGGGCACCGCCGCGGCCCGTCCTCCCGCAATCGCAACGAACGCGGCGGCCAGCACCGAGCCGCGAACGCACTCCCTACCGAAGCCACGGCATCCCCCCGTGGATGCCACCCGATGCGACCAACCACGCGGAAGAGTCCCTTCAGCGGTAGCGGCTCGGCCCACGCGAAGGCAACATCGGTTCGCGGCGGCGCCCTCGCGGGATTCGCGGGACTCTGGGACGCGATTTGGATTTTTGGAGGAGTTCAGTGGCCCTCGGCGGGCAATCTAACACCAGTATATTACCATATTACCATAGACCCGCCGCGACCAAGACGCGCTCCGGGCAGGGTCCTGCCGTGAACCCTTCCTCAAAGGACCCCTTAAGGCCACTTCCTGACTACTCGCGGACCGGTTTGTCGTGAGCGGGGTTCACGGCGCTCCGCCGTCCAGTAGTGTCTGCCGGAGCTTACGACAATCGTCATTAAAAACAACGTGGGGGCCTGAGGAGCGCGGCTCGGCCACCGCTGTTCAAGTCGACCAGAGCTCAAGGCGACGGTGCTCAAAGTGACTGGCACTCGAGATGGCCAGGAATCGACTCCCGGCTCAAGCCGAGCTGGTCTGGAAACAGGCGCGCCTCAAAGCGACCGTGCCTCGCCGCACCTGGCCTCGCGGGAGGGGGAGTTTCAGGGCGACTGGACACCGAGCCGGCGGGGCTAGCTGCCGATAACCTGGAAGACGTCATGGATCGCGGACGCGATGCGGCTGGTATTCCGCGTCCCGAAGCGACGCGATATCGATGGACGCAGCGCCAACAACCTGCTCCGCACCGCGGGGCGAAAAGCTGATCGGGAAACCGCCATCGGCCGGTTGTGATTGTTCAGGAAAATATGTCCTGGCTCCCGACACCCGGAAGAGCCAGAAGGAGCCTGATACTTTGCCATTCTTACGGGCTTCATTCAGTGAGTGATTTCCACACCGCGAGCTCCGGATGCGGACCCGTACGCCAGTCCATCAGGCATCGTTTCTGCCGCTCAGAGCCCCCACATCGCCGAGACCAAGAAGCCCGCGAATATCCCCCTTCGCTGACTCTGAACAATTTCAGCAGACAAGAGATTGGATGCCTGTATAAACAGCATACTGTCGCAACAGGCCAGAAATTCGATGCCGGAGCCATTGACCGCGCCTGACAATGGACGCAAGGACAACCGTGGCTGGCAAACAGATTGGCAAGAGATATCGTTGATTCACAATTGAAAAGTGACTGCTCAAAGACTATTACGGAAGGGCATTTCGATATCGCCGCAAAACAAATGCTTTCTCGTCATGAAACATATTTTGAACCGCTTGAAAAGTTCGTGGCCTAACCTGCCGTTGCAAATATCATGGTAGCCGTAATAACGGGTGCTGATTTCCTTCCCTTTGATCCTCTGGACGGCCGCGTGCGGCTTTGTTTTGATTTAGGACTCCTGAAAACCGGTGGTGACGGAAATCATCGTTATCTGCCTGCTAACCCGATATATCGCGGAATAATCGTCACGACACTCATTTCGAATTTTATCATGGCAATTCCGTCCTGTGATATCCTTCGCCGATACCTGGAAGGCGAAATAATTGACATGAACGTTATTCTGGAAGCATTCCAATTATTTTCGGAATGAAATTTTTATATTTTTAGTTATTCTTCACTCCTTTGATTAAATAATTCAGCGTAGTTTTTTGGATATATCCAATGAAATCGACTCGCCAGACGCGACAAAATCTACAGGGCAAGATACAGCAATGATACCTCAAGACTTTATGAAATCCGTAATCAGTTCGAATATCGATTCATTCATCATCCTTGAGTATTTCGCCATTTTGGAAAAGGCCCTCAACGGCAACGACGATTTCATCGACAGGGCGGGTGCGGTAGGAATGGCTAGAGCAGACATGTACATCTGCCTCAAAGGGCGAAAATATTTTTTCGAATGCAAAATTCAAAACAAAATGACATTGACCCAAAGCATTAATCAACTGATTGGATATGAATACCTTATCTGCCACTGACGCTGAAGGGTGGCTGATCATTTCTGACAGAGATATCCACAAACCATCGGCAAATCAAGTGCCTAAACGTACTCGAAAGATCAAGGGAAAAATTTTACAGTTCGCGATATGTTAGCCTGATTTTGTGATTGGCAGAGTACAAGCAAACTGTACCATGCCCGCAATCCAATGGCGAAAAATCGGCTTCCCGCAAAACGCATTTAGACGGTCTTGAAACATCGCGTGGCTCATAAATTGAAATCATGAGATGTGGGGATAAGTCGTCATCCGTTGACCATAACGTCTGCCCAGAGTCCAACGAACATACGGGTTTCATGAAGTTGACTTTCTGGGCCATTGAAACCAATTTCCGATTTGGAATTTGAGGCAGTGATGTCAATTTTGATATCGCCGATTCATACGGATGCACATGAGGAAAGCTTGATTGCTTGGCTATCCTGCCTTATTGGAAATATCCCTTCCGAATCCAGTCGAAGCCGGGGCCAAACGCGAGAAAGGCGTTACCTCTGATTTGAACGGGGGTCAGGAACGTGGAACCGCGGTAGCAATCTCCTCTGGATGACAGTTCCGTGATCAGGACGAGCTCTACGTTGTTGAAGATGAACAGAGGCATCAGCAGTTGCACGTTGCCGGTCCTGAGATTTATCTGGGGCGCGGCAAGCCACCTCCCGTTGCTTATGCCCTCCACCGAGTGATCGATAGCCTCCAGAATCATACCTCTGATCAGGCCAACTGAGAGCCCTCTGATGCATTGCGGGATCCTCTCGGGATGTCCCATGATGAGGTGGTCCATGTCGCACGATGGGGTCCCGAGACCCGTGTTGTACATGTAGTCATCGTGCGCAAACGTGACGGTATCCTGGCTACGGGGATCGACGGCAACGGTCCGGGAAATGTCAGGGCCGAACTGACCGCAACCGGGGGCGTTAACGGTCAGGAAATGCCACTTCTGCATATTTACGTTGCGATTGACCTCGCAGAAGGCGTACATCGGCCCACCTGTCTCCTTATGGAGAATCCCGGCATGGAATGCCGCGTACTCGTCCATCATGTGGATTCCGTTGTTCATGTCCGCATTCCTGAAGCATCGTTGCAAGTGGCATCCCATTATGCCGGGGAAATTGACATCGGATGCGATGGGATACGTATCATGGCTCATCCGCTCCGATGCCAGCCTTTTCATGTCATCCTGGAAGCCCTTCTCCGAGAAGTAAGCGAAATCCCTGAGAAAGCCGGGGCGTTGCACGCGGTCCGTTGCCGGGCGGCTCTGATGGTTCGGAATCTGCAAGGTGAAAGGGATACCTGCTCCGGCCAGGGGCACTTGGGGCATGTCCGCATCGGCTGACACCGGATTCATGTCAGCGCCGACTGGCGCGGGGGAAATATTCATGGCAACAGGTACAAGGGCCAATCCCGCTTCAGCAGGAGCGGTTGCCATGTCAACGGCAAGAGGCGACACGTCCAAAGCCATATCCGCAGCTACGGGCATGGGGGCCAGGTCAGCGGAAACAGTCATGTGAACCGAGCTCGCGGCATCAGACACGGGCGGCAGGCTCGTGACTGCGGAAACGGGGGCCGTATTCATGACATCGAGCGCTGGAGACACGCTCGCGGAAGCGGGAGCGTGACGCGGACTCGCGGCAACGGGCGAGGAGGCAACGCTCGCGGAAGCGGAAGCGGGAGCGTGACGCGGACTCGCGGCAACGGGCGAGGAGGCAACGCTCGCGGAAGCGGGGGCGTGACGCGGACTCGCGGCAACGGGCGAGGAGGCAACGCTCGCGGAAGCGGGGGCGTGACGTGGACTCGCGGCAACGGGCGAGGAGGCAACGCTCGTGGAAGCGGGAGCGGGAGCGTGACGCGGACTCGCGGCAACGGGCGAGGAGGCAACGCTCGCGGAAGCGGGA
>JAISFS010000206.1 GCA_031263485.1 Deltaproteobacteria bacterium | reverse complement strand
CTGCGGACGGGACATCGCGGATACGGAGGCCGGCAGCGATGCCGCCTCCCCCCGACGACGGCGGCGTAGTCCAGCTTCATTGCAGCCGCTGACCCCTGATAAGGGGTGAACAGATACCGCCCAAGGATGCCAACGCGATGGCCGCATAAAGTTCCGCTTCCCTGTCGAGGTGGAGGGTTTTTGCAGTGGTATCAAGCTTTCCCCTCCGTTGACTCGGGCTCAGCACGGATGGCAATCGCTGGGAGCGGCATTAGGCACTATCCGGCTTCCGTTCCGCCAGATCAGCGGAGCGGGGATAACGGCTTTAAGTTCACCCGGCAACGCGCTGTCCGAAAGCCGTTTCCTTTGGGGGAACCCTAGCTAGCCTTGGCGACCCAGCCTGTCAGGCCGGGATGTCCTGCGCGGTGACCGTTGGGAAGAAACTGAAGGAGCGCGGGAGACATTGGGGCCGAGAAGTTACGGTATTCTAATTTTGGTGATTGAGCACACCTGCATTCTTCTGGCTCCCGCGCCGTATCGGACATGCGGGTTTCGGTCAGAATTGCGAGGTGCGATGGCTGGCGGCTAGGAGCCTGTTGCATAAAGGGCTTTAAAGAAAGTATAGATGGCAGATGTGGTGGATGATTGGACTATTGATCTACAACCACCTGTATCATCCCAATGCAATCGCGAATTATGCAACAGGCTCCTAGGTTACGGGGATCGGTGGGGGGAGGCGGGTGGGATTCTGGTCGCAGGCCGGGACATGAGCCGGTCCAACGGTCCGATACGGGGCCGCCACGGATCCTGACCTGAATCCGAGCCGGTCCCGGTTGGAACTTGAGCCGGATCCGAGTCAGATCTGAGCGGCTCAGTCCGGCATTTTTCGAATCATGCGGGTTCCCAGAAGGTATCGGGCATGTTCGGCTCGGAACCGGTGGCAGGCGGCACGCCAGCGGAGAGCGCGGGCGGAGCCAGACTGCCTCCGGCGGCTTTTGCGGCTTCAGAGCCGTACTGAGGCGGGGCAGTCGCGCGGGACGTTCGGGGCTCTTGCGCCCCCGGACGTCCGGCCTCAGATTGCAACGAGGCGGCGGGATTTGCATCAGGCGCGAGTCTGGACCGGGCGGGGGAGGGGAGGCTATACTCTGGTTGCCAGGGAAAGTCCAGGGCGGATTCACGCAAGCGGGACAGATCGGCGGCGCTGCGGCGCGATGCCGGGCGGGCACGGGAGGAACTCAGGTGATTTTCATTCTGACCGGCGCGGGCATCAGCCGCGAGAGCGGGATAGACACCTTCAGGGACAAGGGCGGGCTCTGGGAGAAGGTCAAGGTGGAGGACGTGGCCACCCCGCAGGGCTTCAGGCGGGATCCTAAGCGTGTCTACGAGTTCTATGATCTGAGGCGCAGGGAGCTCGCTTCCGGGAACGTGTTGCCCAACCCGGCGCACCTGGCCCTGGCCAGGCTCGCCAAGGGCGAAAAGATCTTTCTCGCCACCCAGAACGTCGATGACCTCCACGAGCGGGCAGGCAGCGCTCGCGTCGTCCACATGCACGGGGAGCTCCTGAAAGCCCTCTGCTCGCTGTGCGGCGAGAGCTGCCCCTGGCCGGGGGATCTGGGGGCGGAGGACGTCTGCCCGTACTGCGGCAAGGCCGGCGGCCTGAGACCCGATGTCGTCTGGTTCGGGGAGATGCCCTACCACATGGAGGAGATAGAGGAAGCCTGTTCGCGGGCGGATCTTTTCGTGTCCATCGGGACCTCGGGCGCCGTGCATCCTGCCGCCGGGCTGGTCAGGATCGCCAAAGGCTGCGGAGCGGTCACCTTGGAAATCAACCTCGAGCGGTCCCTGAACGCGGACTTCTTCGACCATGGCCGCTACGGGCCGGCCTCAAGGACGGTCCCGGAGTGGGTGGACGACGTGCTTTCGCCACGGAAGCCCTGACCGGTCGCGGCCTTGCGGCCAGATGCCCGCGGAGCTGTTCCGAAAGTCTTGCCCTGTTACGGGAGCCTCGCGCCCGCATGGGGCTCGTTCCGGGCCGGATGTCCGTTGCCCGCCGAGAGCCGGTTCGGTCTTCAGGCGCCCAGGCGGCGGCAGGGGCATGATCGCGATGCCGCCCGAAAGCCCCGGGTCACCGGGCAGTTGCCGGGCATAGCCGACAGCTGCCGCTCAAGGCCGTTGTGGCGCAAAGCCGGGCATGCTTCGTCTCTGCCGGACACCGCTTGTCCAAGGCGCGGGGCGGGCCGATATCGCTCGAGACGAAACGCCCCGGTCGCCTTCTGGCGACCGGGGCGTCCATGATCCCGGGCTTCAACCGATGCGGGGGCAAGGTGGGAGCCGCCCGGCACTTCATCGGGCTCAGATGAACTCCATGAGTTCCTCGGGGGGCAGGGGCTTCAAGGAGAGCGGCAGGTCATCGGGCACGAGCCCCAGGTCACGGGCCAGTGAGAAACGCTTCAAGACGCTGAGGCCGTAGAGGAGGTTCAGGGCGAGCTCGGCGACCTTGCGGTTGGCGGGATCCTCGTAGTAGGAGCCTGCGGCCCACTCGTTGAAGGAGCCGATGGCCGGCCCCGTGAAGACGGACCAGTCGGTCTGGCGCTCGGAGAGGCCCTGGATGGCCCAGCGGCTGGCCTGGCCGAGGTACCAACGGAAGACCAGGGCCATCTTGTGCTTGGGGTTCTCGGCCTTCTTCAGTTGCGACGGGTCGCGCTCCCTGAAGAAGGCTTCGGTCTCCTCCCAGATCGTCTCGAGGGGCTTCAGGAAGATCTTCTTCTCCAGCTGCTCGCGCTCCGGAACGGGGATCTCGTCTATCGAGCCGTACTGCCGGTAGAGTTCGGCCAGCCGCTGGGAGCGCGCCCCGAACAAGGTCCCGTACTTGAGAACCTGGACCCGGGCTCCCAGCTCGAACATGTCCGCGGCGGGCGCGGGCGAGACGTCCGTCTGGGAGGCCTTGGCCAGGAGGGCCCTGGCCGCGGGGGAGAGGCCGGATTCCACGCAAGCCTGGTTGATGGAGCCGGTCACGAAGTAGGAGCAGCCCAGATCGTGGGCGACCAGCAGCGCCGCTGGCGCCCCCAGGCCCCCGGCTGCCCCGACCCTGAGCGGCAGGGCGTAGTCGAACTTGCGGGTGAGCTCGTCCGCGAGCTGGATCATGCTGGGCCACAGGACGAGCGCCGGCCGGAAGTCGGTGTGCCCTCCGGAGTCCGCCTCGGCGGTTAGATCCTGGGCCATGGGCACGAAGCGGGCGAGCTCGGCCTCCTTGGCGGTGATCGCGCCCTTCGCGGCCAGGGCGTCCACGATCTTCTGGGGAGGCGGGCTGAAGAAGCGCTTGGCGAGCTCCAGCCGCGAGACCTTGGCCATCACCCGGTTGCGGCATAGGATCTGCCCGTCCGGGGTCTCGGAGAGGCCCGTGACCCTGTACTTGACCAGATCCGGGGAAATCTGGAGGAACGCCGAGGCCTCGACCAGGGTGACCCCGCGTTCCAGGTAGATCCGGACCACCCGATCCTCCCAGGCGGGGTCGTGGGGGGTGTGGATCAGGCACGAGCCGAAGGATCTCCCGTCCAGGCTCCCCGCAAGCCGGACCACAGCGTCCTCCACGGCGTCGGGCCTGAGTCCCGATGCCCCGAAGACGCCCAGAAGCCCCGCCGCGGCCAGCTCCTGGACCATCCGGACGGAGGAGATGCCCGCCACCATCGCCCCGCCCACGTATGCGAAGCGCAGGTCGAACTCCTTGCGGAAGGCCTTGGAGCCGAAGTTGCCGGGGGCGATGGGAGGGATTACGCCTATCACCCCGGGGTCCCCGGGGGCGGCAAGCTCCCCGCCGCTCTTGATGAAGATTGGCTCCAGGGGGTCATAGATGGCCGTGAGCAGGTTGTTCAGGGAAAGTGAGTTCATGGCGGGTCAAGGGCCGGGGCGGATCCGGAGAATTTGAGGTTGAAGAGATGGGGCGACGGCGAATGGTTTTCGGGGCCGATGTGGAGCCGGGGCTTTTCGGGTCGTCCGGAGGGCAAGGGGTTCGGCGGTTCAGGAGGCACAGAAAACTAACAACGTCGACCGTTACCCATGGGGCAGAGCGGGAAATGTCGGCCAAGGAAGCAAAACGGAACCGTCCAACTTTAAAACATTATCGGCGATTCTGCAACACTACGCCGGATTGCCGGACGCCTCCGCGAGTTTTCGGGAAGAGCGATTGGCCATCACGTTGCCGGTCCAGATTTGCCCCTGTCGGCCTGAGGGTTGCGCCCGGACAAACCGGTCGGACGGGTGGGACATCCGGAAGGCACAGACGGAAGGCGCAGACGGAAGGCACATCCGGAAGGCACAGACGGAAGGCGCAGACGGAAGGCACAGACGGAAGGCACAGACGGAAGGCGCAGACGGAAGGCACAGACGGAAGGCACAGACGGAAGGCGCAGACGGAAGATCTCTGGCGGAAGGCCTCTGGCGGAAGAACCTGTACGGAGAGACCCTCGTGGATGGCCAGGTCAGATTGACTGAAGCTCAGGCTTCCGTCAGGGAATCCCTCCGTGAGGGGATTTGGCGGGTTCGCGCCCGTATATTCGGCGCTGAGAGGCCCTTGTCCGATTCGCATGGCGACCTGACTTCAGGTTCCATTTGCTTCGTTGCCGTCATCGACCGCACCGCCTTCGGAGGGTTCGAGTTCTCTGGGGAACATGACGAGGGGCATCTCGATTGAAGCCTCGCACTTCACGATCTGTTCCTCAAATTCATTTGTATTTCGGGTAGATTGTCCAGTCCACCTTCAGTTTGAGAATGCACCTGCTCGGCGCGGACTCAGTCGAGGCAGAAGGCTATCTTGACCTTGTCTTTCATTTAACGCATTGCCATGGCTTACGGCGTTGCCACGGTTTACGGCGTTGCCGCGGCTAACGGCAGTGGCTCGGCTCGATGAGCTTTAACAGGGGCCCTCTCGTTGTTCAGGTTTGAGTTGAAGATTGCCATCCAATGTCAGACAGCCAGGTCGGGAAGGTCTCCAGAGAGCATCGGTGGACTTGGCTTTGACTCCGGAGTCAAGCTGGTGTGGATGGAAATAATGATGTTTAAAATGACATTGTCGTTTGTTGTTGCGGAATAAAAAATGATTGATATCGCTCGCTGTATATCCATGACATGCATGATAGTATTTTCCATGTGATTATAAGTTATCGCTCAAGCCGATATCCTGGATTCTCCCGTCGAGATGGATTTTCTGCCTGAACCGGATTCTCGCGTCGGAATATCCGTGTACGCCTACCGCTGCCGCATAAATGTCCTTGCCGTTTCCGAAATATGGCCTGGAGTATCGACTTTTGTCGATCTGGTCGAACACGTCAGATACGCATGCGTCCAGTCTGACGGAGATCTGCTCCGGCGTCAGGCCGTGGCCCGGCGTGTCGTATTTGATCTCGATGACGAAAACCGCTTTTGATGGCCTGTGGACGAGATAAACCCTGCCGTCGCCGAGGTTAACCTCCATCCTTGCCCGTTGCCCTTTCACGTTAAGCAAGGTGAACAGCATGACATGGGGCACGAGCTCCGCGTGCGCGCTAAGATGGAAGGCGGTCTCGGAGATGCAGGAAGAGAAGAGGAATTAACACGTGTACGCGTCTAGTGAATCGAAGGAGTCGGCGAAAGAGCCGTATTTCGAATTAATGGTCGTGTCCTTCTCCGCGAGCACTCCTTTCCAGTCGATAAATTCCTGTACGATCGAGTGGCTGACATCATTGTTGTGGCATTTCAGGTTGTATATTGGGACGCCGGCGGAGAGAACGGCGCTTTCCACGGTAAGGTATCCGCCTTGGAAAAGGGCGGCGTGGTCCTTGACGTCTGAGAGTTCAAGAGCGGGGACGATGCCCTGAAAGCAGTAGGCATTGGAAAACAGTCTGAAGTAGGTCGCGTTCCCGTCCCATAGCTTGCTGGACAGAAGCGGCTGCCCCGAATGGTACCAGTAATTTCCGAATCGTTTGTTTTCAAGGCAGCTCATCACGGAAAACGGGTTGAACACTCTCGACGAGGCGTCCCATGTGTAGCCGCCGTACCAGTCCCTCAGATCGTCCATTAAGTTTTCCATCGTGGATTCTTGGCTGTAATAGCCCGTTCCCTTGAGATACTCCAGCATTTCCAGAAGATGTTCTCTGAAATTGCCAGTTACCTCGGCCTCCGTGAAACCGCCAACGTCGAATATTGTTTGTTTTGACTGAGATCCTTAAAATTATTCATGGTTGAGGAAAATGAAAGCTGGTCGAATTTGTTGACTCCGGTAACCATGGAAATCTGTAAATTCCTATGGCATGACTCGATTGAGCTGCAGAAATCATGCGATATCGACCTGAGACGTTCCGTTCCCTCTGGATTTCCCAGATTGCTTATCATCGGGAAATCGTATTCGTCTTTGAGGAGGACGACGTTCATCGGCTCCTCGGTCCGTTCCGGATCAAGGCCCGGATTGCGCCACGGCGGATGACGTTTGGAAAGCTTATCGATGACGTCGGATAATCCAGACGCCGACAGTATTTTTCCTGTCGCCAGCTCGCGTTCATCTGAAATTTCGTTTAGCGCAGAAAAGAGTCTCTCCTCGAACAGGAGCGGATCGCTGGAGTAGCCGTTGAAGGAAAAGCGTATCACCGGGAAAGCCTGCCAGTCGTATCCGGCATCGTCCCTGCCTATCTCAAGAGCCTTGGAAAACACGCGGTTGCCTTCGAATATGTTCCTTATCGTGTCCATAAGGAGGGTTTTGCCGAAACGTCTTGGCCTGGTCAGGAAATATGGTCCGGGGGAACTGCCTATGAGATCGCGGATCATCTACGTCTAGTCCACGAACGCCGCTTTCATGCCGATGAACAGCCCGAAAAGCTGATCCCCGACCAGCAGTCGGCTCGCCGTCCGCTTTTCCTGTTGCGACAGGACATTCACCGGCCCCTGAATATTACGGGAAGGCTTGGCTCGATCGGAGCCTGGGCCGGAGGAGAAAGCCGCAGATCAACGCTCTCAGGCGTCATTATTTTACTGGCACTTACCGACCATTTCAACCGGCTCGCCGCCTCTTTGCTACTCAGTCGGAAACCTCGCTGATCCTGTCCCGATTGCGTCCGCCGAGTCATGGCAGGATGCAAGGACATATGCCACTTTATCTTTGATTCCACTGCAAAAACCCTCCCCCTCGACAGAGAAGCTGAACGCCATGCGGCCATCGCATTAGCACCCTTGCGCTTAAGCCTTAAACCATCGCCCATCTGCGTAGCCTTTACCCGGGCACTCTGCCTTAAAATGACTGCCAGGAGGTTAGGAGGGGGTTTTTGCAGTGGAATCATCTTTTCGTTCTGATTAATCTTACTTCATGAGAGATATTTCGAATCCGACATTGGGTTCTCGCGTATTAAACGTCTTGACAGGACCGCGAGCCGGCTAAGGGATAAGCCCTTCGGACGGCGTCATTCGCCATGACGTCTTGGCTCCCGATGCGGGCGAAGGTCATCGCCGCCGAGGAATGCTGAAGTTCATTCTGGCAAGAGATAACCCCCTGCGGCGTTGTTGGGGAATATCCCGGAGGTCTTCCTAAGCGAGCGGAAGCCGATGGCTTTGGGCCCCGCAGGTTCAGGAGGCGTTGAAGCGCTTGAGGGCTGTGAGGCGGCTGAGGAGACTTCCACGCTTCAAGGCGACGGGGAAGAAAGACTCTTCGGGGAGGCCAGGATCTGGGCGGCGGGAGCGGTCGGCTAAGAAACATCCCGCCAACGTGCACGGCAGCGGAACCCTGGGACTCGCTTTCGCTCCGGGCGGGCCCGTTCGCCGTGAGGGGCGCGGAAGACGCTTGACATGTCCATCACCGGTGATTATTTTTCAAGCGCGGGAGAGCCCCGCCCGGCGGCCCGTAGCGGCTGTAGGCATCCCTACGGAAAGGTGCCCGGTGATCCCGGGAGATACGATGACCGGAACCAAGAACCGCCAGGTCGCGTCCGGGGACGCGTTCAGAACCGAGCGCCAGCGAAGCATCTTCGAGGCGGTGGTCCTGGACTTCATCCGTACGGGGGAGCCCGTGGCCTCGGGCAACCTGGCCGAGCGCCATTCCATGGATCTTTCGGCCGCCTCCATCAGGAAGGTCCTCCACGAGCTGGAGGAGCTGGGCCTGCTCTCCCAGGCGCACCCTTCGGCGGGCCGTACCCCTACCGAGGAAGGCTTCCGGGTATACGCGGACGATATCCTGGAGGTGAGGCGCCTTCCGGCGGGCCTGAGGGCCCAGATCCAGAAGGAGTTCTCAGGGGCGGGCTTCAGCGCGGAGTCGCTGTTCGCGCTCTGCTCGCGCGTGCTTTCGAACCTGACCTCCCACATGGGAGTGGTGATGGCCCCGGCCATGGGATCGCTGGCCCTCCGCAAGCTCTACTTCGTGAGGCTGGGGGCCCGCCAGCATCTGGCGGTGCTTCTCACCCGCAACGGCATCATCCAGAACCGCGTGGTCGTCACCCCCCAGGACTTCACGCAGGAGGAGCTGAACGAGGTGAACGTCTTCCTGGAGTCCCTGGACAGCCCCTTCACCCTGGAGGAGGTCCGCGCCAGGTTGCTCAAGGACATGGCGGAGAGCCGGAGCGAGTTCGAGCGGATCTTCAAGAGGGCCTTCCTTCTGGCCTCCGGGGCTTCGGAGGCGGCCCCCTCCGACGATGACCCGGGCCGCGACATCTACATGGACGGGGAGGGCCGCCAGCGGCTCATGGACCACCCCGACTTCAAGGACGCCGAGGCCATGCGGGCCCTCTTCCGCGCCTTCGAGGACAAGCGGCGTCTTGTCGAGCTTTTGAACGACGTGACCGGGGGCGGGCGGGTCCGCGTGGTTATCGGGCCTTCCGGCGAGGGCGCGGACGGGCTCGCCCTGGTGGCCAGCCCATATTGGGCCGGGTCGGGAGAGGCGGGAGCCTTGGGGGTCCTCGGCCCCAGACGGCTCAACTACTCCGAGATAGTGCCGGTGGTGGATTACGCGGCACAGGTGCTTTCGGGCATATTCCACAAGTAGGACCGTATGGCCGAGACCGATGGACGCCTGCGGCGAGCGCGGCGACCGGGAGACGATCCGTTGGGTTGCCGGACGCGGGGGGGCCTGCCGGTGGACCGCCGGTAGCCTCGCTGGGGGGGGGCTGGCCGTAGGGTACCGGGCGATTCCGTGGTCCGGAAGGGACGGATGAAGTGTCCGGTCGGGGACGTAAGGAGGGTCAGGCTAGCCGCCAGGACGGGGCCGTGGAGGATTTCCGAGGGACGGGCGGTTTTTCCGCCAAGTTTTTCTGTTATCCTGCGGCCTACGGGAATTTGCTATCCTGCTGCCTTCGGGAATCTGCTATCCTGCGGCCGAAGGCCTACGGGATTCGGGCCTCGGCGGATTTTCCCGAGCCCCTGGAGGGCCCTTATGGGACCGGCTGACGTAAGAGGCCTCCGCTTCAAGCCGTCACGGGGTCGGAACGGCCCCAGCAGCCGGGGCTCCTGATGCCCTGCGGGGACCGGCGCGGGCGGGTTCGGATGACCTTTCCGGGCCGCGGACCGGACGCGGAAAGACGCGAAGCCGCCAAGCGGACACGGGGGGCGCCGGAGGCCTGAAGGCTTAGGCCAATACAAAAACGTAACAGACAGGAAGGACGCATATGGACGACCTGGACAGGAACGACGGTCAGGGGCGCGGGGACTTCCCCGATGAGGACGGCATCCCCATTGCCGAGGGCTACGATGGCCCGGAGGGCTTCGACGGGCCGATGGACGAGGCCTACGGCATCCCGGTCGCCGAGGGCTACGATGGCCCGGAGGGCTTCGGCGGTCCGGAGGCCGAGGGCCACGATGGCCCGGAGGCTCCGGAAGCGGTCCAGGCGCCGCCTGAGGCTACCGACTGGGAGGCGGAGGCCGCCCTGTACAAGGAGAAGTTCCTGAGGGCGCTTGCGGAAAACGAGAACGCCCGCAGGCGCCAGGAGAAGGAGCTCTCCTTGGCCCGGAAGTACTCGTCGGAATCCATCCTGAGGGATCTGATCCAGGTCCTGGAGAACCTCCATCTGGCCCTGAGCTATGCCGACTCCGATGACCCTGCCGTGCGGGGGCTTGCCGAAGGGGTCGGCATGACCGTCACCGACTGCCTGAACAGGATGGCGGACCACGGCTTCAGGGAGCTCAAGGCGGCCCCGGGCGATGCCTTCGACCCCAACTTTCAGGAGGCGGTGGGCGTGGAGGCCGCGGAAGGCCTCCCCGACAACAGCGTGGCCAGGATGCTCTCGCGGGGCTACATGCTCCACGACAGGCTCCTGAAGCCGGTCAAGGTGAATCTGGTCAAGAACCCCGCCTGACTCACGGTTCCTCCGGGTCCCTCGCTTTCTTAATCGGCGCCGGATCCTCCTGCTTGACGCGCGGATGCCCCCGGCCTCCCGGAGAGGAGGCGCGGCCCTGATGCGATGGCGCGGGGAGCCTGATTGGCCTGAAAGAGACGCGGCGCGGCTCTGAGGTTACACGGCTCCGATCCGGTTCGGCCCCGATGCGAAGCGTTGCGGTCGCTGTACGGCGGGAAGGCGGGGCGGTCAGGTCCCGATGAACGCGGAAGCGGTCAGGATGCCTCCTGCGCTCGGGCTGGCCCGGACGCTTTGTGCCCAGTCGCGACCGGTTGGCGCCGCGTGAGGCCAGGCACGTCGGGCGGCTTTCGGGCGACCGAGCTCCCTTGAGCCTGCCATCCGGAACTGAAGCTCCGCCGACCATCCGGCACAGGGGCTCCGTCGGCCCTCAAGGCATCGTGAGGTACCGCCTGCCCTCTGGCACAGGGGCTCCGTCGGCTCTCCCGGCGCTGAGGCCCCGACTGCCCTCCGGCGCTGAGGCCCCGACTGCCCTCCGGCACAGGGGCTCCGTCGGCTCTGGCCGGCGCTGAGGCCCCGACTGTCCTCCGGCACAGGGGCTCCGCCGACCTTCACGGCACAGAGGCCCGCCTGACTCCGGTATAGGGGTAGCGCCTTCCCTCACTCACGGCACGGAGGCTCCGCTTGCCTCCGACATTTAGGCCTAATCTGCCCTTTCGCCCGCTTGGGGACACCCTTCAACGGGTGCCGCCCCGCGCTGGGGGGCCGTTGCCGGTGCAGGGAAGCCCGTTTGGAAGTCCGCCGGGACCGCCTCAGAAGAGGCGCGCCCCTTGACGCAAGCCCGGACAATGCTTATTTCTTACCCGACAGGGCCTGCAAGTCGGGATTCTAAGGCCGCCTTCAGGCTGCCGCGAGCCACCTTACCGGTCCCGGACACCGGCCTCGGCAAACTTCCTTCGCGGAGTCCGGCGGGCCCTGACGCCCGGCGGTTCGGTTCGGTTCGATTCGCGGGGCGGGGCCTTCGGGTCTTGATTACGTTGGCCTGGCCTCCGGAGTCTTTAAGACTCGGCTTCTGCGGCGTCCGGGGGTTTGGGCTTGCCTCTGCGGGGACGGCGGTCCCTGGGACGGCGGCGCCCCGTAAGCTCGTCCGGGCCGGGCGAGTCCGATGCCTCGGCTACGTTCGGGCGGGAAGGCCCGGCGATGCGGAGGACGGTCTCGTTGCCTCCCGGTCCGGCAGGGCGACCCGCAGGCCCGCCGCGTTGCCTGCGGACGGATCCCCTGGCCGGTGAGTCGGCCGGAGCGCCGGACCGGAGTGGAGAGCGCCTGTCGGGCGCGGCGCCGGCACGAACAGCAAGGATTTCTACTATCGGGGCCCCGCCGGAGGCGGAGCCCGACAATATATCTTTAAGTTTCGGAAGAGGAGAGAGCACATGTCTAACGTGATCGGAATCGACCTGGGGACCACGAACTCCTGCGTGGCCTTCATGGACGGCACGGAGCCCAAGGTCATCGCGAACGTCGAGGGCAACCGCACCACGCCCTCGGTGGTGGGGTTCCAGGAATCGGGCGAAAGGCTCGTGGGCCAGCCGGCCAAGCGCCAGGCGGTCTCGAACCCCGAGAACACCATCTATGCCGTGAAAAGGCTCATCGGAAGGAAGTTCGACTCGCCGGAGGTGAGGAAGGACATGAACGTCGTGCCGTACAAGGTCGTCATGAGCTCGAACAACGACGCGGCGGTGGAGGCGAGGGGCAAGGTCTACAGCCCAGCCGAGATATCGGCCATGATCCTTACCAAGATGAAGCAGACGGCCGAGAGCTTCCTGGGCCAGCCGGTCACCGAGGCGGTCATCACGGTGCCCGCCTACTTCAACGACTCCCAGCGCCAGGCCACCAAGGACGCGGGGAGGATTGCCGGGCTGGATGTGCTGAGGATCGTGAACGAGCCCACCGCCGCTGCGCTCGCCTACGGCCTGGACAAGAAAAAGGAGCAGAAGATAGCGGTCTTCGACCTGGGCGGCGGCACCTTCGACATCTCCATCCTGGAGATAGCCGACGGCGTCTTCGAGGTCAAGAGCACCAACGGCGACACCTTCCTGGGCGGCGAGGACTTCGACAAGAAGATCATCGACTGGATGACGGACGAGTTCCGGAAGTCCTCGGGCATCGACCTCCGAGAGGACAAGATGGCCCTCCAGCGCCTGAAGGAGGCGGCCGAGCGAGCGAAGATGGAGCTCAGCACCAGCATGGAGACGGACGTGAACCTGCCCTTCATCACGGCGGACGCGACCGGCCCCAAGCACCTGAACCTGAAGCTCACCCGGTCGAAGCTGGAGAGCCTGGTCGACGATCTGGTGGCCAGGGTCGTGGAGCCCTGCCAGACCGCCCTGAGGGACGCGAACCTGACGCCGCGCGAGATAAACCAGGTCATCCTGGTCGGCGGCATGACCAGGATGCCCAAGGTGGTCGAGCAGGTGAAGAAGATCTTCGGTCAGGAGCCGTCCAAGGGCGTGAACCCCGACGAGGTCGTGGCCGTGGGCGCCGCCATCCAGGGCGGGGTCCTCAAGGGCGACGTTAAGGACGTCCTCCTGCTGGACGTGACGCCGCTGTCCCTGGGCATCGAGACCCAGGGCGAGGTCTTCTCGCGCCTCATCGAGAAGAACACGACCATCCCCACCAAACGGAGCCAGATCTACTCCACCGCCACCGACAACCAGCCTTCGGTGGTGATAAACGTGCTCCAGGGCGAGCGCGCGATGGCCTCCGGAAACAAGAGCCTGGGCCGCTTCGAGCTGGTGGGCATCCCCCCCGCCCCCCGTGGGGTCCCTCAGATCGAGGTGACCGTCGACATCGACGCCAACGGCATCGTGCACGTCTCCGCCAAGGATCTGGGTACCGGCAAGGAGCAGTCCATCAAGATCACGGCCTCGAGCGGGCTTTCCGAGGAGGAGATCCAGCGGCTCATCAAGGACGCCGAGCTCCACGCCGAGGACGACAAGGCCAGAAAGCAGCTGGTCGAGCTCAAGAACAAGGCAGACCAGCTCATCTACTCCACCGAGAAGAGCCTGGGGGATCTGGGCGACAAGGTCGACCCCGGCACCCGGAGCCAGGTGGAGAGCGCCGTGGCGGATCTGAAGTCCGTCCTGGATCAGGGCGACAAGAACGTCATCGAGGCCAAGACCAAGGCCTTGACCGAGCTCAGCCACAAGCTAGCCGAGCAGATGTACTCCCAGGCCAGCCAGCAGCGCCAGGGCGGGGAAGGCGGCTACGGCCAGGACGGCCCCGGCGGAGGCGGTCACGCGCCCGAGCCCGAGGACTCCGGCGAGCCCGTGGTCGACGTGGAGTTCGAGGAGGTGAAGGACAAGTAGTCCTCTGCCTGTTTCCATCCTGAAGGTCAGTGCCGGGGCGGCGCGGTCGCCCCGGCCACCATGTCAAGAAGGGCCGGAGCGGTATTCGCCACCCGGCCCTTTCCTCATTGCCGCACGGGACGGGACGTGTTGCGGGCCGCAGACGCTCCCTGGCAGGCGTGGGGGCAGGGGCTCGGGAGGTCTTGTCTCATCGGACGGCATAGATCACTCTCATGGCGGAACCTTTCGTGGCGGGCGACCAACCAGGAAATGACTGCGGCCCGCTCTTCAATCTCAGGAAGCCTGATGAGAAGGCGAAACGTCACCTGCATTGAGGGCGTGACCGCCCGGCTCCGTTGTTTCGCCTGCCGTCGCCTTATCCGGTTTACCCTCCTGAATCCCTTGAATCCCCCGCAGAGCTCTTGCCGTTGCGTCTGACATGTCGTGATTAGTTGAAGAGATGGGGAACAAGTTATCGACAACACGGACTTGACGCGTCCCTTGATTTGCCGATACTGGAAATTTTTTCACGGGATAGACGATAGAGATGATCCGATTGCTTTTCAGATAAAAATCCGTTGAAGCTATAGTTGGGGTTGCGGGCTAGCTGAAAAGGGCTTGGACATGCCTCATGATTTCGTGAGCCTGCAATCAGGTCTTCAGGTCTGCGATATGGGGGCTATTCCAGAAAACGAAACCTTGTCGTTAGCTGTCGTTTCTCGCGACGGATTTTCGCGGGCGTCAAAATCTGAAGTTTTATGCCAGGCGAGATTCGATTTACATGCAACGATTGAAGCCATAGCCCGTTCATGGTCATGTGTTCGCGCGTTTTGCCGAACAGGTTCTTTGTCGCAGACGACGCTCTGCCCGGAAATATTTTGAATTCCAGAACATGCCTTTCAACTTATACCCTGCTGGGCTCAGGGAATATTTGAATTCGACACCGTCTAAAAGGTAATTGGGCGTCTCTGAACTTTCAAGAGGGTGGCGCTAGAAATGACAGGAAGAACGTGGCCGTCCAGCGGAACGTTGACTTGGCGACAGGATCGATTCGAGCATGGGGAGAGACTGACCACTAAAGAAAGATTCGTCGTTTTCGTCCTGTCCGGCACTGCCGACAAACATATCGGGCAAAACCTTGCCTGTGTCTCCGGAATTGGTCGTGGTAGCGTGAAATGAGCCGCTTCCGTTCATTGCAGTCGAACCGGACGTTCCGTTCTGTTCCCTCGCAGTCCGGTCAATCGGCTTGCAATGAGGCGAACAGACGTGAATTGATGAACATTTTTTGCAGCACGGCAAAATCAAAGGTTTGACTGAAAACGAATAGGCTTGATAATCGGAAGAAGGGACTCGCCATGTTCTCTTATTTGCGCGATATTTCGGCGAATTGGATTTTGACGGCCGTCCTGCCGAGAATCGAGACGGCAACGGCCCAAACTCTTTTTGAGCCGTCCAGGTATTCAGACGCGTAATTTTTGTCTGATATTTGATTCAATGCGGCGGTTATCCCGCTGTCTATCAGACTTCGGATTTGTGTCTTTTCTTCCCATTTTTGTTGATCGTTTTGTTGTAAACTAACTCCAGGCAAGGTGGTCACTGACGGATTGGCAGATCGGGTATCGCCGGAATCATCGTGAATTATGTCGGCTTGCTTCACCCCCGATGGATTGTCTAGTGTGCTGTTGACACAAGGATCGTCTGATTTGGCGTATTTGATTTCAATCACCAGAACCTGACGGCGAGTTTCGAGAACGAAATCAGGCCTTCCGTCGCCGCTATGTTTTTCTGCCGTCAGAAAACCGCGGGCGAAAGCCAAGACGGTATTCATATGTGATTTATAGAATGATTCTAGTTCGGTGTGATAATCATATGGAATGCCTGCGAAAATCGATGAAAGGGTTTCAGCGGCATCGGTAGCGTTGATGTCACATAACTGGGAACAAAAAGCTTGAGAAAGATTTAAAAAACGCGTTCTCTCATTCAGAGAGATGTCAGGGTATAATCTGGAGACAAGATAGTCTTGTGCATACGATATCCGTACTTCCATGTTCGGAATCTTCAGATGATAAGTCTTGCCGACATATCCGATTTTGCTGGTGCCACCTTCAGCGCTGTCGACTGTCAAATAACCAGTTGCCAACAAAGAGCTTTCAGGTGAAATAGTTTTTGTATCAGAATATGTCAATGAAGCGGTGAATGAGCTGTTATTGGAAAAATTTGTGAAATAATCGTTGTCCTTAATTTGCAATTCCTGGAGAAATGTCGGAGAGCCGGTATCGTACCAATAACGTCCAAATTCGAATGAATCAAAAAAACTCAATATCGAAATAGGATTAAGAACCTTCTCTTTTCCATCCCAGCTATAGCCGTCGTACCAGTCCATGATCAAGGCTAGCATGTCATCGGTCGATTTAAGAGGTCCGAGAGACTTGTCGGCTTTAAGCGACTCGAATGCTTCTGATAATTTGTTGCGAAAATTATTGATGATTTCAATTTTAGTGAATCCGCAGATTGTGGAGTAATTTGGGTCAAAGGTAATGTCTCTGAAAAGATTCATGCCGGAAAATGATGTAAATTCTTCTAACCTTGTGATCCCGGTAACGATCATGAAACGAATCTTTTCAGACTCGCTCTTTAGGGAGGAGTAGAAATTCGCAAAAAAATCGCGTATCTTATGAAGAGTTTTCGGATTATTGAAATTAATGACAAACGGAAAGTCGTATTCATCGATTAAAACTGCTACATATGGCGTGTCTGGTATAATATCCTTTTCTCCGACTTTGATCGGCATATCCTTGTAATTATCGAAAATTTCTTCGATAAGCGCGGCAAGGGACGGCCCGCTTCCGACCTGGTTAGTGCTGAAACCATATCTCTTTGCGATTCTATGAATGGCATCAGTCAGATTGAAATCGATGTGATTTGCATTTGCTCCGTATCGGCTCATATCCAATCGGATCACATGCGAGGTTTTCCAGTCGTAATCGGAATCGCTTTTCCCGATGGCAAACGTCTCGAACTTTGCCTTATCGCCTTTAAGAATGTGCTCTAAAGTGCTGAGCAGGAGGGTTTTTCCGAATCTTCTCGGCCTGTTCAGCAGAACGGCGTTGTGCTGGCTAGCCAAGAGTGTCTTGATTATGCCAGTTTTGTCGATATATACATCGCCATGGCGAATCAGATTTGAAAAGTTCGGCTGAATTGGCCGTTTTGGCAACTGAAAATTATCAGCATTGCCTTTCCTCATGATTTTACCTCATCCAGGCCACTCCGTGAAATGATTAACCTCTATTTGGAACGGGTATTGAGTTTTAAGTTGAAAAAACAATGAACCAAATAATGTCGAGAGAAACGGAAAAAAATTCTCAGATACAAATAATGATGTCCGTGAAAAAGCATCTCCACGTGTGATGACAGAGGCAAGGGTGCATATCTTATCGCGAAATTTCAACTTTAAGGACAGATTTGCGGAATATCGATTTTTTGTTAAACAGTTGCTTGAGAGGAAACTTAAAGAAAGAAGCAATGAGCTATCGTAGTGGAGTTCAGTCGAACATTTACACATACCTGATTATATGCGGAATCATAATTGACAACCTAAGTCAGTTATCGAGCCTATCATAATATTATGAGGTTTGTCAATAACTATCTCATTGTTTTCTTTAGTATCAGGTAGTCAGTCTTTCCTTGCCTTTCTGTATCATGGACATGCGGACCGAATCGATGAACTGTCGACTCCGAATCCATTCAAGAAGGTGTCAACATTGATTCCACTGCAAAAACCCCCTCCCTCACCTTCTGGCAGTCATTTAAGGGCCGAGTATCTGGGCAAAGGGTGCGTATGATGTGCGGTGGTTTAAGGCTTTAGCGCCAGGATGCCAATGCGATTGACCCATGAAGTTCCGCTTCCCTGTCGAGGTGGAGGGTTTCTGCAACGGAATCAACATTGATTCCGCTGCAAAAACCCCATCCCTCACCTCCTGGCAGTCCTGTGAGGGCCGAGTGTCTGGATAAATGGTGCGCAGATGTGCGGTGGCTTAAGGCTTTTACGCAAGGGTGCCAATGCGATGGCCGCACGGCTTTCCTCTTTCCTGTCGGGGTGGAGGGTTTTTGCAGTGGAATCAACATTGGCGGTGGCCGGAAACCTGAGCTTCGGTAGCGGCCGGAAACGTGAACTTTCCCGGCGGCGCGAGCGTTGCGCCCTCCTGCCGACGGCAGGGTGACCGGCTAAGGCGTCCAGGGACATGGCGCACGTGACCGCTTGTCGCTGAAGCAGGGGCGGATGAAACGACGAATCGCGCGAGGATCAAAAATACCTCCGCTTGTATGATTCGAACAGGTAAAAATCAACTAGAGGGTTTCGCCCGGATTCCTTCACGTCGGGATATGCCCGGAAATACGATTCAACGTCGAACCAGCCGTTCGGATTCCTTCCGTCGCGTCCTCCGCATTCGACGAACCGATCCAATGCGCTAGACCGGCCGTCGGAACCGGCTTCGCCTTGGCTTATGTAATAATCTGAATCGAAAAGCCCGGACAGCCGAATGACAAACTTTTCGAAGGCGGATCTGACGGAAGAGCTCTGGAGGTCGCCGAGCAGGAGATACAGCTCGCGGAGCAGCTTACGGGACACGCGACCGAGCGCGAGCCTTGCCGGTGACGCCGCGTGAACGCAGTCCCGTGTTTCCAGGAGCCGTCTCATAAAGACATACTGCCCTTCGTTGAAGGGCGCACAGCATGGCTTTTCAAGCTGCCCCTCGATGAGTTGCCGGAACGGCGCCATGAATTTGACGAAATGATCGGCGCGGCCGCCGCCGACCGCAGTAAGATACAGGAGAAACAGCTGGAAAAAGACGTAATAAGCGTCATTTTCCAGGGAGAGGCGGGAAAGGCGGCTATGGAAGGACGACACGATGCGATCGAAGTTTTCCAGATAGAACCTGTCGGAATAATAGCTCTGATAGCTGTACCTGAAAATGAAAAGACAGAACCTGGCGGCCTCGTCGCCTATCTCGCCCATGAGATCGTTTGACTCGACAAAATCATAGACGAGCCCGGGTACCTCGGCAAGATCCGAAATAGTCCGGTCCCTGAATTTCCTCGATCCGGAACTGAAATTCCTCCTGTTCCAGAAGTACATGTCCCCGTTGTAGCAGGCTACCGATCCCGCCAGGGCCAATTCCTTGAAGGTCAGAATTATGTCCTCGAAAAAACAGGGCGGGAAACGGAGCCCAGTCCTGTCGTAAAAGGACATCCTGATTATTTTCGCCCACGGGGTACCCTTGAAGTTGATTTCGTTGCGGAATATCCCGAAGAAATTATGAAGGGCGTCCCTGCCGGAATAAAGCTTGTAGAAATGCCTTTCGGCATTGTAGAAGACGCCATCGTGAATCTCGCGCCACACCGTCCGGTCAGCCGATCCGCAGAACGCCATGTCGGCGTTGTCCTTTTCGATTACGGCCCTCATGGTCCCGAGATACCCGTCGGAAAAGGAGTCGTCAACGTCCACGAACATGATGAAGTCGCCTGCGGCTGCCTCGATGCCCGTATTCCGGGCCAAGCCGGGGCCGCCGTTGGCCTCACGGCGGATGAGCCTGATATTGCCGCGGCCGACGGCCAACGATTCCATCATCGCCAGAGAATCGTCTGTGGAACAGTCGTCCACCATAATCAGCTCGAAATTGCGGTCCGACTGCCTGTCCATGCCTTCGACGAATGACGGCAAGAACCGGCTGGAATTGTACACAGGGGCGATGACCGATATCAGGCCGTCTTTCTGTCCGGGGGATCGCGCCATACGGAATATGTCCCTGAATTTCGGCAACACTTGAATGCGATCAGGCTATCGCCCGCCGGATGCCGGTCCGGAAACGGCGTCCCGGCGCGAGCGCCGAGGGAGCGATGTCCAGGAGGCTTCCCGCGAGGCTTCCAGCAAGGCTCGGCATCGTCCGGACGACTTTCAGCATCCGTCCGGCCCGCGATCCGCCAGCCCGGAGTCGCTCACTTAACCACGGTCATGTGATCGTGGTACCCCGCCCTTACGGACGCGTTCGGCATCACCCTGCAGTTCATGCCCATGAGCGTGCCGGGGTTGGCTACCGAGTTGCATCCGGTCTCCACCCCATCGCCCAGCACCGCCCCGAACTTCCTCCTCAGGACCTCCGTCACCTTGCCGCCGACCTTGAAGCGGTACGGGAGCGAGGTCATCTTGAGGTTCGCGAGCTTGGTCCCGGCCCCCAGGTTCACGCCGTTCCCGAGGATGCTGTCGCCAAGGTACGCGAAATGGCCCGCCCTGGCGCCATCGAGCATCACGACGTTCTTGGCCTCGGTGGCGTGACCTATCATGGCGCCTTCCATCGCCAGGACCGAACCCCTCACATAGGCCCCCTGCCGTACTGCGGCCCCGGACCCGATAAGCGTCGGCCCGGCTATCCAGGCCCCGCTCTCCACCAGCGCCCCCGGCCCCAGCTCGATGTCGTCGGAGGCCAGGAAGGCGCCGGGAAGGACTAGGGCGGCCCCGGGAAGCTCCTTGCCCTCAAGGTATACCCGGAAACCACCGTCGGGCGGCTTGAGGTCGTAAGTTATCCCGTCCGGAATCGCCTTGCCGTCCATGATCGCCGCTGGCCGGGGCACCAGGCCTCCCTGGATCTCTCTAAGGGGCGCGACGTTGGGACGGAGGATCGAGGAGACGAAAGGGCCTATGCCGTCCAGAAGCTCCCAGACGAGTTCCGCGTCTGCGAGGAATCCTGCCGCCCGGGCGTCCGACGGAGACGAGAAGAAGTTTGACGGGGAATGCCAAGGCACTTGCGGGCTCCTAATAGTCTATGCCCTTCCGGGCGGGGATCCCGGAATGGTACGCGTGCTTGATCTCGGTCATCTCCGTCACGGTGTCGGCCAGATCAATGAGCTCCT
>JAISFS010000146.1 GCA_031263485.1 Deltaproteobacteria bacterium | reverse complement strand
AAAACGAAGGTCGCCATAACGGCGTTCGTGATGGCCTGACAATCAGAAGGCACATTTCCGGGCGGCACCCCGGCCGGGACGGGTGTGCCTTTGTAGACATGCATAATTAGCAAAGTTGGTAGATTGATGCCGCAATCAGAATTTTGTTAAGCAGTTGCGGGTTCTCTCTCCAGATGTCGACAGTGAAACCTGCCATTATTGAAGGAAATTCCCTAAAATGCCCCCGTATCCCTGCCATGGTTAAGCCGGCCAGCCCAGAAACCTGGATCTCCCGTGGATTTATTACGCTTTCGTCATATCATGCGATGGCACTCGCAGCACTGCTCCAGCTCTCTCTCTTGGCATGTGGGGATCAATTTGTTGGAAGAACTTAAGATGAACTAAGAAAAACTGAGAAGAACTGAGAAGAACTGAGTAGAGCCGTTCTTCTCCATACAGCTGGATGACGCACGGGTCCGCATGACTCCTTCCTTGCGGACCCAGTCAGCCCGCAGGGAAGCGGCGAAATCCTGGTCACTATTTTCCCCAATCTGTAAGGATTATGGATTCAAAATTTCTGGTCCTCCCAGGATTGTCCGAGGCCATGGACCGCGCGACCAACGCACGCGCGAACGCGGGCATACGCGCAGGCGAACGCCCTTCCGGTCCGCGCCGGGTGCGGCATCGGGCGGCGTCCATAGGTTACGGGATCCAATGCCGTCCCTGAGCTTACCTGGCGCCGTTGCCGCAGGCGCCGGGGGACGGAGGCCCGACGTTTCTGAAGTCGGCAAGGAAGACGACCGGCAGGAGATCATAACCTTTCGGATCGTGCGAGACCATGACGGCAATGTCGATGTCTAACGGCGAATCCCTTGGGATCGCGCTAATCCCGTCCTGTTCAAAGAGGTTCGGGACCCAGGAGATTCGGTATATGCCCTTGCCGACCGCAACCGCCACAGCGGCAGGCACTCCGACGACGGGCGACGGCTCGTAACCGCAGAAGAATCCCTTGACCGAGCCGACGTACTTGCGGTCTTGCCAGCCGTCCGTATCGTCAGGCGTCCGGCAACCCGATGTGGCCGCAGCGGTGTTGGGGTCAAGCCTGAAGGCGCTCATGCCGACATAGGTGAACATCCCGCCACCGCTCTCGTTGTGCATGTAGGAGACTTCGAGGTCGTACGTGATGGCAGTGCCGGGCTTGAGGCGAGAAATGGCGTCCCAGAAACCGCTGTCATCGGGAAGGGTGTACAGAATCTGCTTGCCCTTGTCGGGGTGGTAGACTACCACGATGTCCGGGCTGTCGCCGGACTCCGAAGGCTCGTACTCGCAAAAATATGCGGCATGCCCGGTATCCCGGTACACGACAACGGGGTCAGGGGGATCCGCCAGGGCGGCTGGCGTCAGGGCTGAGGCGGACAGCGCGACCGCCACCGCCAGGGTTACGGAAAATCTCATGGGCGTCTCCTTTGGAGTTTAGCCTTGCCGCAAGGCGATTTTCAACGATTGGGAGACTGTGGATGCGGCAATGGCAACGAGGCAAGGTGAACGGTGAACGGTTAACGGTGAACGGTGAACGAAGAAGGGGGCGGCGCCAAGCGCGGAGGCGTACCGTCCGGACATGGCGTTTTTGACGGGGTAACAATCCCGCGAACGACAGAATCATGGCACGACAACGCCCGATCGCAACTCCCGGCAGTGCCGGGTCCTCGCCAGCAGGGTGGCTGAAGGTCGACTCCACGTGCCATCTGATCAGGTCATATCCGGTCGGTGCGGTTCCGACAGCCAGTAACCCCGCACGCAGGCGGTACGCGTATGTGTCCCTGCCGCTCTGGCGGCGCCCGGGGGAATGGATAGGAGCCCGGAGACGGGGACGCGCCCGCAAAGGCAATGTCATTAACGGTCCCTTCTCCGTCCCCGTGCGGAGGCGAATGCCGATCGTGGGATTTGGATTTCACGATTCTATGCCTCAGGCAGACAGGTGTCAACAGCATCTACGGATGGCTACCCATGTACGGTGATCTGCCATGCTGGACGCCATGATGCCTTCGGTGACAAGATTGACGCAATGATGCCTTCGGTGACAAGATTGACGCACGATCGTTCCAGATTGCGGAACTGGACGGTCTAGGAGATTCCCGGTACGACTTCAACGATCCGAAAGCCCATCGGCATGCCATGCCGTGACTGGACTTCCACCCGGAGGGAAAGTGCTTCTTGATCACCCCGCGACGTTCCGTTGCGGTAACCGTCAACGGCGATGCCCAAACCGCGCCACCAGCCGGGCAACTTCTAACTCCCCTCGCATCGCAGCCTGGGATCATCCCCGTGCGCGACCCGAGAGGCCACGCGAACCTTCAAGGACTGTCGCCGGCAAAGGCGCGGCTTTCTGGCCTGACCATCCCCTTCTCGCTACGGAGAATGCCTCAGGGGAACATTGACACGCGTCCCCTGCGGTGCAACCATTGCGCGATTGACTCAACGATATGGCCATGGCAGGCACCCGCGCGGCGTTTCCGCCGCCCTGCCACCCTTGCGGGGATCGGATGTAGCGTCCCGCCGGGGCCTTCAGACTTGCCGCAGGAGAACCTGCTCCGGCGATCCTCCGCCCCATCGCTTGGCGCCTCCCTTCAGTCCCGCGTCTATCGCCAGGATTCCACTGAAAATCCCTGAATCGTGGCCAGGCGGGCAAGCCTCAGAATATCGCCTCTTTTGACATTGACAACTTATCCCGCATCTTTAACTTCAGCAAAAAACTGTTTGGGATACGGCATGGACAATATTGTCAGTTTATGATTTAAGTTCAGCAATCAATTATATATGACGACCGAATCAGAAAAGCAAGATTAACATGTGATAACATGAATGATTTTGTCACCTATCACATGAGTGGTTGCCGGCAATATTTCCTCAGAGGATTTTGGGATATTCCTATCGAAAATGACAAGCCATCCTTCTGATTCCTGAAAAGCGTTCATATATCTCAATATCTGTCCAATACTGTTTTCCAGCGACATATTGCCTTTGATTTTCAGTTCAAGCAAATAACGGCGCTGACCGTAACCAACACATATGTCAACCCTGCCTCTGCCTGCCGCAACTTCCCTGTCGACAAAATCTGCGCCGCCATTCAAGGTTCTTTGCAGAAAAGCCAGAAGAACCAAGAGACAATAAGATTCGTTGACTAGCCTGGTGATAGAACCGATTAAATGTCGAGCTGAGACTTCAGCGATTTCATTGGCTGATTCTGTTGAAGATATCAGATGTATTCTGCTGAATATATCAGAGATGCTTTGGCTGATGATTAAATTCAAAGATTGTTGAGATGTGAGGACAGGAGAATGCCGATGCCAGTAATTTTGAAAGGCTTCAAGGAGGCCCGACATATCAATTCTGTCTCCATCCATCCATCTAGTCGCATACGAGGCAGGTGTAGCCGCCAGGATATTTGAAGTGAGCTCCTTGATGATGACTTCACTGTAAATGGGGTTGGCCGGCTGAAATGCGCTGGTCATTTTCTTGCTTTCGTCTTCGTGTTTTTCTTCGATTTTGACTTCCACTGATTTGAGAAGACCAAGATCCAGGCATAACTGAACATCTTCATCCAACAATTCAAAGGGCAAATAATCGGCTCCGGTTATTACAGCTTCCATGATATTTTTTACAAGAGGTTCTTTCAGTCGTTTTTCCAGCGATTCGAAATGGGCCTCGTTTTGAAAAATCAAATTTTTTGCCGCCTCATTGAAGTGGAATTCGGAAATTTTTTTTGAAAAATCGTTATTTAACTGGAAATTTATGATATCGTATGCCAATTTATTGACCAACCAGGGTTGGCCTTGCGTCCAATGCCATGCGCGGTCAATGGCGCTGTCATCAAATTTCTGTCCGGAAGCTAGCGTATGCTGATTGTAAAGGTTTTGAATGTCGACTTTGGAAAAATCCGGCAAAAACAACGATTGATGTTTGACGTTAAATGGGCTTCCAGATTCTCCTGATTGGCCGTTTTGGCTGAGTTTTGACCTGTAATCCCTGATATTTCGCAAGCCGACGAGCGCTAAGGACCTGGGAAACTGATTGTTTGGCCAGTCCCGATAGAGGTAGCCATCTCTCAGCTGAGCCAAAAATGTTACTATCATCGGCTCTTCTAATGCATCGATCTCATCGAAAAATACGACTAAATCCTTGTCCAGATTAGCGCAAAGGCATCGAAGCATGATTTTGATTCTTATGTTGTTTCCCCTTTCTCTCAGGGGCATCAGCCGATTTGCTAACATTTGAATCGCCGGTATCTGCGAGGTTTCTGCGGAATCAATCAAGGACTCTGCGACATATTCAAATGCCGTGTTCTCGTTATGGATTCCTTTTGTCGTCCCTAAAGAACAATTCAAGGCATAATATTTCCCATCAGAATTGATTTTCTTGATCAGTTCAGACAAAAATGTCGTTTTACCGGATTGTCTGGGAGCGTGTATGACAAAATATTTCTCGGCATCGATAAGTGGAATGACACCATGGATACGTTCTAAAGCAGGTACCATATAATGCTTTGACGTCAGGCAGACTCCTTCCGTATTGAAAATTTTAATCTTGCTTCGAGTCATTTTACATCCAGCGTTATGCCGACACAGGCAACCAAGCCTATATATGATTCGGGGGAAAATAGTTCAGGCATCAGGAATCGATTCTATACGAACCAAGTTTCTGATTGTCCGCCCTAAAAATGAAATTATCATTACCGATTAAAGAAGTCAAGACCCAAAGGCACATCGGCGCCTCTGCAACTCTTCGGGAATTCCAAACAAGCCGCTTGCGTATCTTACGCATGATATCCTTGGACAGCAAGGGTGGGGCATTCGTTCATGGAGTGAGCTGGGCAAAAACAGCTTCCGAAACTCAAGAATTCGAATAGCCATTTTTCCGAAGTTGGGGAGCGGTCGGCCTCCCCCCCGTTAACGGATACCTGATTCGACTTCCGCTCACGGCGGCAGGCTAAAAGCAGCAGGAGGCGGGCAATTTGCCGATTGGCGGCAGACAGGGTGAGCGGGAAGTCCGCCGGGTTCACCGGAAGGTAGGCAACGTTTCGGAAGCTGTCAGGCCTTATGCCGCTGTAGTCACCCCGGATGCACTGGAAGGGGGGAGGCCAGGTTCCGCGAAAGGGGGCCCGCAGTCAAGAGTCTGTAACCGTCAGGGGGCGGTCGGGTCTGTCTCCAGTCAGCGGAAAGCTTTTGGGCCGAGAAAAGCAATTTTCTTTGCCTTTCTTAGTATTTTATAATATTTTCATACCTATATATTGTGATTATGTCTTGTTAATAGCTCTTTTTCATTAGATATACCTATTGAGATCATCTTGACATAACTTATAAAGAGCTGTAAAACTGATGATTCGAAACTCGCGTCAAGGCCGCCGGACCTCTTGCCAAGAAATTCCAAGGAGCACGCCATGCCGTCTAAGCTGAAGTTCTGGCTCTTCGCGGCCGCGCTCGGCCTGCCCGTCCTCTGGACAGTGCCCTGCCCGGCCCAGGTGATGGACACCGGGGAAGGCGGCGGCACGACCGTCACGGGGTCCATCGGCTTCGGGGCCGCCTATGCCCCAGAATATTACGGGTCGGACAAGGGCGAGGTGAAGCCTCTCCCTTTCCTGAACATGCGTTACGGCCCGGTGTTCATGTCCTCGGACAAGGGACTGGGGATCCGCTTCGATCTCCTGGGCGGCGCCCTGGAGGTATCCCCGGCGGTGAACTACCGCTGGGGCCGGGACGAGGGGGACAGCGACTACCTGCGCGGCATGGGGGACGTGGACCCGCAGCTCACCGGCGGGGCCTCGCTAATCTACCGCATCGAGGAGGTCTCCTTCGGAATCAAGGCCTTTCAGGGCCTCTCGAGCGACAAGGGCCTCACCCTGGACATGCGCCTCGCCTACCTCAACCGCATGAGCGAGCTCTTCCATTGGGGCCTCGCGGCGGGCGCTGGCTTCGCGGACGCCGACTACAACAGGACCCATTTCGGGGTATCCGGCGCCCAGTCCCAGCGCTCCGGATACAGGGAGTTCAACCCGTCGGCTGGCCTGAAGGACGTTTCCCTGGGCGGCTCGGTGGACTACTTCCTCTCCTCGAACATCTCCGTGGACCTCTTCGCGAGGTACTCGAGGATCACCGGGGACGCGGCCGACTCCCCGCTGGTCGAGCGCGGATCCCCGAACCAGTTCGCGACCGGCCTTCTTCTCTTCTACCACTTCGGGCAATGACCCGACCAGGGGCTTGGGCAATGACCCGACCAGGGGCTTGGGCAACGATCCGGGCAGCGAGCCGGGCAAGAGCCGGACAACGCACAGCCAACTACCGGACATAACGGGCCCCTGGGGAGGTTCCGCGAAGACGTTTCGCATGAGAAAGGCCGGGCTTTACCCGGCCTTTCTCTTGATACAACTGGTATTGCCGATGAATCGCTTACGCGTAGCTTGCCCTGAGCGGTCCTGAAACTCATTGCCTGGCGCCGATGACTGGGTTACGGTACGGCACTGGAACGCCTTTCCGCTTCCCCAACGGAAGCCACCTTGCGAACGCAAGGCCTCCGGGAGGCGTTTGCCCTAATTGTCCACAAAGGACTTGAGCCGCTTCGTCTTGGGCGCGTTCCGGTTCTTCGTCTTGGACGCGACCGGTTTCTCAGTCAAGGGCAAGATCCGGTAGACCTCCCCCTTCCAGCGGAAGACCAGGGACGTGTCCTGCGAGAGCCACCCCAGGCCCTCCGCCGGAAGCTCGGCAGCGAGCCTGAAGTACTCCTCGGAGAACTGCTTCACCTCCTTGGCGGCCTTGAGCTCGTCATCGTTCAGGTCGCCCTCCACCAGGACTCCACCCTTGCGGAAGAAGGTCCTGCCGCCTATCGTCTCCGGCTGGACCCTGTCGCCCGCAGGGAACCCCGTGCCCGCCACCGGGGAGCCGGAGGCTCCGTTTCCGGGAGACTCGCCGCCGCTGCGAGAACACTTCAGGATCACGCCGATCTCTCGGAGATCGGCTCTGGTAAAATTTTTCCTTATGGCTTTCGTTTCGATCTGCCTTATCCTTTCCCGCGCCTCCTCACTTATTCCCTCCGCCGTCATTCTGGCTACAAAATCCGCCAGGGGAGGCGGGGAAGAGTGGAGCTCGAAGGCATCGATGCTCCTGGCCTTGAAATCCATATCGGAGCGGCTCAAGGACATGCGCCCGAGTTCGCTACCCCTCATCCCCCTCGATCGGATCGCGCCTCGACCGGAGGTCTCGCCCATGAGCCCCAGCCGGGTGACGGCCTGCCTGAAGTTCTCGTCAGTCCGGTTCAGGTCCTGGTCCTCCATTGCCAGGAAGCTCGTATACGGCGTGAGCACCCCGTACTTGCGGGCGAGCGAGATGAGCTCGTCCGTGAGCTCCTTTCTTAGGCTTTCCCCCGCCTTGCCTTCGAACTCGCCCAGATCCAACTCCTCCAGGATCTGGGCCGAGCGCCGGGTGGCCCACAGGGTCATCAGGAAAGAGGCGTCCGGGGTGGGCTACGACCTGAACGCCAGGCTCCTGGAGCGCTTCTCCGGCATCTCGGGGGGGGCCACGGCTTTCGTCCAGCCCGGCGAGGACATCGAGGCCAAGGTCTCAGAGGTCTTCAGCCGCATCACCTCCCCGGTCCTGACCGCCCCGGAGCTCAAGTGCTCGCTTCCTTTGAACCGCACGAGCCCCGGGCGGTTGCCTGACCTGTTCAGCGGCGGGCAACTGGCCCTGACGGGCCG
>JAISFS010000290.1 GCA_031263485.1 Deltaproteobacteria bacterium | reverse complement strand
GGTGTGGGCCGTGGAATTTGGCGTCCCGGGCCGTCCAGGTGGCGGTTGGGGGCCTCCATGCGGCGTTTCGGTCCTCCCATTCGGCGTTTCGGTCCTCCCCTTCGTGGTTTCGGTCCTCCCCTTCGTGGTTTCGGTCCTCCCCTTCGTGGTTTCGGTCACCCACTTCGCGGGCCCGATTTTTTTTTCGGCTTGCCTGACAGCGGCCTTGCGGGGCGAGGGCCCGTCCGGCGGCTACTTTTTCTGGGAGAGCGGGTGTATATTAGGAGCGTGAGGGGAGAGCGGGGCGTCAGGATATGGTGCCCGAACCGTCGGCCCCTCATCCGCCCCGCCTTTTCGCTACTTCTCCTTCCAGAAAGCTCATGCGCCCTCCGGTCGGTCCAGACCGGATTCGACCGGACCGCGCGATGTCGGCAGGCCGTCACCCGCAAGACGGAAGCCGCTCCTGCCGCCCGCAGGCCCGCGTCAGCGGAGCCGTCCGCCCCCCATGAAGGCCGGCAGTCGTTTTTCAGCGAGGCCGGCAGGCGACAGCTGTCGGTTCAGCCCGACAAAGTCATGCGGCCCCTCGGCGGGCGCCCCGGCGCCCTCCGCGACGACCCCCAGAGCCTTCCAGGTGCCAAGGATGCCTTCCCGCGACTTCTCTAACAAGCCCATGCTATACCCCGTCCCCCGCCACGAGGTCGTGGAGCGTCTCGGCCAGCTCACGCAGGAGTCCACGTTTCTCGAGTTCTCCGAGCTAGACCTCATGAACGAGAAGGTCCTCCTGGGAACGCTCATCACCATGGGGGCGGAGAACCTTCCCGAGGCCCTGGACGTGGGCCTGGTCCCCGAGGACTTCTACCGCGAGGCGCACCAGGAGATCTATTCCGCTATCGCGGATCTGTACAACCGCAACGAAATGGTGGACAGCCTGACTCTGTCCAACAGGCTCAAGAGCAGGGGCTCCTACGAGAAGGTGGGCACCGAGGTCTACCTGTCGGATCTGGAGGCATCCGCGGTGGTCTTCCGCGCCACCAAGGAGTACGCCAAGTACGTGGTCGACCGGGCGGCGGTGCGCCGCCTGAAGGCCGTGGGGCTCGAGATAGCCGAGAAGTGCGCCTCCGTGCCGGGCTCGGTGGACGAGCTTCTGAACGACGTCGAGGCGGCCGTCTGCGGCATCAGGGACAGGAGATGCGAGAGCAACCTCTTCTTCCTCCCCGAGACGCTTTCGGACGTGTATCAACGCATCGCCGAAGTCGCCAGCCTGCAGGGCAGGCTGTCGGGCGTGCCCACCGGCTACGCGTATCTGGACAGGCTGACCGGAGGGTTCCAGAAGTCCGACATGATCGTCCTTGGCGGGCGGCCCGGCATGGGCAAGACCGCCATCACCCTGAACCTCGCCCTGAACGCCGCGATGCCCTGGCGCCGGGAGGCCTACCAGGACATGGGGGCCTTCAGCGTCATGTTCTTCAGCATGGAGATGTCCCGCGAGCAGATAGTGATGAGGATCCTCTGCCAGCTCTCCCGGATCGATCTCCTGAAGATGCGTTCCTACGGCCTCTCGCCGCAGGAGATGGATTTGCTGACCCAGACCATAAACGAGCTCCATGAAGCGCCCATCTACATCGACGACACCTCGGGCAAGAAGACAACCCCCCTGGAACTGAGGGCCAAGGCGAGGAGGCTCATGCGGCTCCTCGATCGGGGCAAGCTCCCGCCGCTGGGGCTCATAATCGTGGACTATCTCCAGCTGATGACCCCGGACGAGAAGCACAGCAACCGCGAGCGGGAGGTGGCCGAGATCTCGGCCTCCCTCAAGAGCCTCGCCAAGGAGCTGAACATCGCGGTCCTGTGCTGCTCGCAGCTGAAAAGGTCCGACGACGGGGCCCCGGAGCTCTCGGATCTCCGCGACTCCGGCGCCATCGAGCAGGACGCGGACATCGTGGCATTCATACTGCGCAAGGAGGTCCTGCACCCCGACAAGCCGGAGTACGAGGGCAAGGCCGAGCTGCAGATAAAGAAGCACCGCAACGGGCCCACCGGCGTGCTGCACCTGAATTTCCTCAAGCACTGCTCCTGCTTCCTGCCTTCCACCTTCCAGGATTTCGACGATCAGGGCGGCGGGGCGCCTGCGGGCACTTGAGCCGTCTCGACCGGCCTGAGGGTCTGAAGGGCCGTGCGGGGGAGCGGACCGTCAAGAGGCCGGCTCCATTCCAGAGGTTGTCTCCCGTTCAGAGGTTAGCGCCCGCAGGTCTCCGCGAGACTTTCGTGGAGGCAATGGGACTTATGAGAAACAATTTTTGCGGCGCGAGCGGCGGGATCCCCCCCGTGCCTTCAGGATTTGCGGCCCTCGACCGCTTGACCGGCGGGTTCCGGACGTCCGAAATGATCGTCCTGGGCGGTTCCCCGGGCATGGGCAAGACCGCGCTTGTCCTGAACCTCGCGCTGAACGCCGCCCTTCCCATGCATCGGGAGGCCTTCAGCAACGTGCCGGCTTACTCAGTCATGTTTTTCAGCATGGATCTGTCCCGCGAGCGGCTGCGGGAGCGGGCCCTGAGCCAGTTGAGCCGCGTTGGTCTTTCGAGAATCGGCTCCGGGCAGCTATCGCCGGATGAGCGGGCGGCTCTCGATATGGCGGACCGCGAATTCCTGTCGGCTTCATTCCATATCGTTGGCGCGGGCGCCGGAAATGTCACCCCGCCCGGCGTAATCTCCCCGTCCATGGTATTGGAACGGGCGGTGGAGCTGACAGGCAGGCTGAATCGCGACGGGCTCCCGCCCCTGGGGCTCATCGTCTTGGACTACATCCAGCTGATGAAAGCCGACGTGAAGCGGGAAAGCTTCAGGCGGGAGATGGCGGATGCCTCGGCGGGTCTCAAGAGCCTCTCCAAGGAGCTGAACCTCTCGGTGCTGTGTTGCGCCCAGCTGAGGCAGCACATGGGCAAGTCCCAGGATCTCTGCGATATCAAAGGCAGCGACGAGATAGGCGAGGCTGCGGACATCGTGGCCTTCATACTGCGCAGGGAGCTCCTGCGTCCCGACATGCCGGAGTTCGAGGGCAGGGCCGAGCTGCACATAAAGAAGCACCGCAACGGGCCTACGGGAGTGGTGCGTCTGGATTTCATCAAGCGATGCTCATGCTTCGTGCCTTCCGTCCACCATGATTTAGATGATCCGAGCTGAGGCGGGACTCCTGCAAGCGGCAGAACCGATGCCTTGCCCTGACGGCTCAAGCCCCCTTTCGTCCTCACGGTGCCTCGGGCATGCGGCCTTCGCTTCCGGGACGGATCGCGCGACAAAGGGAGGGACTGTTGCGAACCGGGCTTAACCGATGTTTCATGGCACCCGGAGCCATGCCCGTGTGATTTTGTTGCCTCCACCCTCCGGGGTTCCCGTGCTCTTCGGGATTACCGTCGGGGTCGAGCCTGAGACGGTACTAACGAAGCGATCCATCTCACGGTTCCGCCTACGGGTCAGGCTATCGACGTGACGGCGGCATGCCCCGGAACACGCTCACCCGCGCCTTCCATGCGCCAGCAGGTGTTTTGCGCCAGCACGGACGGGGCGCACCGAAACGGCACCTGCGTTTCTGCATCGGCGGCGGACTACTGCTTCGGGGTCGGATGGCCGCCCGGAGGGAGGCAAGTTTCACCAGAGTCACAGGGGACAACGCTTTGCGGTATCCCGCAAGCGGGTGCCGGAGACCTCCGGTTGTTTTCGCTGTCTTCGTCCCCGCCGCCCTTTAGTCTATGCCCATGTTCGGCATCGTTCACGGATGGTGCTCCGGCGCCGTCCGGTAACGGCTTCCAGCGGGTTGCGAAGGGCAAGCGATAAGTATGACTCGATGAGGAAATCTGGATATCCGTTTCAGGTTGCGAAGGCCTTTGTCCGGGACCCAAACGCTTCCGCTTAACGTAGCGTTGCGGTGCGGGGCCCTGGGGCGTCTGGGAGTTTTACTGCTCGACAAGCCGGATGGCATGAATTAAGGTTCTGTGAAAACGGATTTGCGGAAGGCCGCCCAATCGGGCAGACCGGTACTGCCCGTCCGTCCGCCGAGGCCCTGCCCGCCGGCGCGGCCCTCGGAGGGCTCTGCGCCGGCAGCTCTGGTTCGCGGAAATGGCGCGAACGCCGATGGCCAGTCAGGTTGCCCCCGACGGGCCAGATGTATCCGGCGGACCGGGACCGTTCCATCCAGATCCCGAATAGTCCAGAAAATCGATTTGCGGTCACGAAGGCCACGGCCGGAACTAACGGTTCCTGGCATGGTCTTTTCGTTTTCTCGTCCTTCGGGGGTAGGCCTCGTCAGGCCTACCGTTATCGGCCTCGCGGTCCCCGCCACGGGGCGCGGAGTCTCAGGCTCCGCCGGGCTTCCGAAGGCCCGCAGGACGGCTCGGCCTGATCGCGTTGCCTGGCTCCCAGTCGTCGACTTTCACCCGCCCTCCTCACCTTATCTCACGACCTCCTCACCCTGAGGCGGGTGCCTGAAACTCCACGGAGAGTTTTCGATGGAATGTGGAACGATATCGCGATGGGGCCGCGACGTGGGCGAGAAAGCCGTTCCAGACCGCCGCAGGCCTCAATGCCCCGTGTGCCCTAGCCCCTCCATTTCGAGCCCTTGCAATTTCTCGCGACGAATATCTACAGCATCGGGTCCCATGGGCGGGCCGCTGACGTTTGAAAGTCGGCCATCGGCCATTGCTTAGGCCATCGGCCATTGCTTCGGGCATCGGCCATTGCTTCGGCCATCGGCTACCGCCTCGGCTATCGGTCGCCGCCTCGTTCATCGCTTCGGTTTTCGGTCGTCGTCCTGTCCTCGCCTGTCGGCACCTGCCCCGCCCGTCCCGGCTGGCCCCGTGATGCCCCTCCCGCGGCTCGTTCTCGTTCCGACCTCCTTCCGTCTGCCCGGCGGCATCCCGTCCGCCCTTCGGTAGCCGCGCGGTGCGGCGCGATGCCCCGAACCCGGCGGACCGTTGTCCGGCGCGGTTCCGTTTCCGCGATACCGCGATTCCCTTGACTTGCAGGCCGGTTTTATCTATTTTAGTCAGTCCGGCCCTGCGACCGGAGCATTGCCCCCTGCGGGCAGCGGAGGCATCCCCACAATGGCAAAGTACGATCCCAAGGCCGTCGAGGCCAAATGGCGCGAGCGCTGGGAGAGGGACGGGACCTTCAAGGTCGATCTGGACGGGGCCGAAAGGCCGTTCTACAACCTCATGATGTTCCCGTACCCCTCGGCCGAGGGCCTGCACGTGGGCAACGTGTTCGCCTTCGTGGGCTCCGACATCCAGGGCAGGTACCGGAGGCTCCTCGGCTACGACGTCTTCGAGCCGCTGGGGTTCGACGCCTTCGGGATGCATTCCGAGAATTTCGCGCTGAAGCAGGGCAGGCACCCCGCCGAGATGGTGCCCAGGAATATCGCCCGCTTCCGGGAGGAGCAGCTGAAGCGCATGGGGCTCATGGTGGACTGGAGCAGGCAGGTGGACACCACGTCCCCCGAATATTACCGCTGGACCCAGTGGATGTTCGTGACGCTCCTCAAGAACGGCCTCGCGTACCGCGCCCGGGGGCAGGTCAACTGGTGCCCCGGCTGCAAGACCGTGCTCGCCAAGGAGCAGGTCATAGACGAGCTGTGCGAGCGCTGCTCCTCCAAAGTCGAGAAGCGGGAGATGGAGCAGTGGTTCTTCCGGACGACGGCCTTCCAGGACGAGCTCCTGGACGAGCTGGACCGCCTGGACTGGTCCGAACGCACCAAGACCGCCCAGCGGCAGTGGATAGGGCGGAGCACCGGGGCCGACGTGACCTTCCAGGTTGAGGGGGGCCCGGAGCTCAGGGTCTTCACGACCCGACCCGACACCCTCTTCGGGGCCACCTACATGGTCGTCTCCCCCGAGCACCCCGTCCTGGACGAGATAACCGCGCCGGAGCGGAAGGCGGCCCTGGAGGAGTACCGCAGGCGCGCCGCGTCGATCAGCGAGGCCGACCGCCAGGACGAGAAGCGCGAGAAGACCGGGGTCTTCACCGGCGCCTACGCGCTAAACCCCGTGAACGGCCGCCGCATACCCGTGTGGGCCGCTGACTACGTGCTCATGGGCTACGGCACCGGGGCCATCATGGCGGTGCCGGCCCACGACTCGCGCGACCACGAGTTCGCCCTGAATTTCGATCTCCCCATCATACAGGTCGTAGCGGCCCCGCCGGACGCCCCGGACATCCTGGAGGAGGCCTACGCGGGCGAGGGCGTCCTCATGAACTCCGGCGAGTTCGACGGGCTGGAGGCGAAGAGCGAGGGCATCCCCGCCATAGTCGAGAAGCTCGCCAGGGAGGGCAAGGCGGAGTTCAGGACCCTGTACCGCCTCCGCGACTGGTGCGTGAGCCGCCAGCGCTACTGGGGCCCGCCTATCCCGGTCGTCTACTGCGACAGGTGCGGGGCGGTGCCGGTACCCGAGAAGGATCTTCCGGTGCTTCTCCCGTACATCGAGGACTTCAAGCCGGACGGATCCGGCAATTCGCCCCTGAAGCGCCACTCGGAGTTCTACAACACGGCCTGTCCCGAATGCGGGGGCCCCGCCGTGAGGGAGACGGACGTCTCCGACAACTTCCTCTGCTCGGCCTGGTACTTCTACCGCTACCCGTCCGTCGAGTTCGACGACCGGCCCTTCGATGCGGGGCGGACCCGGAAGTGGCTCCCCGTGGACCTCTACGTGGGCGGGAACGAGCACGCCGTCCTGCACCTCCTCTACAGCCGCTGGCTCTGCAAGGCCCTCAACAGGGCGGGGTTCCTGGACTTCAGCGAGCCCTACAGGCGCTTCGTGGCCCACGGGATCATCGTGAAGGACGGCTCCAAGATGAGCAAGAGCAAGGGCAACATCGTGAACCCGGACGAGTACGTGGGGGACTACGGCGCGGACGCCTTCCGGGTCTACCTGATGTTCATGGGATCGTATCTGGAGGGGGGCGACTTCCGGGACGGCGGCGTCAAGGCGATGAAGGGCTTCCTGGACCGCCTCGCGGCAGCCTGCTCCCCCGAATCCGGGCCCCTGGACGACTCCCCCCCGGAAGGCGCCGAGACCCTCTACTGGCTCCACTCCACCGTGAAGGCGGTCGGGCACGACATCGAGCGCTTCTCCTACAACACGGCCATCGCCCGCATGATGGAGCTCGTGAACCACCTCACCAAGAACCGGATCCGCAACCGCGAGATCTCCTCCGTCCTGGCGAGGCTTCTCTCCCCATTCGCGCCTCACCTGGCCGAGGAGCTCTGGGAGTCGCTGGGCAACGCCTCAAGCGTCTTCGACTCGTCCTGGCCGACCTACGACGAGGCCATGATCAGACGCCCGGAAGTGGAGTACGTGGTCCAGGTCAACGGCAAGCTGCGCGACAAGCTGACCCTGGCCGTCGGACTCACCGCCGAGGAGATTGACCCGCTGGTCCTCGCGAGCCCGACGGTCCTCAAGTGGATCGAGGGCAAGGAGCTCGTGAAGAAGATCTACGTCCCGGACAAGCTAATAAACCTCGTGGTGAAGTAGCCCCCGCCCGGCCCCCTGGACGGCAGCCCGGCCGGGGGACGTCCCCGCCGCCTCCGGTGCCTTCCACGCCCGGGGCGGACCGCGTTTCGGCTTGACAGCCCGGGCGTTTCAGGGTACTATCGCCTTTCCATTTTGTTCTCTTCAAGGAGCAGTTTTCCATGTATGCCATAGTCGAAGAGGGGGGGCGCCAGTATCAGGTGTCCGTCGGCCAGACCATCAAGGTCAACCGCCTGGCGGCCAAGCAGGGGGACGAGTTCGTCTTCGGCAAGGTCCTCCTGGTCAAGGACGCGTCCGGCGTGAAGGCCGGTCCCGACCTGCTTGCGGGCGTCTCCGTCACCGGCAGGGTGACGCGCCTGGAGAGGGGCCCGAAGATCCTGGTCTTCAAGAAGAAGCGCCGCAAGGGCTACCACAAGTCCCAGGGCCACCGCCAGGACCTCTCGGCGGTCCTGATCACGGCCATCGGCGGGGTCGTCGAGCCCGCGCCCGGGCCGGTCCCCGAGGACGAGCCCGCGCCTGGGGTCGCCCCGGCGGACGAGTCCGCTTCCGCGCCGGAGTCAGAGTCCTCCCCCGAGGCCGCTCAGGCCGAGACGGTTGCCTCGACCGAGGAGTCCGTCCAGCCGGACGGGGACGCTCCTGCCGATGAGGCTGCCCCCGCCGAGGAGACCGCCCCGTCGGAGGAGAATGCCCCAAATGACGAGGCCGCCCCGGCCGACGAGTCGGACCCCAAGGATGACACGGCTCCGGCCGAGTAGATTTTTCAAGGAGACATCGCCATGGCACACAAGAAAGCCGGAGGCTCCAGCCACAACGGACGGGACACGGTAGGCAAGAGGAGAGGCGTCAAGCGCTACGGCGGCCAGGCCGTGCGTGCGGGCAACATCATCATGCGCCAGCTTGGCACCAAGATACATCCCGGCGTTAACGTCGGCATCGGTCGCGACTACACGCTTTACGCCCTGATAGACGGGTTCGTGAAGTTCGAGCGCTACGGCTCTTCCCGCAAGAAGGTTAGCGTTTACCCGGTCGAGGCCCCCGCCGCCGAGGTCCTGGCAACGGCCTGAGCCCCGGAAGGTCTTCATCGCTGCAACTGGCCGCCCGCCTCCGGGGCGGCTTTTTGCGTTGCATGGCTTTATGCGGCGCGGCCTGACGCCTCCGACACCGCCTCCGATGTCCGGAGGGAGACCGAGAAAGACGGCCTCATGGCGTGTTCTTCGTTTCTCCCGTTCCCCGCTTATTTCCCCCCGTTCCCCCCTTCTTCCTCCCCGTTCCCCGCTTATTTCCCCCCCGTTCCCCCCTTCTTCCTCCCCGTTCCCCGCTTATTTCCCCCCGTTCCCCCCGTCTTCCTCCCCGTTCCCCGCTTATTGCCCCCCGTTCCCCGCTTCTC
>JAISFS010000050.1 GCA_031263485.1 Deltaproteobacteria bacterium | reverse complement strand
TTCGCTGGAATCCCTTATGATTATCATAGCGGACTCGAATCATTCTATAAATCACATATGAATACCGCCCTGGCGTTCGCGCGCGGTTTTGTCTTCGCGGAAAAGCATTCAGGGGACGGGCGTCCGGATTTCATCCTCGAGACACGCCGTCAAGTCCTGGCAATTGAAGTGAAATATTCGAAATCCGATGATCCCAGCGTCAACGCCACTCTTGACAGTCCGGACAGGCAGTCGGAAGTTACGGTTGACGGCGGCAAATCCGGTAGCTCAAGCGTATCAGGGGCTACTGGCGTTCAAGACAAAGGCAGGGATAGTGACGGCAACGGCCCGATCGAGGCTGGGAACCTGACATCGAGCGATGGAAAGACCCTTGCGCTTCTGAATAAAGGGATATCAGCCGCATTCGATCAAATAAACCATAATGCATATACCTTGGAATTCCTGGATGGAACAAAAGATGTTTGGGGGGTTGCCGTATCTATTGTCGGCAGGACCGGCGTCAAGATACAATTCAAGGAGATCCAGCGAAAACAATCCGGCTAGTTGAGGCGCGTCTTCCATGGCATGTATCCTGTATCGCCTTCAACTGATGCCTGTCCGCCGCCGGTCATCATGAACGTGCCATAGTTGGGGCTCCTGTCCGTAGAAAATCATCTACATCATGTTGATGTTGTAGATTACGATATATTGCCAGAGCGCTATAGCGTCCATGGAATATGACTGAAGAGCGCCAATGGAATTCGGTTAAATATTCAGCTTGCATCCGTGACAAGAATCACTTCCTGGCAAAAAATCCCGTCAAAACATAATGTTGCCGCACCGACATATTATTGTTCCATCATTGATGATCCTGGTTCTGCCAAGTCCCCCCGGTGGAAGGATTGGCAGAAAACGGAACCCTTCACGTGGCGGAATTTTCGGCCCTTGTAAACGGTATCCCGCAACCAAAACACTTAATCTCCTTGCCGTCCAGCGCAGACGTTGGAAGTGTCTCCGGCAATGTCATTTCCACCGAAGCGCTACAGTTTTCGCAAGCATAGTATAGAATATCTCCCGAACATGGGTTAACGGTGAAATGCAGGCTGGATCACAGGCGTTACAAATTAGGGGTAAAAATTTCCGATGAGCAGATGAAATCAATAAAGATAAAACCCAACAAATCTCATGGGGAATGGAATTACATCATCTATAGCCAAAAACGTAAAGCTTAATTCCTGACGGCCCCTAAGCCTTCTCGGCGCCGAAACGCCCGTCGCATAAAGCCAGGGCCTCCGCAAGGGCGAAGTCCGCCGAGGAATCCCGCATGTTCATGGGATCCAGGTGGAGACATCACGGTCCCCGGGCGAGAGGTTCGAGGCGCTGTTCCCGGCCCGCCGATGCGGGCCGGTCAGTTCTCCCCCGGCTTTCCGGTGACTGACAGGTACCTCGGCTTGTACAGGACCCCCGCCGATGCCCAGGCCATGGCGTTCACGAAGAACGTTGCCGAGAAGGCCGCCGTCTCGGCCCACGGGAACCGGATTGCATTCTAAGGCAGGCAACTAGCCAAATCCTGTCCGGCGAAATGCAGGAACAAGGGGAAGAAGGTCCCCGGGCAGTACCCCGAGGCATCCGAAGGCTCCGGACCGATCCCGAGTAGCCGTTCAGGCCTTCCAGCGGGCAGGAGGGCGGGGCGAGCATGATCGGCGGCGGGCCGCCGTACAAAGCGCCGCCGCCGCTAGCGACAAAGGCTCGGCGAACCCTGACAGCCATCCGTAACCGTAGTAGAGCTCCAAATCGACCATAAGCCAGGACGCCACGCCCATCAGCGCCAGATGGCGAAGGCGTTTCGATGCCACCACTAAGCCCTGGACGTCGGGCAACCTCCCGAGCACGCCCGTACCGCAGTCGCATTTCGCGGCAACGCACCCGCCCGCCGCGGCCAGCGCCGTCAGGAAAGCCAAGACCGACAGGAACTTGAGGAGCAAGGGCGCACCGAAGCGGTCGCGGCCGACCGGCCCGTTGAACATGCCTGGAAAGACGACCCCAGGGCGAAGAAGAAGATGGCTCCAACGCGTTCGCGGAGGAAGTCCATGGCCGCGAAAGCCAGTTGCGCAGGCGGGACGCCCGGCGGCGAGGGCAAGGGTGGGCGAGAGGGTAATAGCGGCGCGCACATGTCCCGCATGGCTGACTTTAGGATTTTGAAGGCCTTCGAAAGCGGAAGCGCGGGTGAAAAACGACAGGTTCATCGAGGAAGAGGTCAACCGAAATTTTAGTGTCAGACGCGACTCCGGTCAATCGGGCACGCCGACCGTTAACGGGCACGCCGACCGTCAAAGAGCCCATCGACCGCAGGAGGGGCAGGTACCGGCCACGCGGGAGGTTCCCACAGGCCTGTCCGCAGGACCATCCCGTGACATGCCGATGCCCGGCCCGTCACATGGGCACGAATGGGATAGTTATCCCGAAGGACACGAAGGGGATCGATTTCCCGAAAGGGGTGCGACCGCCTATTTCCCGGAGGTCTCGCAAGGGGACCGGTTTCCCGAAAGGACCGCGGCGGCGATGCTGAGCAGACGCGTAAGACGACCGGAAGAGCCGCGAAAGCCCTTCCGGTCGCCTTATGCGGGGCGCTTCGTCTGCGGCCTGGCCTGCCGCCAGGACGGCCAGGGCACCGCGACCGGTCAGATGACGTAGTCCCAGAACTCCTCCTGGAGGGCCTCCGAGGGTTTCCTGTCGGAGAGGAGCCTGAGCTCGGTGTTCTTGACGCTCACCTTAGTGCGTTCGGGGATGCTTTTTGTGATGAAGGCGTTGGAGCCGATGACGACCCCCTCCCCTATCACCGTTGCCCCGCCCAGGATGGAGGCGCCGGAGTAGATGGTCACGTGGTCCTCTATCGTCGGATGACGCTTCACGCCGTCGAGGAGCCTGCCCCCGCGGGTGGAAAGCGCCCCGAGCGTCACCCCCTGATAAATCTTAACGTGATTGCCGATGATCGTGGTTTCCCCGATCACGATCCCCGTGCCGTGGTCGATGAAGAGGTGGTGGCCGATGGAGGCGCCGGGATGTATGTCGATGCCGGTGAGCCCGTGGGCGTGCTCTGTCATCATGCGCGGGATGAGCGGTACCCCCAGGGCATGGAGCTCGTGGGCCGCGCGGTTGACCATGATGGCGAAGATGCCGGGGTAGGACAGGATGATCTCGTCCTTGTTGAAGGCCGCGGGATCCCCGTCGTAGGCGGCCTCCACGTCCGTCGCGAGCACCCTCCTCAGATCCGGGATGCGCCCCAGGAAACTCCGGGTGACGCGCGACGCCTCGGCATCTGGATCATCGGGCCGGGGATCCAGATGCCTCAGGGCCTTGCCCACCTGGGTCTGCAGCCTGAAGGTCAGGTCCTCCAGGAGCTCGCCCACGTGATATTCGATATAGCCGACCTTCAACGGCTTCTGGGAGAAGAACCCCGCGAAGACGAGGCTCCTCACCAGCTCGATTATCGAGAGGATGGATTCCCTGCTGATCTGGTCCTCGGCCTCGAACTTGATGAGATCCGGGATCTCCTCGTAGCTCTCGGTGATGGCCGCCACCAGGTCCTTGATGCCGCCGCCAGGCTGCTCTGACATAACCCTACCTCCATCACTCGCGGCGACGGCCGCGCACAGGGCTCAGACGGGCGCCGCGGGACCGTCGGCCCGCGAAGCCGGTCCGCCCCCGGAGGAAGCGGACCGGTGCTTCCTCCGAGGTCGGACCGGTCCGGACTTCCGACCGATGCCTTCACGTTTTCCGGATCGACGGGAGTCCCGACAGGAACGGATCCTTTATCCGCTCCGGCCCCATGAGCCTCCGCGTATTCCCGGACGCGGGCGGTTCCCGGATCGGCGGCGGATCCCTTGTCGGCAGAAACCCCCGAGCCGCATCGGTCCCTTGAGCGACAAAGTCTTCACGATCGGCATCGGATCCAAGAACCGCAACGGATCCACGATCGCCTTCGGAGCCGTAAGTTTCAGTCACGGCGCCGTGACGGACCGGCGGTCCGCGACGGTATCCTCGGCGGACGCGGCGCCCCCGCAACGGAAGGCGATCTCCGGGCCGCCGTCCAGGCCGTCGGCCGGTGAATTAAACGTGTCATGTCGAGGCGGACGTAGAAATGCCACGAAAATCCACGATGTGCCCGGAAAAAAGTGCCGGCCTGACAGTCAGCCATGCCGGCCGACGGAAGCCCGCCGGCCGGCAAACGGGCGCCGGGCCGCCGAAACCCGCCGATGCGCTTCCGTCAGCGCCGACGCGGGCCGGTCGCCGCCTCCCGCACTACGGCCGCGAAGCGGTCGACCTCCTCTGGCGTGTTGTAGAACGCCAGGGAGGCGCGCACGGTACCCTCCAGCCCGAAGCGGCGCGCTATGGGCTGGGCGCAGTGGTGGCCGGCTCGCACGGCGATGCCCGCCGCGGAGAGCCGTGAGCCAACGTCGTCCAGCGTCCTGCCCCGGACGGTGAATGACAGGACCGACGCCTTGCAGGCGGCGGTGCCGATCAGGGTCACGCCGGGGATTTCCGCGAGGATGCCGGTCGCGTACCGCAGCAGCGCCTCCTCGTAAGCCGCGATGTGGTGGATGCCCAGGCTCGACACGTAGTCGAGCGCGGCGCCCAGGCCCACGGCCCCCGCGATGTTGGCTGTGCCCGCCTCGAACTTCTGGGGGGGCGGCCTGTAGAGCGTCCGCTCGAAGGTCACGTCCGCTATCATGTTGCCGCCCGTCTGGTAAGGCTCGGCCGCGGCGAGGGCCTCGTCCGTGCCGTAGAGGACGCCTATGCCCGTGGGCCCGTAGATCTTGTGGCCGGAGAAGGCGTAGAAGTCCGCGCCCAGGGCCGTCACGTCCACGGGCAGGTGCGAGACGGACTGCGCGCCGTCGATGAGGATCGGCACCCCCCGGGCTCTGGCGGCGGCGGCGAGCGGACCTACCGGCACGACCGTGCCCAGGGCGTTGGACACGTGCGCCGCCGCGACCATCCTGGTCCTGGGGCCCAGGAGCCTCAGGTACTCCTCGTATACGATCTGCCCCGAGGTGTCGACGGGCACGACCCTGATCGTCGCCCCCGTCTCCCTGGCGGCCATCTGCCAGGGGACTATGTTCGCGTGATGCTCGAGCTCGGTCAGGAGAATCTCGTCGCCCGGCGCCAGGCGGGGTTTCAGGAACGCCTGGGCCACGAGGTTCACGGCCTCCGTAGTCCCCCGGGTGAATACCACGTTGTCCGGGCCCCTGGCCCCGATGAAGCGGGCCGCCCTGCGCCTCGCCCGCTCGTAGGCGTCCGTGGCCCTGGCCGCGAGCATGTGGGCCCCCCGGTGGACGTTCGAGTTCTCGTGCGCGTAGTAACGAGCGAGCCTGTCGATGACCGCCTGCGGCTTCTGGGTGGTGGCGGCGTTGTCGAACCAGACGATGATGTTCCCGCCCTCCACCCTCTCCTCCAGGATCGGGAAATCCTTGCGGATTTCCGTCACGGGAACCCCGCCCACGTACGGGAGCGGGCGGAGGGATCCGCCCGCGACCAACGGGTCGGCGGACCGCGGGATGGCCAGCGAAAGGGCGTGCGGCGCTCCGGAAGCGTCGTCGCGGGCCGCGACGACCGATCCCGTAGCTGGATATCCCGTCTCGGAAGCCCCGCCAGAAACGGACGGATACCCGGTCGCCCGCGGCGGGACCGAGGCGGACGGATAGCCAGTCGCCCGCGGCGGGACCGAGGCGGACGGATAGCCAGTCTCCTGAGGCGATTCGCTCTCGGGCGTAACGGACTGGTTTCGGACCGCAGGGGCACCCTTATAGGCGCCGGGGGACTCCGGGGCGGGCGCGTCCCTATCGGGCGTCCCTTCGGGGAGCACCTCTGGACTCTCCTGCGGTTTTTCCTCAGGAGCCAGGCCCGCGAGCCGCAGGAGTTCCGCGGCTACGGGCGCGTAGGCTTCCGAGCCCCATGGGAGTCCCGCCGACCATGGGAGTGAGGCGGGCGCCAGATCCGACGAAGGGTCCGGGCCTAGCGAGGAGGGGATCCAGGGGGCGCCTCCGGAGCCGGCGACCGGATCGGTTGAACGGGAACCCGGCGCAACCCCGATCACAGGGGTCTGTCCTGGCATAGCCTGGCCGGACGTGTCATGTCCGGATTCGGGCTGGCCGGTCGAAGCGAGGCCGGGCGTGGCCTGGGCAGGGGAAGGTTCCGCCGCCCAGGTCGGTACGGCGACGGGTGCGCCGATGCCCGCCCCGAACGCTCCGGGCGCCGGATCGGAAACGACGGGGAAGCCGGTATACGCGTAAGGCACGTAAGGTGCCGGGCCCGCGCCCGCGACGGACGGTTGTGACCGGACGCCCTCAGGGGTCGGCGAGGACGGGGCACCGGTGGGGATCCAGGACGCCCGCTCAGCCGTCGGCGCCTGCCTGCCGGGCGAAGCCGATGCCGTTTCCGAGGGGTGCGCCGACCCGCCCGAGGGATTGAAAGCGAACGGCAGAGCAAGGGCCGCCGGCTCCGCTTCCGGGGACGGGTCAGGCGGGAACGCCGGACAGATCACGGCGGCCAGGAGGCTCTCCGGCGAGCCCGTCTCGCGCGGATCGGTCGAAGCTGCGGCTGCCTCGGTGCCGTAAGGATCGGGGAGGCCACAGACGCCCGGATCCTGCGGCGGCGCCCCGTGGGGAACGCCCGTCTCCGGCCAGCCCCTGTCGGGCAGGCTCTGCAGGGAGCCGACACGACGGGGATCGGCGGACGGAGGGACGGCAGCCTGCGGCGCGGCCCAATCGGGCAGGCTCTGGAAGGAGCCCGCTGGAAAGGGGTCCGGGTCGGACGGGACGGACTCCCCTGCAGCCACGTTGTCCGGGAAGCTTTGGAAGGAGCCGATCCGGGACGGATCCGCGGACCGGGGCAGGGCCGCCCCTATCCGGGCAGGGTCCCGGGTCGAGGTCGAGGTCGGGGACGGCGCCAGGAATGGCGGCGGATCGCCTCCGGGGTGCGGCCCCGCGACCGCGGGCCAGTGGGACAGGCCCGGACCCAATGGGTCCAGGCCATCCAGTTCTGCCGCGGACGGGAGACCCCATGCCCCCGGATCGGGGTCCTTGGGGTTGCGGTCACTTGTAATCATGGTAATTGCCCACCTCGACATCCTCCAGGACCGCGAGAGCGTCGTCCGCCAGGATCGCGGCCGAGCAGTAGATGGACAGGAGGTAGGAAGCCACGCCGTCGCCGTCGACCCCCCGGAAGCGCACCGCGAGCCCCCTGGACTGCTCGCCAGGCAGGCGCTCCTGGAAGAGGCCCACCACGCCGCGGCGGGCCTCCCCGGTACGGACCAGGAGAATGTTCGTCTTGCCGTTGGGGCCCGGGGGGTTCTTGAGTCCGTCGACGAACAGCTTGTCCGGGGGGATGATGGGGACCCCGCGCCACTGGATGAAGACGCCGCCCAGGATGTTCACGGTGGTAGGCGGCACGCCGCGGCGGGTGCATTCGCGTCCGAAGGCCGCTACCGCCCGTGGGTGCGCGAGGAAGAAGGACGGCTCCTTCCAGACCTTGGTCAGGAGCTCGTCGAGGTCGTCCGGGGTCGGCGACCCGGCGCGCGGCCTGATCCGCTGGGACGGCGCGGCGTTCTTGAGGAGCCCGTAATCGTCGCTGTTCACGATCTGGCTCTCCTGGCGCTCCCTCAGGCTCTCCACGGCCAGGGCGAGCTGCTCGGCGGTCTGATCGTAGGGGGAACCGTAGACGTCGGCGACCTTGGTGTCGACGTTCAGGACGGTCGCGATGGAGTTCAGCAGGTACTCCCTGGGCTTGGCCTGGTACTCCACGTAGCCCTGCGGGATCTGCGCCTTTCCGGGGTCCTGGCTGCAAAGGACGTCCAGGGGCGTGTCGCCCTCGGCGACCCTGTTCACGCGGTAGATTCCCGCGGCAAGGCCCTTGAACTCCAGGAGCCTGGTGAGCCATCTGGGGGTCAGCGCCGCGAACTGCGGCCTCGTCTTGGAGACGTCTGCAAGCTGGTACGCGGCCTGGGGGCCCAAAGCGTTCAGGTTTGTCTGTGCCATAAATCCTCTTGCTGGTGCTGGCCGACCCCTGGGCTTTCTGGCCCTCGGGGCCCGGCGGCTGTGCGACTGAGCCGCCGCGCCGATACGCGCGGCGCTCTCAGGGCTGAAACCCCGCGGTGCATGCGGGACCGGTCGAAAATCGTTTCAGGTAACTTCCGGGCGGGAACGTCGGGGACGAACGCATCCGGGGACGGCCGCGTCCGGGACAGGGCGTTCCGCTCGCGTCACGCTCCGGCGGCGAAGGCGCGAGCCTTCGGTCGGACGAGGCGCGGGCGGGTGGATGCGGGTCAGCGGGGCGCCAGCAGACGCCATCAAGGGCGGAACCCAGCTCCCCGTGCGGGAGCGGGGCAGGAAGGCGGGTGAGAAGGATCTGCGGTGAGGACTGAGGCAAGGGATCGCCGTATCGCGAAGTCCCGGGAAAAGGGGCCGTCATCTGACGGAAGGTATGGGAGGACGTGTTCTGCCGGACGTCCGCGAATGCCGGGACAAGGACAGCGGCCAGGGCCGAAGTTCTTGAAATCGCGCCGGATTCCGCGGCGGAGGGCCGCTCGGGCGGCCTCCACGTCCTGACGGCCGGGACGGACGCGAAGGAAATTCGTTTTCGGTAACCGGACCACAGGCGCGTCACGCGTTTCCCCGCCAGTCCGGCAAACGCACCCGTTCGCCAGGCAAACGGGCGACATGCGCGCCTTGTCGCCGGATTCGGGACGGTCGTCCGACAGGAAACACCCCGGTCGCGACGGGAAAAGGTTACGGCAAGATAATTCCTTACCGGATCCGGCGAACCGAAGGGCGGCGAAACCGACCGAAGCGTCCGGCGCAAGGGCCGAAGGAAAATCCATTGCCGAAAAGGCAAAGGGCGCGGCATGAAAATTCCTTGCCGGACTTGCCGGATATGACAAGGAAATTCCTTACCGGATCGGAAAATATTCAGGACATGGTGTCAGGATCATGCGTCCGCATGAGGATGGAAAGGAAATTGTTTACCGGTTCACGGAAGAGTTCCGGCATGATGAACGGCTCAAGCGTCCTGTGAAAGTGCCAACGGGACGAAAGTGCCAACGGGACAATCCTTCTCCCGCTCCCGGTCCGGCAAGGGGCCGGACGGCCGCCGGCGCTTCCGCCTCGCTCAGAAGGGCGCCACACGGTCAGTAGACGGCGAGGCTCGGATCCACCTCCCTCGCCCAGGCGTTCACGCCGTCCCTGAGGTTGTACATGGGACCCCCGTAGCCGGCCTCCCTCAGGGCGCGGATGGCGTACAGGCTCCGCTGGCCTATCTTGCAGATGAAGACCAGATCCACGTCCGGATCGAACTCGCCCATCCTGCGGACCAGCTGCCCGAAGGGCACGGACACCGCCCCCTCGAACCTGAAGAGGCTCCGCTCGTGGGGTTCGCGGATGTCCACCACCTGGATGCGCCCCCCGCCCTCCAGGCGGTCCCGGAGCTCGCCGGCGGTGACGGAAGGGATCTCCTCCGCACGGGTGTCCCGCAGGCCGCAGAACTGCTCGTAGTCCACGAGTTCGGTGACGGTGGGGTTCCGGCCGCAGACGGGGCAGTCCGGGTCCTTGTCGAGCCTCACCTCGACGGATCGCATGAGCCAGGCGTCCAGAAGATGCATGCGGCCGATCAGGGGCCTGCCCCCGCCCACGATGAGCTTTATCACCTCGGCGGCCTGGATCGTGCCCAGGATGCCTGGGAGCACCCCCATGACGCCCCCCTCGCCGCAGGAAGGCACGAGGCCCGGCGGCGGAGGGCTCGGGTACAGGCAACGGTAGCAGGGGCCCCGCCGGGCATCGAATACGGTCGCCTGCCCCTCGAACTGGAAGATGGATGCGTAGACGTTCGGCTTTTTCAGGAACACGCAGGCGTCCCCCACCAGGTAGCGGGTGGGGTAATTGTCCGTGCCGTCGGCCACCACGTCGTAGCCGCCGATGATCTGGAGCGCGTTGCGGCTGGTGAGGCGCAGGTTGTAGGTCTCGATCCGGACGTCGGGGTTGAGCCCCTTCAGGCGGTCGGCGGCCGCCGCCGTCTTGGGCCGTTCCAGGTCGCGCGTCCCGAAGATGACCTGGCGCTGCAGGTTGGAGGCCTCGACAAGGTCGCAGTCGACTATGCCCAGCGTGCCCACCCCGGCGGCGGCGAGATACAGCGCGAGCGGCGAGCCCAGGCCCCCCGCGCCCACAACGAGCACCCTGGCCGCCTTGAGCCGCCGCTGGCCATCCAGGCCCACCTCGGGCAGAAGGAGGTGCCGGCTGTAACGGGAAAGCTCCTCCCTGGTCAGTTCGGTGAGCCGGTCGTCGGGGATCAGGCTCACCGGACTTCCTCCGGGGCGTCACCGGCCGCCGTCCCGCCGGCGATGGCGGGGACCACCATGACGGTCGCGCCGTCCTTCACGGGGGTGTCCAGCCCGCCGGTGGACCTGATGTTCTCCTCCCCCACAAAGACGTTGATGAAGCCCCGGAGTTCCCCCGCCTCGGCGAAGAGGTGCGGCCTGATGTCCGGGTAGGCGGAGACCAGCGCCTCCAGAAGGGCGCCAACCGTCGCGCCCTCCAGGGACAGCTCGGCCTTGCGGTCGGTGAACCCCCTCAGGGCCGTAGGCACCAGAAGATAGGCTGGCATGGGTTTCCTCCTTGGAGTCAGGGACGGCCCGGCATGAGCCGGACGGGATACCCGGTCGGGCATGGGCATGGGTACGGAGTCCAGGTCGGACCCGGGCATGGGCGCGGAGTCCAGGTCGGGCATGGGCATAGGCGCGGAGTCCAGGTCGGGCATGGGCATGGGCATGGGCATGGGCGCGGAGTCCAGGTCAGGCATGGGCATGGGCACGGAATCCCGGTCGGGCCCGGACCCGGGCGCGGAGTCCCGGTCGGGCATGGGCATGGGCATGGGCATGGGCATGGGCGCCGAGCCTCGGTCGGGCCCGGGCGCGGGACCGGCGATCGAAGCGGTAAGCGAGCACCGGACAGGCGAACATGAAGCCGGGCGGCGCAGGGCCAGCGGAAGCGGCAGGCCGCTACGGGCCGCCCGTTTCCACTGATTCCGGGACGAACGTGCCCCGGTCGGCGGCGAGCCGCCAGCTCGTGATCTCCCCCGCCTTCCCCTGCTCCACCGAGACGATCAGATAGGAATAGAAGGGCAGCGCGTGGGAAAGGTCGTAGTCCGAGGGGACCGCCGGATGGTCCGGGTGAGAGTGGTAGATCCCGATGACCTCCACGCCAGCGGCCAGGGCCTCGCGCTCGGCGCGGACGAAATCTCCTGGCCTTATCTCGAAGCGCCTGCGCCTCGCCTCGCCTTCGCGGGAATTGTCGATGGGGAGCGCACGGAAAGCCCGGCGCGACGTCCCGTCCGGGTCATCCTGCGAGCCAAGGATCAGCCCGCAGCACTCGTGGGGGTATGCCATCTCGCCCTCCGTGCGCACCGCGTCCTCTATGTCCCTGGTGAGCCTTATCATCCGAGGAGCCCGTCCGTGAGGTAGCGGGCGCCCGTGTCGCCCAGCACGGTCACTATGACCGAGCCCCTGGGGAGGGCCCGCGAGAGCTTCAGGGCCGCGGCCACGTTCCCGCCGGAACTGACGCCGCAGAGGATCCCGCAGCTGGAGGCCACGCGCCTGGCCACCGCGTAGGCCTCGTCCGTCGACACCAGGATTTCGGAGTCGATGAGCGAGCGGTCGTAGATGCCGGGACGGATCGTGGATGCCATGTGTTTCGTGCCCTCGATCCCGTGCAGAGGCGAATCCGGCTGCACGGCGACGCACTTGACGCGTCCGTCCGCCTCCTTGAGCCTCCGCGAGGTCCCCATGAAGGTGCCGGAGGTGCCCATGCCGCACAGGAAGTGCGTTACCGCCCCGCCGGTCTGCTCGAGGATCTCGCGGGCGGTGGTCTCGTAATGGGCGCGGGGATTGACTGGGTTGTTGTACTGGTCGGGGTAGAAGTAGCGTCCCGGATCCGAGGCGTACTCGGCCCGGGCGGCCTCGTAGGCACCGTCGGAGGACTCCAGGGGGTCCGTCTCCGTGATCGCGGCGCCGTAGGCGCGGATGAGCGCCTTGCGCTCGCGGGACGCGTTGGCGGGCAGGAAGACCCTCACCGTGATGCCCAACGCCGCGCCTATCATGGAGTACGCTATCCCGGTGTTGCCGCTCGTGGCGTCGATGAGGGTCGTCCCGGGCGCTATGAGCCCCCGGGCGAAGCCGTCTAGGATCATGGCCTTGGCGGCGCGGTCCTTAACGGATCCGGAGGGGTTGGCGAACTCCGCCTTGGCGAGGATCTTCACCGGCTGCGGGCCGGTGAGCCTCTCAAGCGACAGCAGCGGGGTGTTCCCGACGAGATCCAGGATCTCCATGTCACTGCCTCCCGCGTCCGGGGCAGGCGCTGTCCCGTCCGCCCCGGAGATCGCCTGCGGCGCGACAAGGAAACCGCGTCCGCAGATCGAGGGAAGGCCCGGACGCGGGACCGGAGCCGCCGCCGGAGAGCGGGGCGGAAAGGCCGTCGGATTTTCCGGGAAGCGCCCGGACCGTCGTGAGGCTGAAGGGGAGCGTCAAGGCTGGTTTCCGGATTGGAGGGGCCGCGGGGCCAGCGGCCGGTCGATGGGAAGGAGCGGACGGGCACGGGAAAGCCCACCCCCCCGCGCGTCCCGTCCGCGCCGACGGCGGCGCGAGGCACGGCCAGGGGACACGGCGCATGCCGCCGTCTCGTTTCCGGTTGCCGCGACACCTTCGCGGAGGGGCGATTTGAGGCTCTTAGATATCACAAAAATCCCCCAAAAAAAAGAGATTTGGCGAAACCAGAATGACGCCAGGCTTCGTCGCGAAATTGTCAAATGATCGCGCGCAGTTGCAAAGCCCAGAGGGGGACTGGCCGCCGGAGAAAATTTACGGTTAATGAATTACGTTCTCAAGTCATTGATGTTAAAAATTTTGCTTGGCGCCCGCGTCGATCATGTAATTCGTTACCACGTTTGACTTGACGTGTTATGACCTCGCGTCGTAGCGCGTCGGCAAACGCGGTGGCCGATCTGGCCTATCTCGCGCAGTGCCACGCCCACTTTTCGGATCCGCCGGGAAGGCGGATCCCTAAAAGGTTTATCCAGAAAGGTTTATCCAGAAAGGTTTATCCCAGATAGGCAGCCGTTACCCCGATGACGGAAACGCGGCCCGTGGCACTGAATGCCCGGATTCAGAACGCGGAGATCCGTATGGAGATCGCGGAGCTCCAGGTGCTGATCACGGAAAGTCCGGAAGCGCATCGCTAAGGACAGACGCAGGCCATGACCCGCCGTCATCCGGCACGCCGGGGAACCTCCGACGCGACGTCCGGAAGAAGAGTTGCCCGGACATGCAGATCCTCCATCGGTGCCGGGGAGTTTTCCCGAGGATGCCGGAACGGAAGCCGACCGCGCACGGGGACAGGCACGTCCGGATCGATGCCGCGTTCTCCGACCGGCGACTCACGGCATGCGGGCTCGTCCTTAAAGGCAATCGCCCCGACCAGCCCGGGGGCTGGCGACCGGCTCACGATCGCTGGAACGAGGCCTACGCCGTCGGCGGGAAGAACTTCCTCGCGACCGGACAGGCAACGTCTACGCCCGCACCGCTTGGCCGCACACCTCCTCAGCCCCGAGGCTCCACGGTGAAGCCCCACTCGACTCCATCGGCCCTCGGCCTCGCGCGGGAAGTTCCGGCGTCCGCGACGTCCTCGGGAAAAGTCGGAGACGGCTCCATCACGTAGCTCCGGGCAGGCCTGAACGGCCCTGGCCCGGAGGGACCCACGAGACGCGCCCGGACAACGCTCCTGCGGCGCGTCACGCCGGAAGGGGCGGTCATGAGAGCGAAGAGTTCACGGGACGGGTAGTTCCAGCGGTGCGTTCCCGCCGGGAAAAAAAGCACCCGGACGGGGGCACGGAGTCCGGAGGCGAGCCGCTCCAGCCCGCGCAGGGCCCGTTCACCCGCAAGCAACCCGCCGGGGCTGTCGTAGACTGTCACGAGCGCCCCTCCGGGGGCCCGGTAGAGCCCGGAGCCCTCCGACTCCCACCAGCGGGCGAGGAGCTCCGCCGTGAGCGCCCCGGGATCCTCTGCGGTCCTCTCCACGGCGGCCGATGCGGCGTCGAAGCCCTCCCCCCGGGCCGACCGGCTCTCCAGATGCAGGATGGGGCGCCCGGCGGCCGCGGCGTCGCGGGCCTCCGCGTCAATGGCGCCGTAACGGGCCTCGGAGTCGGGCCGGGAGCGTTCCTTGCCGGTCTTCTTGTTGCCCTTGAGGCTGAAGCCCAGATCCTTCAGGATCTGGCCCACCTTCACGTACGATATGGGGTGCTTGGCGTCGCAGAGCTCGCGGGCGAGCGCCCGCGTGCTCTTGAGGGTCCAGGAGAGCGCCGGGCCCGGCGGGCCCGGCCCCGCGCCCCGTTCCGGGACACCTTCCAGGCGCTCCTCCAGGAGCGAGGTGATCTCCGGGTCGGACTTCACGAGATTTGGCCGCCCGGCCCCCGGCCGCCGGATGCGGTTCTCCGGGATGGGCGGGCCGTCCAGCTCCCTGAGGCCCTTGGATATGGTGGCCCGGGAGAGACCGCAGACGGCGCTCACGATCGAGATGCCGCCGTAGCCCCACTTGCGGGCCTCGGAGGCCGCAAACAGCCTCCGCTCGCGCTCGGTGAGCCTCGGCCAGACGCTCTTGAAGATCTCTTCGAGTGCATCGCGGGGTTCCATTATTTCCGCCTGCAACGAGGTTGTCCTCCGTACGGTCATCTGCGGGGAGACGGTTCAGCGGTTCTTGACGGCGGGGCGGCGTCAACGGCGACAGGCCCGCCATAAGGCTTGGCGCGGGATCCCCTGATCATCGCGGCGTTCGGCGCACCCACTTCGGGCCGCGCCTCCGCAGGTCGCGCGTCAAGACCGGGATTTCCGGAAACCCTGACCGGGCGGGCCTTGCGGGGCGCTTCGGCGTCGTGGCCGCCGCTTCCGCGCGGCGGCGGCAGCTCAGAAAAGCCTGAGAGAATAGCGGAGCGGGACTCTGCATTTTGGAAAGCCGATAACTGTCTCCAGGGCGAGGACTCCCGCCCGGAGGCGATTCGAGGCACTTCGAGGCACCCTGGGGCATCCGGCAGATGCCGCAGACGGCGGCGGATGCCAGGGTGCTCGTGAAGCCCGGAAGGTCCGGAGCCCGGCGGGCACGTCCGGCGCCGCCGCGCGGAACGCGACGTAAAGGGGCTCGAAAAGTCCCGAGCCCGGGACCTTAGCGCAGTCGGGGCAACCAGAGCGCGTCCCGACCGCGCCCACGACTGTGTGATGAGAGATGAACGAAATCCAGCCCGGAACGGGAGAGCCGTCCTGGTGCCGTCGCCTATGGCAGTCCCCAGGGCCTGGACGGCTCAAGGGGGATTGGCGGGAGCTGACCTCAGGGATCTGAAGAGAGGGTCAAATGTCGTGCCCGGCAGGCAACCGGAGAGGAACCCTGTGGGGATGGCCCCGGCCGCCGCAGGCCGACGGGAAACGGTTTCCCCGGGCTACAATCCGGGCACCCGAAGCGACCGAGCGCGGCCCTTGGAGCCTACTCGGGTCCTTGGAGCCTACTCGGGTCCTTGGAGCCTGCTCGTGGATACGCCGGAAAGTCCTTGCCGCCGCCTCTGGCGAAGGCAATGCGAGCTCCGTGAAGCCCCCGGACGCGGATGCGGCGACCAGGCCGACATAACGGCAAGGCACGCGCCGAATCCGACGAACCTGTGTCCCGGAAGGGCTTCGAGGGGAGCATGGCGGTATGGCAAAAAAAAAAGACTGAAGCCGCGGACCGCAGGTCCGGGGATTCAGCCTTCAACGAATAGAAGATCAGCCGCTAATCTGGTACCCGGCAACTGCCGGGTACGCCTGGCGCGGAAATCGCGCATGATTGAATCAATATAGCCGCATGGCCATCTCGATGTCAAGGAAAAAAATCGCGGGACGAAGGGCCAGAATCCGTCGGCCTTCGCGTCTTAACGACCCGGAATTACTGGCCTTGCGGAACGCGGTCCGGAAGCTCCCGGCCTTCACCCGTTCCGGGAGAGCCGCATTCCCGTTACTTTCCGCTGGCCTTCGAAGGTCTGAACCGCCTGGATCCCGCACACGGCGCGGGGCTCGGTCGAATAATCCAAGGGTACCTGCCGTCGCGCAACGCGGCCCTGGCGGAATACCCCCCGGTCTCACGGCAACATTGCGCGACGGGCCCAGGCGGACGAACCGGCAGACGTCCGCCGGGATGCGATCCCGCAGCGCTCAAGCCCCCGCCGCCGTCTGCTTGAATTCCGGGCCCGCGATCCCGGAAATGTGCTATCATCCTCGGGGGTTTGGCGAGCCTCCAACGCCTCCGATCCCCCGTCCCGCCTCAGGCTGTCCCGGACATCGGGGGCAGTCCCCGGGCCCCCGCCAGAGCCGGGGCGCTGGGACTGCCCCGGACGCCACGTGATCGCCGCAAGGCCTGCCCGCCCCATCAGCCCGCGGCCGCCCGGAGCGGCCCGGCACAGGAGAGCCTTGCCATGACACCCGAAGAGCCGCCGGGTGGGGAAGTCGCCCTGCCCGGCCCGGCGGAAGGCACGGCTTCCGCCCTGCCCGCCCCTGAAGTCCCTGAACGCCCGGAAGGCCCGTCGACCGCGAAAGCGCCAGGCCTGGCGGAACCCCCTGACTCCGGAGACACGGAAGTCCCCGAAGCCGCCGAAACCCCCGAAATCACGGAGGACGGCGAGGCCGTGCCGACGGAAGCCCCGAGGACCCGATCCCCCGGCGCCAACGGCGGCGGGAAAAAGAAAGGCCGCCTGAAAAGGATGCTCCTCTATACGCTTGTCGCGGTCGTGGCACTTGCGGCGCTTCTCTTCTGCGGAGGGTTCCTCTACCTCCGCTCCGAAAGGTTCGGGGCGCTTCCGGAAGGCGAGAGGCTGGCCAGGATCGAGCGCTCGCCCAACTGGCGGGACGGCGCCTTCAGGAACCTGGAACCCGCCAAGGACACGAGTCGCGACAGCCCCCGGGGCAGGTTCGACTTCTTTTTCCGGGGCGACAGGACAGCGCCCAAGGACCCCCTGCCGGTCGTCGAGACGGATTTGAGGGCCCTCCCTGACGGGGAGTTCGTGTGGTTCGGGCACTCGAGCTTCCTCATCCGGCTGGGGGGCAGGATATTCCTTGTGGACCCGGTCCTCGCGGAGGGCA
>JAISFS010000031.1 GCA_031263485.1 Deltaproteobacteria bacterium | reverse complement strand
TCTGCCCCGAGGCGCCCGCCGCCCCGGCGAGGATCTCCCCGACGAGCCTCCGGTCTTTCTTGGCCCGCCGCGTCTCGGGGCGGATACTCATGCCCACGCCGCGCCTCGAGGGGTGGAGCTTGGGGGGCTTCCTGAGCTTTTTGGGCCTGCCGGACTTCCCGGGCTTTCTGTTGTTCCCGGGCCTGCTGGATTTCCTGGCTCGCAAGGGTCTTTCCTCGACGGACCCCGGCGGCGGGGCGGGGCGGAACGGGGGTGGAGGTTGCCGCGGACCGGAGGGCGACATAAGGTTTCACCTCTTCCGGCCGTCCGCAAGGTCAGGCTGCGGGGCTGGACTCGGAGCGGGGTCACGCCGGCGGGCGTCCCGGATTCCTGGCGCGTCGGGACCGCGGCATGGGCGACGTTTGGCGGGGGAATGAATGGGTAACCCGTGAACGGTTACATGCCTTATATATGTAAATAGGCATATTGAAGGTACAGTTAATTGCAAAAGGATAACACAGAGAATAATTGAGAATCATCAAGCAAAATCGAGGCTCAATAAGATTCTTTGATCCCTATCGTGAGTCATCGATACCGAATTTGTGCTCAGAGTGCCGGTTAGGAGCTTTTCAAAACCAGAATTGAAAGCGCCCGTCCCGCGCTTGCCCGATGACCTACCGTTCAACCGGCCCGAGGCTTCATCGAGGCCTTCGGAAACGCCATGGCCCTGACCGTCAGGCCTTGCGGGAGACATTTCAAATCCTTCCAGGAAAGGCCGGCCCGCCAAAATTTTTCTGAATCCCTTTAGCCCCATGGAGACCATTCGAGTCCTAATCAAGTCCCCCGGTGTGTCCGCTTTAAGTCATCAGGCGAGTCAGGTAGAGTCCTCGGGAGAGTCCGCTTGAATCCCAGGGGCACCTTGGAGTCACAACCGCATCGCTGAGCCTCGCTGGCCCGCAAACCGCCCTGGCACGGGTCGGCGGAGGCCGCCCCTGGCATCTCAACGGACAGCCGGACGTTTCGGACCTTCGCCGACCTTAGAGAAAAGGTGCGCCCATCAGTCAGAAAATATCGCGAAGGGCCAACGGCTCTCGGGATCGGAGTCGGTGAGGCGGCTCGCGGGCAAGGTGCTGAAGGCTTAGGACGGAAGGCGCTTTGGCTCAGGATACTGTCCCGGGTCTGCCCCGCCGGATCGGAAGGACCGGAAGGACGGCGGGAAATCATGGGATTTGGCCAACAATCTCTTTGGTAACAGCCAGCGAATCTCGGGCACAGCAGGACGCGGCAACGGAAGCGAGGCCATGTGGATTACCCGCAAAGGCGCCTGGAAACCCGCAACGTGTAGGGCGCCAGCTATCGGACCGGGGCATCGGGTATGCCGGATGGGGGGCGCGGGGTGCCGATCAGGCGGCAACGGCGATCGGGCCGAAAGTTGCGGTAAGGCCGTGGACTGATGGCGCGAGGCAGGACGACATGAGACCGGGGCGGAAAAGACTTATCGGGGGAGGTCATGAAAGAGGCATAAAGGCATCTTCCGGGCAGGATCATGCCTGGCGTGGGGACGGGCACGCAGGGTGAGGCGCGACTGGGAGTGGGATAAGGACGGAACCCAACCTTCACGTGGCAACAACTCGCTTCGGCGAGCCGGGCAACAGTGACGATGTGCGGTTCGCGCGTCATGCGTGGGGACACCCGGATAGCTTCCGCGGTTCTCGCACCTGCCGGTACCAGCGAACGGTGCCTATTTCAGTTCACGGCGGCAAACCGCCTGGGTCCCCTTGGTGCCGCCCGAGGCTTCCAGCCATAGCGGCCTTAAAAAGGCTTGGCTTCCCCCTTTGCGAGGCCCAGATCCAGGGGCAGGGGGGAACGGTTCAGATGCTTCGGTGTCTTCTTCTTGGGCACCGTATTCCGATCGAGAAGCATCTTAATGGCAACTACGGGGTTTGTCAACAAAAAAATGAGGCTCAGGGCAAAATTTTTTGAAGCATCAGACCTTGTCCAAGGTGTCCGGAATCCGGTGCGAGGGTGGTCGGGCTGGCCCGGAACGCCGCAGTCCGGAACCGGCCTTGTCGACCGACACGGACCGAGGATCTCATGCCGAGGGGCGCCGGCCAGCCGGCAACCGTCCGGGAATCAATCAGCCAGCTGTCCCGGACGGGCTATGGCAGGACCGCTGGCAGGGGAAGCGCCGCAACGATCCGGGCATCGCAAGGTTCGGACCTGGACCGAATCCCGGCTACCGGTCGGTAGTCCGGACAGATGAAGAGCCGGGCCTAGGCGGAAAAGCCGACACTCAATCGCCGGTCGATCGGAGCGATGGGGCAACCGGATAAACGGGGGGAGACCGGCGAAAGGATTGCGTAGCGTCTGGCAGGTGGTCGCGAGCGAGAATGCCGGTTGGCTGGCGAGGGAGGGCGGTCGCCACGACTCTGAGGGCGCCCGTGGGGTCGACTTATGCCCCACGGGCTATCCCAAACGATAGCCCCGCAGCCATCACGGCGGAATGTAATCATGGCCTCCATGCCTGTCAAGGCGGTTTAGGGGACGTGCCGTGACCTGGAAAGGAACCTTCATATAGTAGAGGAGACCAGGAAGAGGGATGCCGGGACGCATGTGAAGGTGAAGGGGAGACTATTCCCGTAACGACTTCCGAAAGGCAGTAGCCGGTCAGCGAGTCTAACGAGGGAGTGGACTCCGGGCGGAGGCGAACTGGACCAAGGCGGGATGTCTGACCGCAGTCCGGTCGGCTCAGATGCCATTGATTGGCTCAATGGAGTCCCCTCTGAGGAGTAGTCGACGAAGTGTCAGGAACCTTGAATCGAAATATTTCCTCCAACTGGGACAAGGGCCTGTCGTGCCGACCGGGATGACTTCGTCCGCCATCGATCATCACGCAGGCCAATGATGCCTGCGGAAGAGACGGCAGGTGACGTGTGAGATACCCGGGCGATGCCTCTCGATCCGATGGCATTGCCGAAAGGAAACCCCATTTGCATCCCGGTGATGAACAAGGTTGAGGGCTGCGGTACAGCTGTCCAAGATAAAATCCACTATTCGCATGCCTTTCCTGAAGGCTAATGATTTAAAGCATTCGGCACTATATATAAAATAAGCAAAATAAGGTATCTTTTTTGACAGATAATCTCTTTGATGTTTAATTATCCTTACTGGCCTCTTAATTCGGATTAGCAGAGTATGCTAACCAATTTAAAATGGAAGTATTGTCTTGTCTTGCAAAAAAATTATGATCTGAATCTGCCATGCAATATACCGCTATCCTGAAATTAAATTTCAAAGTGAGGATATTATTATCTGTCTTCTTGCAAAAGACATTAAGATAAAAATTTCCGGACATTCTTTTAAGAATTTAAATTTATGGTATTTTGTATATAATGTTATATGCACATTGAAAAGTTTGCGCCAATATTCTCCCGTGTTCGTTTATGGAACAGGCAGATCTAACTTGACGCTGGCAACTAACCAGTGTTGAGTCAGTTGGTACGGTGACTCGGTCATCCCAGAAACATGGCGGTCCCTGTAGCCGACTGGCCTGCCCTCACGTGAACGGCATGCCTTTAAACGACCGTTTTCTTCTCACGGGACACGTTACCGCGTAAAAGTTGGCTGAGCGGCAGTGTCCAATTCCTACAGGTTGAAAGCGGCCGACTTCAGATCGCCGACTTCCTGCTTCGCCCAGATATTTAAGTTTATCAAGATGGTTGGCTTCGACGGCATTGCCAGGGAGTGCGGGGTCGACAGGCACATCAAGGGCTTCTTGTCATGGGATCACCTGGTCGCCATGGTTTACGGCATGATTTCCGGAGCCTTTTCCCTGCGCGAGATCGAGCACGGCATGCGATCTTTCATGGGCGGGATCCAGAACCTGGAGGTCCTGAAGGCAACGGCGAAGTCCACCATCTTCCACATGGGCCTGGCCGATGTAATAGTCCAGACCCGCCTGCACCTGCGTTGCCACTACGACCTCATTCTCCTGATGAAACATTTGGAAGGCAGACTGCCGCCCCGCCACCGGACTGGCCCTGTACCAGCTCGCTGTTTGATTGGTGCCAACGCCAGCAGGAATGAGCCTGGTGGTGGCGCCAACCATATGCGGTGCGGTACCGAAGGAGGCGGTTTGACCGCGGCGAGCGGACGGACAGCGGACGGCAAATGCGGCAAGGCGCCGCAGGAGCCGAGAAGACAATGGACCCCTGAAACCCTTATGTAGCATTGATAAATGCCAAGTGCCGCCAGGCCGGAACAGCTGTCAGGTCAGTGGATATCTTGGGCATCACCCCCGCTTTATGCGGTGTGATTTTCAGGCCGGACCGGGCGGGGGTGTGTGTTTTCGGTATCGCCGATTTTTTTTGCGATGAGGGGGTAGTGTTTTCCTTGGGTTCCGGAGGTCGGTCCCCCCCATTCCGGGTTATCTTGGACAGCTGTGGTTCAAGAGCGGGTGATAATCGGCTGACAGAACTGCCTTTATTTGATTTGATAGTATCCATACCTTATATGAGAGTATCACTCAAAATTTCTCCAACAACCTGTACTGAGCTCCCACGGACTTATGGGCCGAGATCCTGTCATGAGGTCCTCGACTCATGGTCAGAGTTCCCCGGTCTTTTGGATTGAGGTCTGCCAACTCCTGGCCTGTACTTCCTGGGCTCCTGGATAGAGAGCCTCGTGCTTAGGGATTGAGTGCCTTCGACACCTGGCTTGAGGCTTCTCCTGGCTCATATATTGAGTACCCTTGGCTCCTGATCCGTGCTCACAGGGCACAGAAAAGCTTGAGTTCCCTTGCTCAACATACAACATAATTGCTCACCTTTGGCATCTGAACAAGAACCATGGGCGGAAAGATTTGCACTGAACTCGTTTTATGCTATAATAGTTCATCTGGTTGATTAGTCCCAGACTATACATGCCTACTCATGCTAAAAACTACCAACCGGACCTGACTGCCCGATTCTTAAGACCCAAAAATCCAGCACCGATGGTCGGATCGGGTCTGGGCGGTCGTCCAGGCCGTCATCGGGTATTATTGTCTTAGCAAAGATCAACAACTTATGGCGTTATAGCGCCCCTGCTTTCATGACAACGTCTGAAATGAGATATCTCTTCTTGCCAGAGATGAGAGCGTCATGGAGGAATCATGGCACCGAAAAAATTGCCGGTATCCGATTTGACCTTTCGAGAAATTATTCAACAGAACTGTCTCTACGCCGACAAGACAAAATATATCTATAGAATGATCAATAATTACAAAAATTGCTTTTTAGCCAGGCCCAGGCGGTTCGGAAAGACGCTCTTAATCGACACTATCGAGGAACTGTTTACGGGCAACCGAGAACTTTTCAAAGGCCTGTGGATCGATACCAAACAGAAATACGCGTTCGAAAAGCACCCTGTCTTAAGATTCAACATGTCATACTCAAAAATTTCCACCAGGGAAGACTTCGAGGGCAAACTCGAAAATGACTTGAGAGAGGCGGCTGAAATTGAAAAAATCAGTTTGTCATCAAATTCATATGATGATATGTTGGGGGATCTTCTCAAGGGTATCCATAAAAAACACGCAACTGGCGTAGTTGTCTTGGTCGACGAGTACGATGACCCGATATCCTCTTTTATTACAGACCGTAAACTTGCCACAGACAACCTAAACATCCTTCGTGGTTTTTTCAAGACACTGAAAAGACAAAATGCACATATACATTTCGCCTTCGCCACTGGTGTAACCAGTTTTTCTTTGACAGCTATGGGATCAGGAGCAAACAACTTCAAAAATATCTCGCTTAAACCAAAATTCGCAGGGATTTGCGGTTTCACTATCTCCGAATTCACAAAACTTTTTAAGAATCGTTTCAAAGGGACTCGTAATCGTCTCAAAACCATTGGAGACATAGGGCCTGACGCTGGCATAGACGATTTGGTAACGGCGATCATGGACTGGTACGATGGATACAACTGGCAGGGGCCACAACATGTCCTTAATCCTTACTCGATACTCAATTTTTTCGATGATAAGGAATTAAAAGCCTATTGGCCTCAGTCAGGACAAACTTCCCTGCTGTCGTCTCTAGTGAGGGAAAGACCGCTAGAGTTCATCCAACCTAGTCTGGATGGCTTCTTTGCCAAGAGTTTAGACACTGTTGAACTGGGCAGACTTGACGCCATTCCAGTTCTTTACCACAACGGTTATTTGACTATCGATAATCGAATACGCATGGCTACTCCTGATGCGGCCAAGGATGGAGAAGCCAATCATGATGTGGGGTATACCTTCAAAACCCCAAACAGAGAAATTAAACTACATTACAAATCTTCTCTTTTTCAAGGTGCTTTCGACCTGTTGGACGAAGATTTCTACAATTTCGCTAAAGATCTAAAGAATGCCTTAAGAAATCAAGACTCACAAACACTGGCTGAAATCTTGAGAAAACTGCTATCAGCTATCTCGGCTTTCCAGCACGTTCCATCAGAAAAACATTACCATTCAACGATACAAGCGGCTTTCCTTGCTGCCGGACTTGAAGTCTTTAGCGAGGTGCCTGGAGCTCACGGTCGTCCGGACATGTCCATATTCCTCCACAACAGGGTCCGCATGGTGCTTGAGCTTAAATACTGCCCGGCTGAAGTATTCGGACAAAATGACGAATCCTTATCAGCAAAAGAACTCGCCAAGGCCCTTGAAGAAGCCGAAAAAGCGATAAGGGAAAAGGACTACACAGGACTCTTTCGACTGACTGCCCGCAATATAATGTGTATCGCTCTGGCGGTCAGGGGAAGGAATGAGGTGGCAGCGCGCATTTTCGAATTACAGTCAGATGACAGCCATCAAAGTACATGAGCATATGTCCTATGGAACAACTTTTTTAGTATGGCGCTACTGCATTCTTATCACAAGTCTTCATCCGAGACCGAGCCACCTTTGACTTCCTGGTTCCGCTAACCAGGAGCAACGCAAGTGTTATGTGGTTGGTATTCGCTTTTGCATTTAGCGTACTGTTTTCCCGTTATCGGAGGCTTATCCGGATAACCGGTTGTTTGTGCGTGTATGACCCTTGCCGAACCTTATCGCATTAGAACCCAAACAGATGCACACAAAGAATGGCCGTACTCATGATGCCGTGATATTATCCTGACAAGGCATACCCAGTTAGCCGATATTCCCCAAACTCCATAGGTTATTCCTTTGCTGGCTCTTCGCCTAACTGTATGATAAACGGCAACGCGTACGGGGGCCGAATGCCTAGAAAAAGGTAGGGGAGGGGAGCCCCCTCGAAAGCCCAGTCTACCGCAACATAAATTAGAACCGATACGTGAATCTTGGACATACCATTCCCATACCCATGTTCCCGTATGGCACGACAAGACGCGAACTGTTACCGTACATCTCTTTACTGGTATTCCTTAACTTTCCTTGCCTAGACATTGGGCGCCGATACAAGTTCCGAAAACGGTGATGAAGATTGCCTGTAAGATTTTCTGACAAATTTTCTGCGATATAAAAATTTTTCCATGATGGAATTAGGATTGGAAAACGTCAGGAAAATCATAAACATATGTCCATAATTCCGGCTCTGAACTCGCCGTATCAGTCAGTCCAAGATTTGCCGGGAAAGCGCCAAAACTCCCGGTTCCCATGTCTTCGCCATGCAAACCAAAGCCCATCATCTCCTACGGCGGAGATCCAACGGACAAGTTTTCCTGGCCTGTGGGCGGACAAGCATTCCTGGCCTGTCACTGCGCGGGCCTCATGCCCGCGAAATGACCTTTAGAGACGACATCGACCAAAGCTGGATGCGGAGGAACGGAACGAGGAGAACAAGCTTAGGATGAGAGCGTTGCACAGGCGGCCGCGACATCAGGCTCCTCCGTAAACACTTGCTGGGTAGGGATTGTACGGTCTGCCGCCATAGGGGCCAAGGCCACCGGAGCTACCGCCATCAGAGATCCAGTCAGTGCCTCCGACCATGAACCCTGGAGACGGCGGACAGGTCCGTCTGGCCTGGGGACGGTAATTTGCCCCCATAATGTCCGTCAAGGGATTGGGGGCTGAAAGCCTTGTCACTGGCCGGTTTGAGGATATAATAATGTCCGATAACGGGCATTATGTAAACTAGATATCGTCTCGGAACCGGGCGTCCCAGGGGCGGCCCACTTCACCAAGGCTCCGAGTCCCTTTCATGGCCTCACGGGCCTCTCTCAGCCTCTCAGGCTTTGTCCGGAGCCTTTCCGCCGACTTCGATCTCAAGGCTTGCCTCCCGGTGCGCCATCCTTCCCTGCTCGAACTCCAAGGCCTCTCAGGCCGCCGGGAAAAACCGCGTTAGATGAAGAACCGTGCGGTAAGTACGAACATGATCAAAATGAAGTGGTTGAACCGACAAGGTAACAACAACTTGTGTTGGTTAACCATGCCGATTTCGTAAGTGAATTGTCCAAATCAAGGGGAGGACGCCTAAATCGTCTTTTTGGGTTATAATGCATACTCAGCGGCCAAAGAGTAGCCAAGGTAGTTGTCAGAGGATGATCTAACACCTTCCAGGTTAAGGTCATGGGTCCGAATATTGCTCCCCTAGGAGCCTGTTGCATAATTAACAATTGCATTGCCACGCCGCTATTGGTTGTGGGTGCGCCGCTTCTCGTCTACAACATCCATCCTCGTATCCTTCCTCAAAACCCTTTATTCAACAGGCTCCTAGGTTGACCCGTAGGTACCAGCTTTGCCTCAGCACAAAACGTTGGATTCTAACGAGGGACAGGCATCGGCCGGACCCGTCTTGATGATGAGCGCCCATGCCCGTGGCTTCACAGTAGTTAAGACGAGCGTAGTTGCCTGGCAAAACGTATGGCGCGAGCATCGGGGGCGATACGGTGAGCTTGGTGATGGCAAAACCGGTAAGCTTGATTGTTGAAGATTTCAAAAAAGATATTGACGGCCAGAACTCAACAGTTTATATTGAAATGAACAGGCGGACTGTATTCCCCACGTCCTGTTACTGGAAACGGAACTCTATTCTGGCCCACCCACGGACCATACCAAAAGGCAAGTCATCGGTTTTTTTATGATTGAACTTTTAGCAATTCTGTTCATAAGTCTTGGGCTGACGTTCTGTCCCTGCCGGAATGGCTGGCCAGACGACAAGGACAAGGACAAGGACAAGGACAAGGGTGGCGACAGGCGCTCCGAATCTACGGTTGCCGGATCGCCCACACATAGCAAAGATATGTTACAGAAATTTCTGATGGATAAGTTTCGCGGCCCCATGTTACAGATTTTAGGCATCAGTTCCGATATCGCAGAAAGTGCTGTAGAGCTCAACACGGAAATTCTCAGACCGCAAATGGAGTTACGACGCCCCGACATTATGCTTCAGATGGCCGATGGCTCCATACACATTTTTGAGTTTCAGTCAACCGCGAATGACTACGAAATCCTCAGATATCTTGACTATACCTCACTGGCGGTGTTGAAATTCTCGACAAAAGAAAAAATCGTGCCCGTCTCGATCACTGTCATCTATTTCGGTGGTATAGAGAAACCGCCTCGAAAAACACTTAACGATGCAAATCACCAAGGCGATGGTTACCTGCAACTCACGGTCAACCAAATTTTTCTGGATAAGCTTATCGATATGGCTAAGCTTGTCAAAGAACTAAAGGACGACATCACGAAGTGGGAAAAGGACGGCGGCGACTTTCCTCTCCCACCGCCGCTCAAACTCACCGAACTTTTTCTTGCTCCTCTCGGGCACATCAAAGGCGAGCCCTGGGAGCTGACCGGGGAATATCTCAATCTGGGGCGTATCCTATCGGAAAAGACTGGTGATATGGTAATTTTTGGGACTATGATTTACTCCGTCATGACGCGGGGCAACATCGTCACAGATGATACGCTAGATTATGATATGGAGGTGTTTAGAAAAATGGGTATAAAACCAGATGACAACATCGTTAAGTTGGCTGACATCATGTTAGGTGGCAAATTTTCTTTTCTCCAGGAGTCGAACAAGACCATGGAGGAGTCATACAAGACCATGGAGGAGTCATACAAGACCCTGGAGGAGAAGGCTAAATCACTGGAGGAATCGAACAAGTCCCTAGTTGAGGCAACAGAATCATTTGGTACGGAGATAGCTTCCTTGAATGCGGAGTTGGATGATTTAAAAACCAGTGCTATCGTGTCCATGCATAATGATAAGAAGAGTGTTCATGAAATTTCCAGGACTCTGAAACTCAAATTGTCAGAAGTTGCAAGAGTCTTGAGAAATGAAGGCAAAAGCATATGATATCATCGTATGTGCATGCACAGACATCTGACATCCGCTCTCGGCAATGTGTATGAGATCCCAGAACTGTATCAGGAATATTTTAATAACTGGAAATTATCTTAGGAGTGTAAAAATTCCGAGTACCTCATCCGCCCGCAAAAGCCAGAAGCGTCTACCTCTGAGCCACTTCACTGCCCCTACGTCTCGATGAATAGCCTATCACTGACAAGGCCTGGCTCCGGGTCATCCGGACCAGGGACCCGGCCAGTCCGGAACCGTAACGTCCAAGATATTCCGCTCCTACCTGCGGGTCCCAAGCCTCAACCAGCGAATCAACTCAGGCAACATGTTCAGATGACCGCCCTGACGCCTTTGCGTCCGGGACTGGCCCTTATAGCGGTCCGAGCTTGACGCCCATCTCAACTCCGCCATAAAGAAACGTCAGGCAACAATTCTCCCTATACTTCCTGCCAGCTGTATCTTGCTCCTCTCGAGCGTTTCAAAGGCGAGCCCTGGGGGTTGACCGGGGAATATAATAATCTGGAGCGTATCCTATCGGAAAGATTGGTGATATGCAAATTTTTGGGACTATGATTTACTCCGTCATGACAAGGGGCAACATCGTCACAGAAGATACGCTCGATAATGATTATGGAGATGTTTAGAAAATGGGCATAAAACCTGAGGACAACATCATTAAGTTGGCCGACATCATGTTAGGCGGCAAATTTTCTTTTCTCCAGGAGTCGAACAAGTCCCTGGAGGAGTCGAACAAGTCCCTGGAGGAGTCGAACAAGTCCTTGAAAGAGAAGGTTAAATCACTGGAGGAATCGAATAAGTCCCTAGTTGAGGCAATAAAATCATTTGATACGGAGATAGCTTCCTTGAATGCGGAGTTGGATGATTTGAAAACCAGTGCTATCTTGTCCATGCATAACGATAAGAAGAGTGTCCATGAAATTTCCAGGACTTTAAAACTCAAATTGTCAGAGGTAGCAAGAGTCTTAAAAAATGAAGGCAAAAGCATATGATATTATCGTATGTGCATGCATAGACATCTGACATCCGCTCTCGCTAACGAGCATGAAATCCCAGAACTGTATAAGGAATATTGTTAGAACCGGAAATAATCTCAGGAGTACTAAGATTTCGGGTCCCTCCTCAGCCCATAAAACCAGAAACGTCTACCTCTGAGCCACTTCTCACTCCCCATACGTCTCGATGCAAAGCCTATCACTGACAAGGCCAGGCTCCGGGACATCCGGACCAGGACCCGGCCAGTCCGGAACCACAACATTCAAGATATTCAGCTCCTGCCTGCGGGTCCCGAGCCTCAACCAGCGAATCAGCTCAGGCAACATGTTCCGATATCAGCCTTGGCCATGACGCCTTTGCGTCCGATGTTGGCCATTCTGACGGTCAGATCTTGACACCCATCTCAACTCCGTCATAACGAAACGTCAGGCAGCAATTCTCCTTATCCTCCCTGCCAATGGCAATCATGCCCTAAAGAATTTGTTGAATGGCCGAAGATCGGGTTTTTCGAATCTGCTCCGTTCAGACCATGGTTCATTTTTTGCCACGCCCTTGCCATCTTTTGCCATATTCAGCTCGATGACGTGAGTACGACCCTGCGGTCCGCCCCCTGATCAAACCGAACGTGGCCATTGTGATATTCAGCCACAACTTTGACTCAACCCATGCTTATGCTTCCATGATGAGCGATTCGGCAGAAGCTTTTGCTATCTACCTCCGAAAGGACTCGATCAGCGATTCGCACACCACCCGGTGCATCCCCACTGACAAGAACAACCATTTCTTCGAATGTTGCCTTCCAGGCTTTGATGCTTCCTTGCTACCGCCTTTTCGTCGCCAGCGTGGCTGATGTCGGCAAAAGTCCCTGTCGGGCAACAGCAAGAGCATGACATCTGCCTTCATGATAAGTCCATCCATTTCATGGACGACACTATCGCCCTCCTCCAGGGGCGACCACCCAGGGCGCGGGCGGTACGTTCCAGGAGGGCTGATTAGGGTCTTCCGGCGCTTAGCCTGCAGCGATATCGGTCTCGCTGATAGATTTCACATGACGATCGAATTACAAGAGACTAGACGGTTATGCCAGGTCTTATCCAGGCATGACAGGGCTCACGGCATATCGAAATGTCTTCCCATAACGGCAAGAAAGCAGTTGACGACCTTGAGTTATCGCCTGACCGGCCGCCCTGGCGGCCCGGAGGCAATCGCCCTCCCAAGAGGGGCACCGCCGTGACCGTTACGCATGCCCTCAAGACCTGTCGCAGGCCCGCTTCCGAAGGCCTAACTTATAAGTGTAGAGCCACAAACCATGTCCGATAATTTTTGTGATGTTAACTAATCAGTGTCCGTGCTTGTTCTTGGCGATCGCCTGACTTACCGGCGCGACTGCCCGTTCCATGCCTGTCCTCAGCACCTTCCGGCTCGGGGCTTCGGCCGTTCCCGGCCGGCCTGCTTTTACCGCCCTTGTCGCCTGCTTAGTCCGGGCCCGGAAGCGGCGCGTCAAGTCCGCCGCTACTTTCGACCATTCCCTGCGATCCCGACCTTCGGATCGCAACCCGCTTCAACGGCGATTCCCTCGCCAGAGCGCTTCCTGCCGACCGATGAACGGCAACGGCGTCGAAATGCCTCGCGGACACCTTACTTCGAAGCCCGTCCCGCCAACTCTTCAGCCGACACAAGTTATTAGTCCTCCACAGACTTGTCGCCCCTGACCGGACGCCGTTCACCGGCACGCCTTGACGTTGCTCCCATGCCGTGAAACCCGTCCAGCCCGTGCGCCGACCTCCGTCCGGTTTCCGCCTTTCCCCGCCCGTTTATCATGAAGCGTTTTTTTTTAGCATCATCGCCTTGAGCCCCCACCATATTGAGATGGTTTCGATGGTTTCATGCGCCGGGATGTTAATAATCAACTTTGGCATGTCAGCCGACCTTCGACCCTATTCGATGCCGCATCGGACCCGATTCAGACCGGCGTCCGGTCCTGACGCCCCCAACCCTGGTTCAGGTTCTGGTTTAGGCCTGTCCTCGCTAGCCGATTGTCTAAAAGTGTTGACATAAATCGCGTTTAGATTTAAAAAATCGCTAACGGCAAAAGACCGCGGCGGCACTCCGGGCCGCGCCGCCCTCGCCTCGCGGCAGACGTGCCGCGACTGTCGGGCGGAGGGCCACGGGCTTTCCCGCCTCTCACCCGTCTTCCGTCCCGCCCGACGGGAACGGGGGATCGAGGCCGAGTCCGATGCCGTTCCGCGATCCCGCCCGCCAGGGCCCGGCACCGAAGCCGGGCCCGGGGCTGACGCGGCCCCCCCTGCCCTTCCCCTCCTGGCGGCGGACATGCGCCGCCTGTTGCCCCTTAACCCGTTTTCCCCCGGCGGGCCTAATCCGGGGATCCGGGCAGGAGAAGCCTCCCCCCTGGCCCTTCGTCCGCCCCCCTCCCGATTCCCGTGGCCCACGCCCCAAGGAGAGCCTTACCATGCCCGACCAGCAGGCACCCCGCCCCCGCAAGAAGGCCGCTGCGATCGCGGCCGTCCTGGCCGTCCTGGCGATAGCCGCGGGCTACGCGGCCCTGAGGCCCTCCGGCTCGCCTCCGACGGCTCCCTCCCCGGCCTCCGGGCTGGGCGCCGCGCCTCCGGACGCGACCGCCGGCCGGTCCGCGAGCCCCATTCACATCGGGCTCGTGACCCAGAGCGGCAACCAGGGCTCCGACACGCTGATCGGGGTGAAGGAGATCCTGGACGAGTTCGGCGTGGCCGATCAGGGCGGCATGATCCGGCATGCCTTCGTCCCGGACAACTTCCTGGCCGAGCTGGACGAGACGAAGAGGATCATAACCGCCATGGCTGACGATCCCCTCGTGAAGGCCATCGTCATGTTCGAGGGGGTGCCGGGCACCGCGGAGGCCTTCAGGGAGATCCGGGCCCGCCGGCCGGACATCCTCCTTTACGTCGCCGAGTCCCACGAGGACGCGGCGCTCATTTCGCGCACCGCGGATCTCGCGGTCAGCACCGACTTCATCTCCCGTGGCTACCTTGTCCCGTGGACCGCCAAGGAGCTCGGCGCCACCGCCTTCATGCACATCACCTTCCCCCGGCACATGGTGAACGAGTCCTACGCCCGCCGCCGCGCCATCATGGAGGAGGCCTGCCGGGACCTGGGGCTCCGCTTCGTCTACCAGGAGGCCCCTGACCCCCAGGGCGAGGGCGGCGTGCCCGCTGCCCAGGCCTACATCGCCGAGAACGTGCCCCTATGGCTGGAGCGCTACGGGACCAAAACGGCGTTCTTCGCCACCAACAACGCCCATACAGCGCCGCTCATCAAGGGCATCGTCGAGCACGGCGGCCTCTTCCCCGAGGCGGAAGAGCCCTCGCCGCTCCTGGGCTACCCCGCCGCCCTGGGGCTTGATCCGGAATCGCTCGTAGGCGGCTGGCCGGAAATAGCGGCAAAGGTCGAGGAGGCGGTGGTCTCCGCCGGGGGCTCGGGCCGCCTGGGCACCTGGACCGCATCGATCACGGTCTCCCACCTGACCGCGCTCGTCCGCTTCGCGGTGCTGGCCGCCTCCGGCACGGTGGACCCGCGAGGCGCCAAGGAGCTGTTGGACTGCTACGGCATGTCCACGCCAGGGGTCCGCTGGAACGGCGCTCCCCTGGTCGACGCCTCTGGCCGCGCGTACCCGAACATCCTCCTGGTCTACGAGGACAACTACGTGTTCGGGAAGGGCTACAGCGGCACGGCGCAGATCGAGGTGCCCGACAAGTACAGAGGCGCCGTGCCGGGCGTGGCCTCGGGGCCGCAGTGGGACTTCAGCATCGCCATCGTCACGGGCTCCTTCGAGCAGGGCTCCGACGACCCCCTAGGCGCCGAGGAGATGATCCGCCGCTACGGCGACGCCGAGGAGGGGGGGCTCGTCCGCCACGTGATCTATCCCGACGAGTACCTGAACGAGCCGGACGACATGTCCGCGCTCCTCGAAGGCCTGGCCGAGGACCCGACGGTGCGCGTGGTCGTGGTGAACCAGGCCATCCCCGGCACCGCTGAGGGCTTCAGGAGGCTCAAGGCTCGCCGCCCGGACGTCTTCTGCCTGTCCGGGGAACCCCACGAGGAGCCCGAGGAAATCTCGCTCACCGCCGACCTGGTGGTGGCGGGCGACTACATCGCCCGCGGCTACCTGATCCCGTATTCCGCGCGGGACCTCGGCGCCAAGGCGCTGGTCCACCTCTCGTTCCCCAGGCACATGTCCTACCCCATGCTGAGGCAGCGGGCGGCGGTGATGGAGAAGGCCTCGCGGGAGCTGGGCCTGGATTTCCATATGGAGACCGCGCCGGATCCCCTGGGGCCCGACGGCGTGGACGGCGCACGGGCCTACATCGCCGAACGGGTCCCCCTGTGGCTCGAGAAGTACGGCAGGGACACCGCCTTCTTCTCGACGAACGACGCCCACGTGGAGCCGCTCATAGCGGGCATCGCGGACCTGAGCGGGTACTTCATCGAGGCCGACATCCCTTCCACCGTGATAGGCTTCCCCGAGGCCCTGGATCTGGACGTCACCCCGCTGCTGGGCAAGTGGCCGGAACTCCTGAAGGCGGTCGAGGACGCGGTGGAGGCCAGGGGCGCCTCGGGCAGGCTGGGCACCTGGGCCTACCCGCTGGGCTTCACCCAGTCGGCCGGCCTTGCCGAGTTCGGCAAGCTCCTGGGGGAAGGCAGGGCCGACGTGAACGACGTGGACGCGATAATCGAGTGCCTGGGGCTCTTCTCGCCCGGCGCCCACTGGGCGGGGAGCTTCCTGAACGATCCCGCGACCGGCAGGCTCCTGCGCAACTACCTCATGGTCTACCAGGACACCTACGTCTTCGGCAAAGGCTACATAGCCACCACCAAGGTGGACGTGCCCGCCGAGTACTTCAGCGTGCAGGTCCCAGCCGAATGACCTCGGGACCTCGGAAGGCCATGACGGAAGCGGGCCGCGGCGGCGGAGCCCAGGCGTGAACGCCGCCGCGGCCGTAAGGATCGGCTGGAAGCTCGTGCTTCTGGTCCTGTCGGCGTTCCTCGCGACCACGGTCGCGAGCTACGTCTACGTGAGCTCGGTCATGCGCCGCCAGATAGACCTTCACAGCCGGAGCGAGCTCATGGTGTACCAGGAGTCGCTCCGGTCGCTCGTGCAGGCCAACGAGGACGCGCTGGCGCACGCCGCCTCCGTCATGGGCCTCCTGCTGGACCGGGACGCCACCCCCCAGGAGATGCTCGGCATCCTGCGCGCCCTCACGGAAGGATTCTCGGGCCAGAAGGACATCGCCGGGGTCTTCCGCTCGGTCTACGGCTTCCTCGACGGCAGCTTCATCGACGGCACGGGACTCGTGCCGGGGGCGTTCTTCAACCCCAAGACCGCCCCGTGGTTCCGGGGGGCGCTCGTGACGCGCGGCTTCCATCACACGGAGCCGGCATTCGATCCCCGCATCGGGCGCGCGGTCGCGACCATCTCGATCGTGGTCTACGACGGCCGGAACGAGAGCCGGGGCGTCATGGCGGTGGACTACCTGATAGCACCCATCGTGGATCAGGTGGCGCGGCTCAAGGTCGGCGAATCGGGCTTCGGCTTCCTCGCGGACGACTCCTGGAACCTTCTGGCCTACCCGGATCCGGAGCGGGTCGGGAAACCGCTTTCCGAGGTGCCGGGATTCGCGGAGGTCGTGGAAAGGGTGGGGGCCGAGCCAGCCGGCGCGATAAGCGTCGAGCGCTTCGACATCAGCGGCGAGAGGCACATAGTCTTCCTCTCCGACATGGAGAACGGCTGGCATCTGGGCGTCGCGGCGCCCGAGGCCTTCTATTACGGCGAGGCCAACGCCCTGCTCCCCGCGATACTCGCCATCAGCCTCACCCTCGCGGCGGTGCTGACCGTGGTCCTCCTCCGCCTGAACATCGCCAAGACCCGCTCAGAGGAGGAGAGCCGGCTCAAGTCCTCGTTCCTGGCCCGCATGAGCCACGAGATCCGCACCCCGATGAACGCCATCATCGGCCTTTCGGAGCTGGCCGAGCGGGACTACGGGACGCCCAAGGCGCTGGGCTACCTCTCCGACATCCGCAAGGCCGGGGGCAGCCTCCTGGGCATAATAAACGACATCCTGGACCTCTCGAAGATCGAGTCCGGGAAGTTCCGCCTGGCCTCGGAGCGCTACGATCCCGGTAGCCTCATCGCGGACGTCCTGGCCGTCTCCGGCGTGCGCGCCATGGAGAAGGGGCTCGCCATGGAAAGCCAGGTGGATCCCACGATACCGAAGGGGCTCGTGGGCGATCCCTTGAATGTCCAGCAGGTGCTCCTGAACCTCATGTCCAACGCCGTGAAGTACACGCCCCAAGGCGCCGTGAAGCTCACCTGCGCCTGGGACCGGCTAAACATCCGGCAGGTGCTCCTCGTGTTCACCGTGGAGGACACCGGCGAGGGCATCAGGCCCGAGGATCTGGAGAAGCTCTTCGCGGATTTCGTGAGGGTGGAGGACCTGAGGCGCGGGAACCACGTCGAGGGCACGGGACTGGGGCTGTCGATCGCCAAGAGCATCTGCCGGATGATGGACGGGGACATCACCGTGGAGTCCGTCTTCGGGAAGGGGTCGGCCTTCACCGCCACCTTCGTCCAGGACGCCTACGATTTCTCCCCGATAGGGGACGCCCTCTCCGGCTCGGCGCCCGCCGACGCCTCGGGCAGGGCCTTCGCGCCGCCGTTCCTAGCCCCCTCCTGCTCGGTCCTGGTCGTGGACGACATCCGGACCAACCTGGTGGTGGCCGAAGGCCTCCTGGCCCCTTACGGCCTCCGCGTGGTCTCCTGCTCCGACGGGGAGGAGGCCATCGAGGAGGCCGGGCGCTCGCGCTTCGACCTGCTCCTGGTGGACCAGATGATGCCCGGGCTCGACGGCTACGCCGTCATGAAGCTCGTGCGTGAGCTGGACGACCACTACCGCACCGCCCCCATCATAGCCTTCACCGCCAACGCGGTCTCCGGCGCCCGCGAGGCGCTCATCTCGCTGGGGTTTTCAGACTACCTCTCCAAGCCCGTGAACTCCCGCGAGATCTGCGAGATGCTTGAGAAGTGGGTGCCCAAGGAAAAGAGGATCCCCGCGGAGGGGAACTCCCGGATGACGGCGGCCGCCGCCTTGCGGGCATATCGACCGTCCGGCCCGCAGGGCGCGGCGGGCACGGCAGGCTGGACATCCGGGAACGGCGGTACTGCGGTCAGCAGCGGACGCCCCCTTCCCGATGCCCTGTACGGGCTCGACGGCTTCGATCCGGACGCGGGAATGTCGCGCCTCGGAGGATCGCCCAAGGCCTATCTGAGGGTCCTGGACGTCTTCCTGGACGACGCGGCCGATTATCTGCGCTACTCTGAGTCCAGGGAGAGCGGCGATGCCCTGGGCATGCTGGGGCTCCTCAAGGCCCGGGCGCACGCCATGAAGGGCGCCTTGGCAGGCATCGGGGCCCACGCCCTGGCGTCCGAGGCTCTGGCCCTGGAGACCGCCGCCCGCGAGGGCGACCCGGGCCCGGTCGGGGACGGGAGGCTCGCGGCCTTCGACGGCGCCATAAGGGATCTAAGGGCCCGCATAGCGGGCGCCCTCAGGGGCCCCCAGAAAGGCGCGGGTGCCGTCAGGGGTGCCGGGGACGGTGCGCCGCCCCTCCCTGCCTTCATCGGCACGGACGATTTCAGGGAGCTCAGGAGCGCCGTCTCGGAAGGCAGGGTCTGGGACGCCGACAGGATCATCATCCGGCTATCCGGGTCGGGAGGGGGCTTCGCGAAGGGGGTCCTGGACAGGGTCTCGGATCTCATGCTGGCGTCAGACTTCAAGGGCGCTACGAGCCTCCTGGACGGGATCCCCGGCCAGGGAGGGGCCGCGGGCCCGTCGGCGGGAAGGGGTGGAAGGTGACTGCTTCGCTTATCGGGGCGAGGATCATGGTGGTCGACGACGTCGCGTCCAACCTGAGGCTCGCCAAGGCGGCGCTCTCCGACGCGGGGGACGTCTTCACCGTGACCTCCCCGGAGCAGATGTTCGAGCTTTTGGGGACGGCCAGGCCGCATCTGATCCTCCTGGACATAAACATGCCGGGTACTGACGGATTCGCGGCCCTGAAGGCCCTGAAGGCGGATCCGCTGACCGCGGACACGCCGGTCATCTTCCTCACCGGGAGGAAGGACGTCGCCTCAGAGGCGATGGGGCTCAGGCTGGGCGCGGTGGACTACATCTCCAAGCCCTTCGAGCCGGAGCTCTTGAAGGCGCGCGTGGGGATTCACCTCACCATCCGGAACCAGCGGCTGAAGCTGGAGGCCCAGAGCCGGGATCTCGCGCGCTTCAGCCGGAACCTCAAGGACATGGTGGCCGCGGAGACCAGCAAGGTCCTGCGCCTCCAGGGCGCCGTCTTCGGCATGGTGGTGGACCTGGTGGAGAGCCGCAGCGCCGTCGGCGGCGGCGCGGGCCGCACGGTGAGGCGGATGAGGCTCCTCCTGGACGGCATGCGAGAGACGGGGACATACCGGGGCGAGATCCGCGACTGGGACCGCGACGCGGTCGTCCACTCCTCCGTGCTCCACGACGTGGGCAAGATCTCCGTGAGCGACGCCATCCTCGCGAAGCCCGGGAAGCTGGACAGGGGCGAGTTCGAGGAGATGAAGCGCCACACGACATTCGGATCTGCGGTCCTCGACAGGATAAGCGCGGCCTTGCCCGAGCAGGACTCCCAGTTCATCCGGCACGCTCGGCATTTCGCCGCGTCCCACCACGAAAGGTGGGACGGGTCCGGCTATCCGGAAGGCCTGTCCGCGGAGGGCATCCCCCTCCAGGGCAGGATGATGGCCATCTGCGATGTCTACGATGCCCTCGTCTCGAAAAGGCCCTACAAGGAGGCCATCCCGCCGGACAAGGCGACGGGGATAATCCTCAGGGATTCCGGCGCCCACTTTGACCCCGCCCTGGTGGAGGTGTTCTCCAGGGTCCGCCACCGCTTCGCCGAGTGACGCGAAGCGTGCCGCGCCGTGCCGGTCGCGGTTCGCTGAAGGTTACGCGAACCGCGGCGTCCCTGGCGCCCGCCTGGGCAGGGTCCGAGCCGCGAACCTCCTTGGCTCGAGACGGAACGCCGGAATGCGTCCGCGCCTTGCCTCCTGCCCTTGCCTCCGTTGACACATGTGATTCCCCATACTATAATTATGAATCGGCAGACTTTACAGATACGGAAGCGGCGCGACCGCGAAGCCAACCGGGCCGGTTGGCTTCCGCGACCTTGAAACCCTTACTGGATTACATATGCCTGACAAATTTCGTCCCGTTCCGGCCGATCTCTTCTTTGCGCTGAACGCGGCGGCGGCGGGCCACGTCCCTGGCATTCGCGTTCCTGACATCAGCGTTCGTCATTTTTGGCATGTTTTTTGCCTTTATCTAAGGGGGAGGTAGTGTCAACTGGCTTCGAAACCTTTCGGATCCGAATCCGCCCGCGCCGTCCTTCGGGAAGGCACGGTTTTTTTTACTCCGTCCGAACCGGAACTGGTACCGATGCCGAGCCGATGTCTGATTCCCCGTTACTTGCCGCGCCGCCCGGAAACCCGACCGCGGAACCTGTCCTGCCCTCCCGCGATGAAGCCGCGCTCCTCCTCCACGAACCAGGAAATACAAACAACATGCTTATAAGCACCAATATTATATTTTAAGTATATGCATGTTTATAGTTGCTGATAAATATCATTCTTGCCTGTAAAATACGGACTCTTCGCAACACTTGTTTTCGAGCCGGCCGATTCGTTCCCGGAACTCCAGACCCCCCATGCCGTGAACTGATACGTCTCGTTATACCTCGCTTGTTCAGGGAGCCGCTCCCCGCTCTCTTCTGAGTTCCCTTCCATTCCCCTGGCCCTGCCCCGAAGCCAGCCCTCAGAGAGTGACCCCCATGACAGCCCTGTCTGCTCTCAGCCTGCGGAAAAAGACGGCCATAGCCGCCGTCCTGGCCATCGGGATCCTCGCCGCTCTTTATTTCGTGCTGAAGCCGTCGGCCCCGGCCCCGTCCTCCCTTCCGGCCGCCCAGATCGCGACTTCCGGTTCCGGCGCCCGGTCGCCGGGACAGCCTTCGCCCGCCTCATCCCCCCATCCTGGGGAAGGCTCCCCCGCCTCCCCGGCGGTCGCGCAGCCGCCCGCCGCACCCTGGCCCGGCCCGACCGACGGCCCCTTCCACATAGGGCTCGTCACCCAGAGCAGCCACCAGGGCTCCGACACCATGGCCGGGGTGCGTGAAATCCTGGACGAGTTCGGCGTGGCCGACCAGGGCGGCATGATCCGGCACGTCCTGTACCCGGACAACTTCCTGGCCGAGCTGGACGAGACGAAACGGATCATCGTCTCCATGACGGACGATCCCCTCATCAAGGCCATCATCGTCTTCGAGGGGGTGCCGGGCACCGCGGACGCCTTCATGGAGATCCGCTCCCGCCGACCGGACATCCTCCTTTACGCGGCCGAGTCCCACGAGGACGCGGCGCTCATCTCGCGGGCCGCGGATCTCACGGTCAACACGGACTTCATCTCCAGGGGCTACCTCATCCCGTGGACCGCCAAGGAGCTCGGCGCCACCTCCTTCATGCACATCTCGTTCCCCAGGCACATGATAGACGAGTCCTTCGCCCGCCGCCGCGCCATCATGGAGGAGGCCTGCCGGGATCTGGGGTTGCGCTTCGTATACCAGGAGGCGCCTGACCCCCAGGCCGAGGGCGGCGTCCCCGAGGCCCAGGCCTTCATCGCCGAGAACGTCCCCCTGTGGCTGGAGCGCTACGGCAACAGGACGGCCTTCTTCACCACCAACGATTCCCACACCGCGCCGCTCATCAAGGGCGTCATCGAGCACGGGGGCTTCTTCCCGGAGCCGGACGAGCCCTCGCCCCTCCTGGGCTACCCCGACGCCCTGGGCCTGGATCCGGAATCGCTCAGCGGCGGCTGGCCGGAGATAGCGGCAAAGGTCGAGGCGGCGGCGGTCTCCGCCGGGGGCGCCGGCCGCCTGGGCACCTGGACGGCATCCGTCACGGTCGCCCACCTGACGGCCCTGACGCGCTTCGCCGTCAGGGCCGTGACCGGCAACGCCGAACCCGGCGACGCCAGGGCCCTTCTGGACTGCTACTCGGCCTCCACCCCGGGGGTCCACTGGAACGGCGCGGCATTGGCCGACCCGTCGGGCCGGGAATACCCGAACATCCTCCTGGTCTACGAGGACAACTACGTGTTCGGGAAAGGCTACAGCGGCACCACCGATCTGGAGGTGCCGGCCAAATACAGGGGCGCCTCGGCGGCCAGGCCATTGTGGGACTTCACCATCGCCATCGCCACCGGCTCCGCGGAGCAGGGATCGGACGACCCGCTGGGCGCCGAGGAGATGATCCGCCGCTACGGCCGCGCCGAGGACGGGGGGCTCATACGCCACGTGGTCTACCCGGACGAGTACCTGAACAATCCGGAGGCGACCGCGGAGCTCATAGCCGGCCTGGCCGACGACCCGAGGGTCCGCGTCGTGGTGGTGAACCAGGCCATACCGGGCACGGCGGAAGGCTTCAGGAGGATCAAGGCCGGCCGCCCGGACGTCTTCTGCCTGTCCGGCGAGCCCCACGAGCCGCCGGAGATCATCGCGCTCACCGCTGACATGGTGGTGGCGGCAGACTACGTGGCGCGCGGATACCTCATCCCCTATTCAGCCCGCGAGCTGGGCGCGAGGGCGCTCGTGCACGTGTCCTTCCCCAGGCACATGTCCTACCCTACGATGCGGCTGCGGGCGGCCATAATGGAGAAGGCCTGCGCGGAGCTCGGCCTGGCCTTCCACATGGAGACCGCGGCCGATCCCGCCGGCCCCGCTGGCGAGGAGGGGGCCCGGGCCCAGATAACCGAGCTGCTCCCCATGTGGCTCGAGAAATACGGCAAGGAGACCGCCTTCTTCGCGACCAACGACTCCCACGTGGAACCGCTTATCGCGGGCATCTCCGATCTGGGCGGCTACTTCGTGGAGGCCGACATCCCGTCAGCCTCGATGGGATACCCCGACGTCATGGGGGTGGACCCGGCGCCGCTGGTGGGAAACTGGCCCGAACTCCTCAAGACCGTCGAGGATGCGGTGGTGGCGAGGGGCGCGGGAGGCAGGCTGGGCACCTGGGCCTATCCCCTGGGCTTCACCCAGTCGGCGGGCCTCGCCGAGTTCGGGAAGCTCCTGGCCGAAGGCAAGAGCGACCTCTTCGACGTGGACGCGATTATCGAGAGCCTGGGGCTATTCTCGCCGAGCGCGCACTGGGCGGGCAGCTTCCTGAACGATCCCGTGACGGGGAGGATGATCCGCAACTACCTGCTCATCTACCAGGATACCTACATTTTCGGGAAAGGTTACATCCCCACGACCAAGGTGGACGTGCCGGCGGAGTACTTCTCGGTGAGGCCGGGGGAGTGACGCGGAGGTGAGCGCAGCCGGGGCCTTCAAGACCGCGTGGAGCCTGGTCCTCCTGGTGCTGTGCGCGTTCCTGGCGACTACGGTCGCGAGCTTCGTCTACGTGAGCTCGGTCATGCGCCGCCAGATAGACCTGCACAGCCGGAGCGAGCTCATGGTCTACCAGGAGTCGCTCAGGTCGCTCGTCCAGGCCAACGAGGACGCCCTCGCGCACGCCTCCTCCGTCATGGGCATGGCCATGGACCGGGACGCCTCCAACCAGGAGAGGCTCGCCATCCTGAAGACGCTGACCGAGGTCTTCTCCAGCCAGAAGGACATCGAGGACGTGTTCCGATCCGTCTACGGCTTCCTGGACGGGAGCTTCATCGACGGCTCCGGGCTCGTGCCCGGGGCGTTCTTCAACCCCAAGACCGCCCCGTGGTTCCGGGGGGCGCTCCTCACCCGGGGGTTCCACCACACCGAGCCGGCCTTCGATCCGGCCATCGGCCGCGCCGTCGCGACCATCTCCACGGTCGTCTACGACGGCCGCCGCGAGAGCCGAGGGGTCCTGGCCGTAGATTACTTCATCGCGCCCATCGTGGACCAGGTGGCGACCCTGAGGGTGGGGGACGCGGGTTTCGGGTTCCTCGCGGACGACTCCTGGAACCTCCTGGCCTACCCCGATCCGGACTGGGTCGGGAAGCCCCTCTCGGAGGTGCCGGGCTTCCGGGACGTCGTGGAGAGGATCGCGGACGAGCCCGCCGGCGCGGTGGACATCGAGCGCTTCGAGGTCCGCGGGACGCGGCACATCGTCTTCTTCACCGCCATGGAGAACGGCTGGCACCTGGGAGTCGCGGCGCCGGAGGACTTCTACTACGGCGAGGCCAACGCCATGCTCCCGAAGATCCTGGCGATAAGCCTCACGCTGGCGGCCGTCCTGAGCGTGGTCCTCCTGAGGCTCAACATCGCGAAGACCCGCTCCGAGGAGGAGAGCCGGCTCAAGTCGTCTTTCCTGGCCCGCATGAGCCACGAGATCCGCACCCCGATGAACGCCATCATAGGCCTTTCGGAGCTGGCCGAGCGCGACTACGGGACGCCCAAGGCGCTGGGCTATCTCTCCGACATCCGCAAGGCCGGGGGGAGCCTGCTGGGCATCATCAACGACATACTCGACCTCTCGAAGATAGAGTCCGGGAAGTTCCGCCTGGCCTCCGAGCGCTACGATCCGGGGAGGCTCATCTCCCACGTGCTCGCGGTCTCCGGGGTCCGCGCCAGGGAAAAGGGCCTGAAGCTGGAAAGCGACGTGGATCCCACGCTCCCCAGCGGGCTCGTGGGCGATCCCCTGAACGTCCAGCAGGTGCTCCTGACCCTCCTTTCCAACGCCGTCAAGTACACGGTCCGCGGACGCGTGAAGCTCTCCTGCGCCTGGAACCGGATCGACCCGAAACGGGCGTTCCTGTCCTTCACCGTGGCCGACACGGGCGAGGGCATCCGCCCCGAGGACCTGGAGAGGCTCTTCGCCGACTTCGTCCGGGTGGAGGACCTGCGTCGCGGGAACCACGTCGAGGGCACCGGCCTGGGGCTCTCGATCGCCAAGAGCATCTGCCGCATGATGGGGGGCGACGTGACGGCGGAATCCGAGTTCGGGCGGGGCTCCTCCTTCAAGGCAACCTTCAGCCAGGAGGTCTACGACTTCTCGCCTGTCGGCGACTCCGTCCTCGCGCGGGCGGCGGCGGAGGAAGGGCCGCCCAGGGCCTTCGCGCCCCCCTTCTCGGCGCCGGAATGCTCCATCCTCGTGGTGGACGACATCCCCACGAACCTCCTCGTAGCCGAGGGGCTCCTGGCCCCTTACGGCATGCGGGTGGTCTCCTGCTCGAGCGGCGAAGAGGCGCTGACGGCCGCGAGCGGGACCCGCTTCGACGTGCTCCTGGTCGACCAGATGATGCCGGGCATGGACGGCTTCGCCTTCATGAAGCTCGTGCGCGAGATGGATGACCATTACCGGGCCGCGCCCATCGTGGCGTTCACCGCCAACGCCGTGGCGGGCACCCGCGAGGCGCTAGTCAAGCAGGGCTTCTCCGACTACCTCTCCAAGCCCGTGAACTCCCGCGAGCTCTGCGAGGTGCTGGAGAGATGGGTGCCTAAACCGCTCAGGCGCCCCCCCGAGCCCGCCGCCCTCCTCTGGGCAGCATCGGGCGAGGCCGTACCGGGCCCCGCGGTCACCGGCGCCGCGGAGCCCCGGCAGGCCGGGGCGCCTCCCCTCCCCCCGGCCCTGTACGGGATACCAGGCCTCGACCCCGATGCCGGGCTCGAGCGCAGCGGGGGATCCCCCCAGCGGTACATGAGGATCCTGGACGCGTTCCTCACCGACGCGGGGGACTATATCCGTTACGCCGCGTACCGCCAGGACTGGGACGCGGCGGGCTCGCTCGGGCTCCTGCAGGCGAAGGCGCACGCCATCAAGAGCGCCCTGGGGGGCATAGGGGCCCCGGGGCTGGCGGCCGCGGCGCTGTTCCTCGAGTCCTCGGCCAGGGAAGGGAAAGACTCCCCTGTCTGGGACGGGAGCCTCGACTCATTCGAAGCCTCGCTGGCGGAGTTCAGGAACCACATCGCGTCCGCCCTCGGGAAGGCTACGGGCGAAGAGGCCCTTCCCGCCGCGCATGCGGAGGCGGTTTCGGGCGGGAATTTTGCTCCGGGCGGGAATGCGGCTCCGGGCGAAAAGGCGGATTCTACCGGGAACGCGGACGCGGCGACTCAGACGGCCATCAGCCCGGCGGACCTGGAGGCGCTCAGGAACGCCGTGGAGTCCGGGAGGATCGGCGATGCGGACAGGATAATCGAGCGGCTCTGGGAGTCGGTCGACCCCATCGCCGCAGGGGTCCTGGACAGGGTCTCGGATCTCATCCTGGTGTCCGACTTCGGGGGGGCGATCAGGCTTCTGGAGGACATCTCCCGCCCCGCCGGCTAGCGCGACCCGGCACCGGTTCATGTCCACGTCGCGCGGCTTTCCGTGACGGCTATCCGGATGCGAATGACGGCGATGCATGCGGGACATGCGAAACTGGCTGAACTGGCGAAACGAGAGGGACAGGTGAACTGATTGAGCATGCGAAACGAGCGGAACAGGCGAAACGAGCGGAACGAGCGGAACAGGCGAAACGAGCGGAACGAGCGGAACGAGCGGAACAGGCGGAACAGGCGGAACGGCGGAACGGCGGAACGGCGGAACGGCGGAACTGACGGGACAGGCAGATGAGGAGTGACAGATGAATTCGGATCTAGTGGGCGCGAGAATCCTTATCGTGGACGATGCCGTCACCAACCTGCGGCTCGCGAAGTCCGCGCTCGTCGGCGCCGGCGACGTCTTCACCGTCACCTCGGCCGAGAGGATGTTCGAGCTCATGGATACCGCCCTGCCGCACCTGATCCTCCTGGACATCAACATGCCCGGCATGGACGGCATCGAGGCGCTGAAGAACCTGAAATCCAAGCCCGCCACCGCCGATGTGCCCGTCATCTTTCTGACCGGCCGTTCGGACACCGGGACCGAGGTGGAGGGCCTGAAGCTCGGCGCCGTGGACTTCATCTCCAAGCCCTTCGAGCCGGAACTCCTGAGGGCCAGGGTCAGGCTCCACCTCACCCTCCGCAACCAGCGGCTCAGGCTGGAGACCCAGAGCCGGGAGCTCGAGCGCTTCAACATGAGCCTGCAGGATATGGTGGCCGAGGAGGCCGGCAAGGTGACCCGCCTCCAGGGCGCCGTCTTCAGCACGGTGGTGGACCTGGTGGAAAGCCGGGACGACATCACGGGCGGCCACGTGAACCGCACCATGAACTGGCTCAGGCTCCTCCTGCAGGGCATGGAGGAGGATGGCGTCTACCTGGACGAGATCCGCGCCTGGGACCACGAGATAGTCCTCCAGTCCTCTATGCTCCACGACGTGGGCATGATCTCGATAAGCGACTCGATCCTCAAGAAGCCGGGGAAGCTGGACGAGAGGGAATTCGAGGAGATGAAGCTCCACACCACCTTCGGCGCGGCGGTCCTCGACAGGATCAGCGCTACCCTGCCCGACGAGGACGCCCAGTTCATGAGGCACGCGCGGATCTTCGCCGAGACCCACCACGAGCGGTGGGACGGCAAGGGGTACCCCAACGGCCTGTCCGGGACGGACATTCCCCTTCAGGGGAGGCTCATGGCGGTCTGCGACGTCTACGACGCCCTCGTGTCGCGAAGGCCATACAAGGATCCCTTCACGCCGGAAAAGGCGCTGGAGATAATCCTGGAGGGCGCGGGCACCCACTTCGACCCGGCCCTGGTGGAGGTCTTCGCCAAGTTAGGCGGCAAGCTGAAAGCCGGATGAAGCGGCCTGAACCGGCGAACGCCATCGCCACGCGCGGGAGCGTCGGCCACGCGCACGGCGCGGCCGACGCGCTGGCCGGCGACCGGCGCGGGAGCCGGTGGCCGACAGAAGGCCCGAAGGCGTCCGGCGCGCATTGCGGCGGACGCGTGCTTCAGCTCCCGACAAAGTATCTTTCTGAACCATCCACCCCCCCACCGGAGGTGAGGGCGCTACCTCTCCCGCGAGCCAATCGCCCGCAGGGGCGGCGGAACTAGCAGGAACAGGGCCTGAACCACCAAACCGGCGGGGCGGGAAAACCGTTGCCGACGAGAGCACACCATGGGACGCCTGGCAAGGGAACATCTCACGACCTCGATATTCTTCGCCTCGGCGGTCGTCATGATGCTCATCGCTCTGTACATAAGCTACCTCATGAACGCCACCTCGGGTTACCTCAAGAGCGACATAGAGGCGCGGCTCCTGTCCGTCTCCAGGCTCGCCGCAGCGAGCATCGCCACGGCGGAGGAGCTTGAGGGGTACCGCTCCGCCGCGGACATGGAAAGCGACGGCTACAGGGAGCTCAAGCGGCGCCTCGCCGACTTCGCGAGGGAGGGGGACGTCCTGTGGGTCTACTTCATGCGGGCCCTGCCGGACGGCCAGTGCCAGTTCGTCGCCGACAACGACTACACGGACGGTTCCGTGGGGCTCGCGACCGACCCGCTCCCGCAGGAGCCGGCCGTTGCCTCGGCCTTCGCCGGCCGCGCGGCCTCGGCGGGGCTGGAGACATACTCCGTCGGCTACGACGGCCTCCTTTCCGCCTTCGCGCCCGTGACCGCCGCGGACGGCTCGGTGCCATTCGTCTGCGGCGTGGACATCCCCGACGAGCCGGTGGTGATCATGCGCTCCCAGGTCCTCAGGACCGTCCTGCTCCTGGTCGCGGCGCTCGTCCTGGTCCTCGCCAGCGGCTGCGCGGGCTTCGTCCTGTTCCGGAGGAAGGCGGCGCAGTCGGAGGCCGCGAACGTTTCCAAGACGCGGTTCCTGGCCCGCATGAGCCACGAGATCCGCACCCCCATGAACGCCATCATCGGCCTTTCGGAACTCGCGGAGCGCGACTACGGGACCGCAAGGTCCCTGGGCTTCCTTTCCGACATCCGCAAGGCCGGCGCGAGCCTCCTGGAGATAATCAACGACATCCTGGACCTGTCGAGGATAGAGTCCGGGAAGTTCCGCCTCCGCTCGGAGCGCTACGATCCCGGCCGGATCATCGCGGAAGTCCTAGCGGTCGCGGGCGTGCGCGCGCGGGAGAAGGGACTCGCACTGGAAAGCGAGGTGGACCCCACGATCCCCAGAGGACTCGTGGGCGATCCGCTAAACGTCCAGCAGGTCCTCCTGAACCTCATCTCAAACGCCGTGAAGTACACGGAACGCGGACGCGTGAGGCTCGTCTGCGGCTGGGAGCGGCTCGGCCAGGGCCGCGCGCTCCTCAGGTTCGCCGTGGAGGACACTGGCGAGGGTATCAGGCCGGAGGACATGAAAAGGCTTTTTTCCGAGTTCGCTCGGGTTGACGACCTGAGGCGCGGGAACCACGTCGAGGGCACGGGCCTGGGGCTCTCGATAGCCAGGGGCATCTGCCGCATGATGGGGGGCGACGTGACGGTCGAGTCCGCGTTCGGCGAAGGGTCCTCCTTCGCCGCCACCTTCCGCCAGGAAGCCTGCGACTTCTCCCCGATAGGCGATCGCTTCGGATGGACGGGCGACGAGGGCGACGCGTACGCCGCGGAGGGGCGCCCGCGGGAGTCCCTGCCTACGCCGTTCACGGCGCCCGCCTGTTCGGTGCTGGTAGTGGACGACGTGGCGACCAACCTCACCGTCGCCGAAGGACTCCTGGCCCCCTACGGCGTACGCGTCGAATGCTGCCCCAGCGGCGAGGAAGGCCTGAAGGCCGCTAAACGGACGCGCTTCGATCTTCTCCTGGTCGACCAGATCATGCCAGGGCTCGACGGCCGCGCTTTCATGAGGCTCGTGCGCGAGCTGGACGACCATTACCGGACCGCGCCGCTCATCGCCTTCACCGCCAACGCGGTCTCGGGCACCCGGGAGGAGCTCGTCTCGCAGGGGTTTTCCGACTACCTCTCCAAGCCCGTGAACTCCAACGATCTCCGCGAGGTCCTGGAGAGGTGGGTGCCGGAGCGGATGCGCCTCCCCGCCGAAACGCCCAGCGCTCCGGCGCGGGGGGATCCGGCCGCCAGAGCCCCGGAGGCGGCGTGGACGCATCCGGCTGGGGATCCGGCCGCCGGTGCGGCGGCGCGGACGCAACCGGCAGGGGATCCGGCCGCCGGGTCGGCGCCGGCGTGGACGGGACCGGCAGGGGATCCGGAAGCGTCCGCCCTCCCCTCCGCCCTGTACGGGCTCTCGGGCTACGACCCCGATGCCGGGACGGCCCGCATCGGAGGCGATCCCAGGAGGTACATGAGGATTCTGGACGTCTTCCTCGAGGACATCGGCGACTATTTCCGGTACGCCGACTCCCGCCGGGGCCCGGAGACGCCCGACTCGCTGGTGACGTTGCAGGCCAGGGCGCACGCCATCAAGTCCGCCTTGGGCGGCATCGGCGCCTCGGGACTCGCCGAGCGGGCCTCTAAGCTGGAGACATCGGCCCGGGAAGGGGACGGCGGCCCATTCAGGGACGGGAGCCTCGCCGCCTTCGAGGCGGCGCTCGCGGAGTTGAGGGACCGCATTTCCTTGGCCCTGGGTAAAGCGCCTGTATCGGGGTCGGGAGTGCCGGACACGGCGCCCGGACTGCGCGGCTCCGAAATCAACGCCGCCGGGCCGGGACCCGCCCGGACGCCCCCGGCGGGGGAGACGCCTTGGGCGTCGGGCATAAGCCCCGAGGACCTCGCGGAGCTGAAAAGCGCCGTGGCGTCCCGAAGGATAGGGGACGCGGTCAGGATAATCGACCTCCTGACGGGATCCGCCCGTGCCGCCCAGTCGGGTCTGCTGGACCGGGTCTCGGATCTCATCCTGGCGTCGGACTTCAAGGGCGCGGCAAGCCTCCTGGACGGGATCCCCGCCCCGCCCGACGAATAGGCATCAACAGCCCGCACCCGGCAGAGGGGGCGGCAACGGCCCCGGGCGGAGGGCCTTTCCCGGAAGGTACCGGGTTCGCGCCGGAATGCCATCGGCTGCGGCCCCTCTCGACGGACACCATTCAGCGATGCGGCCTTAAGCCGCCGCGAACGACCCCGGCGCCTGAGCGGCGGGAGAACCGGAAAACAAGATGCCAATCCGCCTGACGCGCCGATCGGGAAACCCGCCGGCATACCTCCTGGCCCGGACGGCCTCCGCCCTGGCAGCCCTTTTCATACCGGCCGCGACCGCGTCCCTCATCGGGGCGGCAGTCCCTGCCCTGGCCGAAGGCTTCGCGATCTACGACTACGGCGCGAGGGGTTCGGCCCTGGGCGGGGCAATGCTGGCGAGGAAGCCGGACCCTTCGGCGGTCGCCCACAACGCGGCCCTCCTGACGGGACTTCCCGGCGCCCGGGCCATGGCCGGCCTCACCGTGATAGCGACGCGCGGGGACGTCCGGTGGAATTCCGGGGGGCGGGAGGGCGACACCCACACCAAGAAGGCCGCCTACCTCATCCCGCACGCGTATTTCACCAGGCAGCTCAGCGACAGGTGGTTCATGGGGGTCGGGGAGTTCAGCCGCTTCGGTCTGGGCAACCGGTACCCGGACGACTGGCCCGGGCGCTACAACGTGTATGACATCTACCTCCTGAGCGCGTCCCTGAACCCGACCCTCGCCTTCAAGGC
>JAISFS010000028.1 GCA_031263485.1 Deltaproteobacteria bacterium | reverse complement strand
ACTGCCCCGATGCCAGCACCTGTGCAGGGGCACCACCAAATGTTGCTTTGGCCAAATTGGCGAGAGCAGCATTTTCCAAATCGCCTACGGACGCGGACCTCACGCTCAAAAGGCGTGTGACTGAGGCGCCGTCACTGGCGGTGCAATGGCGGTATGGTTAGTTAAGTGCGGCGGTGCCTCCTGCCGACCGCCAGCGTGTGACGCGTCGGCCCAGGACGCGGGCGGACTCGCCAGGAGGTACGGGCGGAGGGACAGTGCCGGGCGTCCGCAGGGGCGGTATCGGACCTGCCCCCGCCTGCCGCCTGCGAGTGCCGTATGACCATCTGCCCCCGATGTCGGGCGACTCGCCGGGCTAGGCAACGCCGCGGCAGGATTCGATCGATTTTCGATCGTAACCGCCTCCCCGGAGGGCAAGGGCCGCTGCCGGGACGCGGACTGCCCCGCCCAGAGCACAGCCGACCGCCAGCGAGGGACGCGGCGGCTCAGGACGTTGCCCGCCTCGCCAGGGTGCCCCTGCGGGGGCAAGGACTGCGGGCACTGGCGGAGGGTGCCGCCCATCGGAGCCAGCTAACCCGATCGGGGCATGTGACTGCCCGCGTCCGCCGAAAAGATCGCCCTGTGGGGCACACGGGACGCCTGACTCCGAAAGCCATACGGGGCGCTGGCTTGCGATACCGATGCGGGCATGGGGGCGGAGGGATGGCGCGACGCCCGCTCTGGCGGGGTGCGTAACGGGCCGAGGCGGGCGGTCGGATGCCCGGGACTCTACCTCCCGCGCGAGGGAGAGGGCGTTGCGGGCACTGGCGGAGAGAGGGGAGAGCGGCGCCCGCACGTGCGGCAACCCCCCCCGTCCGGAGGGAACTGCGGGCCGGACGTCCTGGAGTCCCTGACCTGGCGCTCCGGGGTGCAGGGCTGCCCCGCCGTGCGGACTGGTGGACTTGCCGCACGGGATGTCGGGACGCGGCGCCAGCGGTTCCATGTCCGCCGACGGACACGGATGATGAAGCGGAAGCCCCGGAGGATGTTGCCTTGACCCACGGAATGTTGCTTGTCCGCCAGTGGACAAGCAAGGGGTAGCGGCGCCCGCACGTGGGAAGTCGGGACGCGGCCCTGGCGAACGTGGGATGTAGGGGTATTCGTTTGGTGAATGCCCTTGACGGCACAGCCGGAAGCGCGGGGGGCGGACCTGACTCCCCAAAGAAAGTGACGCAACTGTGCATATCTGCGGCATAGTTATGCTGCCCTATTGAATCAGCCCGTTACGGACCGGATAGATACGACAGTATCAAAAACCGTGCCAAAACCTCATATTTAGAATTCCTAGCAAGCTCCTCTTGCGGGTACATTTGCGGGCATCGCTTCGGGTGAAACTTTTTTTTCGTAATGAAATCAATCACTTGCGAAGACGGTTAACGGAACAGGGGAAACGGACTCGCCCGCCCCGACCTGAACTTGACAGTAAGGAGGCAGACTGAAAACTGGACAAAAATCGGGACACGCGGGCTGATCGAACGGGCGGGAGGTCAGCAGCGGGAGAGTTGTGCCCTGACTGATTCGTAAGCTCCCGTTGACCAGTTCATCCGGTGCTCGTCAGCCCCCTCTCCAGGGCGAAAATCGACTCAAATTTGGAGGAGGGGGGTTTTTCCAGTGGAATCAACATTTGTCGATAATTTGATGTTTGCGGAACAATCGTCTGACGGTAAAGGGACGGCCTCCTGACGGTAAAGGGACGGCCTCCTTGAAGAAGGCCGTTCGCCAAGATTGTATCGGCCGCACCGGAAGGGTATCGGAGAAGAGGAATGTCGCGCGCCGTACGCATGATATCGATTGGCTCAGGCTACAGGCGGTCCTTGGCGACATGACGATGTCAGGACCCTCCGTCCGGCCTCGGGGGCCCGGAAGCCGTGCGGACAGGTTTCTCGGCGTCTCGGAAACGTTTCGGCTGTCGCGGCCTGACGGCGACGCTTCAGCCGCGCTTACGCCCTATTCCCCGAACGGAGCGGCGTCTTCGGGATCGTCTTCGGGGATGTGTCCGGCGTCTATCGGCTCGTAGAAGACCCTGCGCAGGCAGAGCCCCTGCGGGGGCGCGGCGTGCCCTGCCGCGAACCTCTGCCTTGAGGATATTAGGTCCTTCAGGCCCTCGCGGTCCATGGCGCCCCGGGCTATCCTGAAGACGGTGCCCGCGATCGAGCGGGCCATATGCCTCAGGAATCCCGAGCCCACGAGCTCCAGGCGGAGCGTCCAGGGCCCTGCGGGGCACAGCCTCGCGCGGAAGATCTTCCTGACGGTGGACTTGACCGGGCTTCCCATGCTCCTGAAGCACGCGAAATCCCTTTCGCCCGTAAGCTCGGGGAGGCACGCGGCGGCGCGTCCCCAGTCAAGTCCCGGGCCGACGTGCCACGCCCTCCAGGAATACAGCGGGTGGCGCACGGGCGAGGTCAGGAAGTCGTAGGTGTAGGTCTTCCCGGTGGCGCTGAAGCGGGCGCTGAAGCCCGGACCCGCCTCTTCGGCGGAGAGCACCGCCACCTGCTCCGGGAGTCGGCTGTTCGCGCCCCGCACGAGCTCACGAGGCCTGCGGCCACTGGCAGTCGCGAACGATGCCGTCTGTCCGGCCGCATGCACGCCCGCGTCCGTGCGACCGGAACCGGTCACGGTCACCTTGTGCCCGCAGACCCAACCCACGGCGTTCTCCAGGAGCTCCTGGACGCTCAGGCCGTTGTCCTGGCGTTGCCAGCCCGAAAGCCCCCGGCCGTCGTAAGCCACGGTCAGCTTGAAGACCTGGGCCGCGCGACTGTCCCGCAAAGAGCCACTGTCCGGGGAGTCCCGCAAAGGCCCGCCGCCCGATGCGTCCGTCAAGGGCCCGTCCCCCGATGCGTCCGTCAAGGGCCCGCCGCCCGATGCGTCCGTCAAGGGCCCGCCGCCCGATGCGTCCGTCAAGGGCCCGTCGCCATAGCTGTACCGAAAAAGAGAGTCTCCCGGATCCCTCGAGCCTGCGGGTCCGCTCCCGTACGACGGAGGGACCTTATGGCTCACTTGACCGGCCTGGGTGGCGTGAGCCAGCCTTCCGAGATGGCCTTGTCCAGCAGCTTTTCCGCGAGCCAGAAGTCGTATTCGCCGTCTATGTCCACGTTCTCCTCGCGGGAGGTGACGAGCGTCCCCGCCCTTTCCCCGAAGAGGCTGCCGCTGAAGACCACCTCCGCCATGGTGCAGATGACGGAACCGTCGTTGACGAAGACGGTGCCTATGTCCTGGCGGCGGTGCTCGGTGCCGTGCGGCGGGTAGAGCCAGGAGTCGTAGCCGGTGGACATGGAGTGCCAGTCCCCGGACTGGAAGGCCTCGATCACGTTGTCCACGAGCCCCGGGCGGCGCACGGGGCTCGTGGGCTGGAGGAGCACCGCGGCGTCGCCGCCCAGGGTCCTGAGCGCGTGGGCCACAACCTCGCGGCTCAGAACCTCGTCCCCCGCCAGCTCCGGCGGGCGCTTCAGGACCGGGGCGCCGTAGATTTCCGCTATGGCGGCTATCTCCGCGTCCTCGGTGGACACGGCGTAGGAGAACAGGAGCTTGGACGCGGCCGCGGCCTGCACGGTCCAGGCCAGAAGCGGGTGGCCGCAGATGGGTTTTATGTTCTTGCGGGGGATCCCCTTGGACCCGCCGCGCGCGGGTATCACGCCCACTATCATGCGATGCCTCCGTCTGGTTGTTTTTGGTTCGGGAGGATTCGCCGGAGAGCCCGGCGGTGGAGTCGGGCGCCCTGGTCCCGGCCGGTCCGGGTCTGCGGCAAGGGGCCGGAAAAGGGCCGGCCTTGGAGCCGTTGGCGACGGGATAGCCTGTCGGCCTGCGGCCGCGACGGCGCGGGACGGGCGAAAGATCTGGCGATCGGGGCCGGGGAGCGGCAGGTTCCGCTCGACGTTCGGGACGGAGCGGCGTTTGGCCGTGAGCCATGACGCCTCAGGGCCGCAAGGACGCATGGCCACATGGCCGCGAGCTCGGAGGCGCGGGGGCAGGGAGGAGGAAGGGGACGGTCGTTCAGGAGACGGGAGGGTCGGCGGCCCCCGGGCGTCCCAGGCCATCGCGCCCGGGCGAGCCTGCCCGCGCCCCGGCCGGCGGTGCCGAGTCCCTGCCGAGCTCGCGGATCAGCCGGAGCATGGCCGACTTGAGCGCGGGGAGATCCTTGTAGAACTCTATGAGCACCAGGGGCCTAGCGGCGGCGGCATTCACGCGCTCCAGAGCGAAGGAGAGCCAACCCCACTCCCTGTCTTCAGGGCACTCGTGGGTGTCCACGGCGAGCCGTCCGGGCTCCTCCGGCAGATACGGCCTGGATACGTGGATCTCGACCGTCCTGTCCAGAGGGAGACGCTCCAGGTAGCGTTCCGTCTCGAATCCGAGGTTGTGGGCCGAGATGGCGGCGTGGGCGAGGTCAAGGACCAGTCCGGCTCCGAAGCGGTCCAGAAATTCCGCCATGAAGTCCGGATCGCAGACCATGCTGTAGAGGCCGGTCGGGTAGAAGTTGTAGTTCTCGAAGGCCACGGGTCCCCCGTAAGATTCCCTCAAGAGCTCCATGTTGACCTTGGCCCGCTCGCAGACGGCCCGGCGGCCCATGACGGGGCTCGTGGGCAGGATGCCCTCATGGCGCCGGGCGGAGGGTCCCAGATCGCAGCTGAAGAGCGACGGCCCAGCGTCCCTGAGGTACCGCCCTACCGGCGCCCAGTGCGTCGCGAAGTCGTCCTCCGCGATGCCGTAGCCCCAGTGGAAGACCTTGGGGAGTGGGGGGAGCCATGCGGGAGGGGAGGGGTTCTTGACCTCCAGGATCTCCGCCATGTCCAGGAGCTCCAGGACATCGGGACTGGAGCGGTCGAACAGGTGGGAGACGGGGAGCCCTATGAGGCTGTCCAGGGAGTGTGTCATGGCGTTTCGCGGGTGGGCCTTGCGACCCTTGCGGGAGGCGGTTGCGGTAAGGGCCCTTGCGGCCAAGGCCTGGCGGCCTTTGCGGAGAAGCTCCCGCGACAGGATCTCGGGCGGCCCTTGCGGCAGGACGCAGGCACGAAGCCCAGGCGTTAACGCGGGAAGGCGCGGCCATGCCTCGCCGCCAGTCGCCGCGCCCGGACTTGTGTCTCCGGGCGCGGACGGCCGCGCGGTCGGGCGGGGGCGGCCTACGAGGCGGGCGGGGGAGGCGGATTCTTGCGTCCGCCCCCGGCGCTGGGGGCGGGCTCCACCATGTCTTCGGCGATGGGCTCCAGGAGCTCCACGTCCCTCAACAGCCGCGCGTCCTTGTAAGGGCTGCCGGGGCCGAGGAAGCGGCCCTCGATCTCCGTGCCGAGGCGCAGGAACTTCAGGTTGTGGGTGCGGAGCGCGGTGCCCTTGGGAAGGCGCCGGGCGGCGCAGGCCACCCGCCGCACTGCCCGGCGGTCCTCCCCGTGGAAGATCCGCTTGATGCGCTGGCCGTAGTAGAGGCTTTCCCGTGCCGCTGCCTCCAGGAGCGGGCCGCCTCCCGGCGGCATGACGCTCTTCGCGCCGGAGGTGATGATGGCCACCTGCTCGGGCAGGAGGCTCATGAAGTTGTCGCCGCCCGGCAGGGTGCGGTCGGTGGTGAAGTGCTTCTCCACCGTGACGGCCCCCAGGGCGTATGCGAACAGCGGGCCCGAGACCCCCATGCTGTGGTCAGAGAAGCCCGCGGGGAGCCCCTGGCCCAGCCATTCCGCCATGACGGCCAGATAGCAGCTGGTGGCCGGGGCGGGGTACAGCGACGTGCATTGGAGGATGGCCGCGGGCTTCTTCTCCATGGAGTTCAGGAGCCCCAGCACCCTCCGCACGTCCTTGGAGGTGGAGGCGCCAGTGGACAGGATGAGCGGGGGCCCGGCGTTCGCTGCCTCGCGGATGAGCGCCAGGTAGTTGATGTCCCCGGAAGCGATCTTGATGAAATCGGCCTTGCAGGCCAAGGCCCGGTCGATGCCCTCGGGGCTGAAGACGGTCACCCCGCACTGCATGCCAAGATCGTGCGCGAGCTTGGCCATGTCCTCGATGAGGCCGTATGGCATCTCGCCCACGAGCATCTCGTTGTAGACGCGGTTGCGGGGGTGGATGAAGTCCTTCACGGCGTAGGCCTGGAACTTCACCGCCGGGGCGCCGGCGGCGGCCGCCGCCTTCACCATGGCCCTCGCGAGCTCCTCCTTGCCGGCGGGGTTGGCGCCGATATCCAGGATGAGGTAGGGGAGGCCGGAGTCGCGGCCGGTGTTCCAGTTGTACTGGTGGCGGGTCGGTTGCTGGGGGCCGGAGGGCTTGGGGGGCGGGGAGATCTCGACCGTATGCTTGGCGGTCGGAGGGGCGGCGTCCTGGCCGCCCTTGCCGGAAGCGTCGTCCGAGGCAGATCTGTCGGCCCGGGGCGGCTTTTCGGCCTCCTGCGGGGGCGTCGGCGGCTCCGACGGGGCGGGCCCTGCTTCCGCGGCCGGTTGATCGGCCAGGGCGGCCTGCGCGGCTTGGGCCGCCTGCGCGGTCTCCTGGGGCGTGTTCGGATGATCCTGAGGGGCGGGGGGATCCGCCAGCAGCCCGGCAGGGGCCGTCGGTTCCGGGGATGGCGGCCGGTCGGCCGGATCCGGCCTGCCGGGAAGTTCGGCCTGGTCAGGCTGGGCGGCCCCTTCCGCAAGGGCAGTTTCGTCGGCGGGGGCCGCATCTTCGGGCCGATCTTGCCGGTCTGGCCTATCGGATTGGGACGGCTGGTCGATCGAGTCTACGTGTCCGGCCTCTTCGGCCTGCTCGTGCCGGTCGGTCGGGGCGGCCTGTACGGCCTGAGCGGCGGCGTCTGGTTGTTCTGGCTGTTCGGGGCGGTCCTGGTTGCCCGTCTGATCTTCTTGCGCCGGCTGGCCGACCTGGTCGGGAGCGTCCGGCGTCTCGTGCGCCGGGGCGGCATCCGGGGCATCGGAGCCGGGCGGGTTGTTGTCGGTTCCCGTGCCGCTCGTCGCGCCGGGATCCTTGATGTCGTCCGTTGGCAAGGTGAGTCCCCCTTCTTGAAATATCGTGTCGGGTCGGGGTCCGATCAAAGGGTTGAGGCCGTTCGGCGCGGGAGCGCCGCAAGGAAATATTGGGAAAATCCGGAACGGATCCAGAGAGGGACACTGTTCGTTGGCCCGCCGGGGACTGTTGCCGGGGCGGTTCCGATCCATTTTCCAGGTCTAAGGCAACGTTTCGGGGAGGGGCCCGGAGGCTTTCGAGCGCAGGCCCTTACGGTCCGCGGGGCGGGCCAGGAGGCGGGAAGAAGGTTCTTCAGGCCAGGAATCTTAAGGATTATCATGGAGTTAGGTCAACGGTTGCCGCTGAGGCCAGAAGCCGTCAGGCCGCGAAGGCCCGTGGCCGCCGGGATCATCGGGCCGCGAAGGCCCGAGGCCGCCGGGCCGGGAAAGCCTGCGGCGGCGAAGGGCGCGAGGCCCCGAAGGACTGCCGGGGCAACCGGTGCATCCGCGGTCGGGCCGCGAAATCCCGGACTGTCAGCCGCTCCCTAATCAAGGCCGAGGCAGGGAGGCGGCCAGAAACGGCCCTCCGGGATCGAGAGATCGGTCGTGGGCTTCCGGACAGCCTGGACGCGCCTTTCCGGAGGAACGCCCGGAAACCTGCCGGGGCGGGGGACAGGGGGAACCGGGAATCTGAAGGCCGAATCCCGCCGCCCGATTCAAGTCGGGTGACGGCGGGAAAACCAGCGGAAGGCGAAAGGGTGCCCCAAGGCCGGAACAAGGAAAAAAAGGCGCGAAAAGGAATGTCTCAAAACGGACGGGAAAAAGCAATCGCGGCCCTGCGGCCATTGCCGGACACGGTTTCCGGCCCCTCGGCGGAGGACGCCGGGACGGGCCCGGAGATGGCTTCGGGACTTGCAGGGGGGCTCGGGGGCCGGAGATGCCGGAGGCGATCCGGCCGGGGCTCAGGCGGCCCCGGTGCCGCTTGCCGTCGCGGCGGTGATGGCCTCCATCTTGACTATCACGCCCTCCAGGCTGATGAGCCCGGAGACGCTGAATTCCCTGCGGTTGACGGAGAAGAGGTAGGCCCTCTCCATCAGGACCGGGCAGAGGCTGGAAAGGAGGTGCTTCTTGAAGTTGTCCTGGCTGATTAGGTTCAGGACCGAGATCTGGGGCAGGGCGTCGGGGTCGAACTCCGTGAGGGGCGGGCACTTGTAGATCTTGGAAGGCGGGCAACGCTCCAGGAGGGGCGTGATGTTGACCGTGTCCTTGGGCACGCAGCCCAGGAGCACGGTGCTCCTGGCCTCGGCGAAGTTCCGGCGGCCCACGGAGCGCACCCGCATCTCGCCTTCGGAGTTTATCTCGATGTTCTTGTAGTTGCTCCCCAGGAGCCAAGAGGCGTGCCTCACGTTGTTCTTGATGGCCACGTCCTGGAGGCCCAGGAGCACGTTGCGGGCCGCCGGGAGCTCGACCGTCCAGGCCGTCTCCTCGGCATCGGCGACCGCGGGCGGTCCCCCCGCGCCCGCCAGGATGAAGCTCAGGTACCCCTCGGCTAGCCTTTCCTCACGCGCGGCGTGGACGCGCAGGCGGTCGGAGAGGAGCGACGCGTTGCGCTGGAGAAGCACGGGATGGTGCTTCTGGAGGTAGCTCCTGCGGTGAGTCCTGAATGACTGGCGGTTCTTGTCGAGGTTCAGGGCCTCGAAGGCCAGGTTGAGCTCCACCGCCCGATCCCGGCCGGCCTTCGGCTTTTGGCGGGCGGTGTCGGGGTGAAAGGCCTTCTGGAGGCTCCTGTAGAGGCCTTTCAGCACCTCGAAGAGCTCGCGCTCGGAGAGCTCCCCAACCATTGCCGGGGTGAGGCCGAAGATTTCGAACGGGTTGCGGGGGGCGGTGGGCACGGGGATTACCGTTGGTCTGTCCGTCTCAGGCGGTCCTGGGGCCCGGAGCGGGCCAGGGCGAGGGGGAAGGCATGGGGGATAGCTCCCGCCGCCGGGGGGCGAGCGGAGCGCGTGCGTTCGAAAGGGTCAGGGGGCATGCGGCCGTGAAGGTCCGTCGGGAGGCCAGGCGGTTGCGGGACTGTCGGGCGCCCCGATCGCGGGCCGCGTCAGACGGAGGGCCCGAGCTCCTTGAGGAGCCTTCCCAGTGTCCCCGGCTCCGTCCCGGCGGGCCTTACGGGGGTGAGCGTTATGAGGCCCCGGGAGAAGAGATCCGCGTCCGATCCGGGCGCCGGCGCCGTGGGTACAGGATTCCGGTGACGGGTGTATTCGAAGCGGCCTGAGCCCGTATCGACGCGGCGGGCGGTCTCCTTCTCGTACCGGGGGTTCGTGGGGCACCAGAAGTAGCCCTTCTTCTTTATGGCCTCGGGGATGTTCAGGTTCGCGATGACCCCTTTAGGCAGGCGCCAGGAGGCGAGCCTTGAGACCACGTCCGCGAGTATCGCCCCGTCGCGCTCCCAGCGGTAGGGCAACGACTTCTGGGCGGAGGCGGCTACGGCGGGGAGAGGGGCCCCGGTCGCCTCCAGGGCCGCGCCCAGAGTTCCGGAGTAGTTGACGTCGAAGCCAAGGTTGGTGTCGTTGTTGATCCCCGAGACGACCATGTCGAAGGGCGGGTCCCCGAAGAGGTCCAGGCCCAGCCTCACGCAGTCGGCCGGGAACCCCATGACCGCCCAGCCGTCCTTGCCGTCGGGCATGGGGACGGCCCGGGCGGCTATGGGATCGCGGAGGATCACGGCATGGGAGCTCGCGCTCCGTTCCCCGTCCGGGGCGCAGGCCAGGACATCGTGGCCCGCCTTGACCAGGGCCTTGTATGCCGCCAGGAGGCCCTTGGCCTCGATGCCGTCGTCGTTCGAGAGAAGGATCCTCATCAGAGCGTTTCCTCGCCGCCGCCAGCCGTCGGGGCCGAGGGTGACAGGTCGGATTCCGCGGGGTCCTTGCCCATGCCGACCCGGCCCCTGAGCCCCAGGCGCATCCTGGGGGTCTCGGAATCGTTGGAGATGACGGTCACCACCTTGAGATACTCCTGGCCCGCCCATTCCCGGTAAAGGTCCAGGCTCACGGTGACCTTCCCGGTCCTGCCCGGGGGGATGAAGCTGTCGTAGCTCGCGACCGTGCAGCCGCATCCGGGCACCACGGACGTGATGGACAGGGGGAGCCCGCCTACGTTCTCCAGGACGAAGTCGTGCTTGAGCGTGGTCCCGGGAGGGGAGACTCCGGCCGCGAACATGGGGCCCGGATCAAGCACCCGGATCCTGGCTCCGCTAACGGGCTGTTGCGCTTCCGCTGCTCCGGGCTCTCCCTCCGGCGTCCCGGGCTCTCCCTCCGGCAGCCCGGGCTTTCCCTCCGGCGTCCCGGGCTCGCCCTCCGGCGTACCTGACTCGCCCTCCGGCAGCCCGGAGACCTCCTCCCGGCTGGCCCGGACAGAGAGGTCGGGATCGGATGCGGGGCTGAAGCCGGGTGCGCCGGAACGGGCGCCGTCGTCCGCATCGGAGGCGGGGGGCAGGGGAACTGCGGGCTCGGTTGCCGCTGAAACGGCCGGCTCGGGAGCGGCGGGCGCAGGACCGGCATCCTGATCGATTTCGCCCAGGGCGGGCTCGGGGGCCGGATCCGATGCGGGGCCCGCCTGCGCAGCGAGCCGGGAGGGGCACAGGAAAATGGCCAGGGCCAGGGTAAGGGAGGCCGCGAGGGCCGAAAGCGGGCTGGGTCTCATGATGCCTCTGGCAGGCCTCGGGAGGCCCGCGGGACGCTTAGGGGCAAGGCGCTGCGGACGCCCCCACCCGGCGGGGCCGGGAAGCCGTCCGTGACGCCGGTCAAGGCGTTTCCGGCGGCCGGTGCCGTTCCGCATGGCTCCATTCTACTCTTTCCGCCCGGAAAATTCAGCCTTCCGGGCCCCGGAGGGCACGGGAGCGGCCTGGAGGGCGGCCTTCTGGGTCCCTCCCCGCCCGTCCGGGCGGATACGGGACGGTCTTGCCCGAAGACGTCCATGATCCCGGCCGCATCTTTGCGCCGTGGCCTTCCGGCGGCTTCAGGCCTAAACGAGCGGAAGGTCCCAGGCTGCAGTCCGAGGCCTCGCGCCTGTCCCCGAAACGTCTTGACGGCGAGAGGCGCATGTCGGCGGCCCGGAAAGCCGGGTGCTTTGAGCGAAAGGGGGTACCGGCAAGGATGGCGCGGGAACGGCGGCGGGGGATTGGGAGGGCCGAGGCGCGGAGAGGGAACTGAGGGCGGAAAGAACGGAGGAGCCTGCATTTCTGTATAGGCGGAAGAAGCTGCGCGGACTGACGCCGTGCCACGGGACACGCGGGCGTCAGGGCGCGTTCGGGAAAGGCGCTCGGGCCACGAAGGACTTGCGGCAAGGCGGAAAAAAACCGGAGAAAATCGAGAGAGCCGAAAACATACGGACAAACGGAGAAAACCTGAGAAGTCGAAACGAACTGAACAAGCGAGAAAACGGAGGAATGGCGGGAAAAAAAACAGCCCCGCCGGGGCGTAATCGGCAGGGCAGTACGGAAACACGGATGTTCAAGGTGGCTTTGACGAAGCGGGCGGCGGGGCACGGCACCCGGGGGAGGGGGGGGCGCCGGCCGACTCCGGCGTCAGTCCCCCCAGAGGGCCACGAGCTTGGGCTTGGCCTTCTCGAAGACCACGCATTCGGCCTCGATCTGCGAGGGGACGGCTGAGGCGGAGGGGGCTGAAGTGAGGAGCTTGAATTCCAGAAGACGGGCCAGGAAGACCGGCATGAGGGCCCGGACGACCATTTCCCTCCGATCCGTCAGGCACCGGTAGGCCGCGGCGCCCCGATAGACGAGATCCGCCCAGTCGGCGGCAGGGACCTTCACTCCCCCGGCGGGCGGGTCCTTGAGGACCTGCCAGAGGGGCAGATGGGACGCGAACTCGCCTTCCCAGATCTCACGCGTCTCCCTGGCGGAATTGGAGATGAGCGCCGTGAAGGCCCCCGGAGGCCCCACGAGCTCGCGGGGCGGCAGGATCTCGGCCTTCAGGTCCGCGCCGGTCACGGGCGTGGGTCTGGAATTGCGCGGCTTTTTCCAGAGCTCCGGATAGAGCTCCATCAGCTGGTAGAACGAGGCGAGGGTGCGGCAGAAGCTCTCCCCTATCGATATGTCCACCGGCAGCCGCTCCTTGCCGACCCTGGGGTCGCCCATGAAGCTCTGGAAGACCGGGCCGTGGGAGACGGCAATCGCGGCCGCGGCGAGTTCGGTCGAGCAGAAGTCCGGCTCGGCGGGCCAGGCGGATTCGAGGAAAACGGAATTGAGCTCCCCCGTGAAGGCGAGGTCGCCCAGATGCGGGTTCCGGATGCGCCGGCCGAAGAGGGCGCGGAACATGGGGTAGCTCAAGAGGTAGGTGACGGGAAGATCGAAGAGGTGCCTGGAGTACAGCGGGGAGGTGTAGCAGGCGCCGTTCTTGATGAGCGGGTCCAGGAGCCTGGGGAGCCAGGTCTTCTTCAGGGTCACGGTGGAGGCGTCGAAGGTGACCACGTATTTGGCCTTCAGCCTCGCCGCCGTCTCCACGGCGTTGAAGAAGCAGATCCTCTTGGTCCTCTCGGCGGGGTCTTCGGAGGTCGAGACGTAGAGCCTGGGCGTCTCGGAGGGGGCCTTGAAGAAGGCGTCCCTGGTCCCGTCCCCGGAGGCCGCGTCGGCGCACACGAGCACGCTCTTGAGCTCCGGGTGGTACCGCGCGGCCCCGCCGGAGGCCTTGGCGACCGCGAATTCCATGTTTTCCGCGTTGTCGGCGGAGAACAGGGCGAGCACGATGTCCGCCTCGCGGACGCCGTCCGGGTTGACCTCCAGGGCGGAGTGACCGCCCGCTGTAAAAACGCTCATAAAAAATCCAAACAGTCCCGGCCTTTGCGGCCTGCCCGCGGTCCGGGGAGGACGCGGGCGACCGCGCCGTCGAGCCCGGAAGGGCGTCCGGAAGCCTGATTCCCCTGCAGGGCGGGCCCCACACGGCGGCGGCTCCCGCCATGGGGGATCCTGGGCTCCGGAATCCGGAACCCCTACTAACAACTCCGCCGCGTCCAAGGCGGCGCGGCGGCTAAGTTGTCTGGCTGGTCCGAGCAGTATAGCACAGCTGTCCGGGAATCGTGAAACTTAAGTGCAGTCGCCGTGCCATGTACCGGACGGGACCGTTACGGGGCCTTCGTCGGACATCCTGGCAAGGTCAGGAAGGGCGAGCGCCGGGAAAGGCCGGGCGCATCCGTGATCCAACCAAGGCCGGGCGCCGCCGTAACGTCCTTTCCGGGCCGGACCCGTGCGGTCGGGCGGAAGCCGCGCGGCTACCCGTGCCCCGGACGGCATTGCGCGAGTAATATATTAGCCTATTTGTGATGTTTTAGCTATATTAAATAGATATTTTTTAGGTATAATATGTCTGATTTTGCGAAAATCCATAGACGATGAGCGAGCCGTTCACACGAGAATGCGACCGACATCCCCCTGAGGAAGACTGACGTGTTGTCCGTCCCCGCCCGGAGCCTCTTTGTGCTGGACGGCGAACGTTTGATCGGCGGCCCCCCTGCCCCTTCGCGAGCGGGCGGGGAGCACCCTCCGGAACTTCCGCCGCGGAGCGCCGTCCGGGGGGGCCGGCGGCCGTATGCCCTTCTGGGGGTCCGGTCGGCGCGTCCTCGCAGCGACGTTCGGGCCTGAGGAGGACGCAAGGTCGGCTCGCCGTCCCAGGCGCCCCGGCCGCTTCGCCGCCGTGCCGCTCTATGGACAAGGTAAGGCCGTTTTGTTACACTCCGCCAAGGAAAATCGGCAATTTCGGGATTCTTTTTTCCAGAGATTTCAACGTGTTCGCCGGCGTTTTCGGACTCGGCGGCGCGGGCGGGTCTCCACGCGCGCCGGTGCGCCTGCGGGCCCGATCCCCGGCATCCCGGCGCTCCGGCATCCCTCCGCCGGTCCGGGCGCCCGCGGCCGACGACCCTTCCCCGAGGTCCATTTGCCGTCGAGCCCGGCGGCTCAGAACAGGAGCGTTCCATGGCCAAAAGCTTGTTCATCGCTTCGCCCAAGGGCGGGCTTAAGAAAGAGTTCCTTGACGTGCTGATAGACAGCCATTCCGCGCCGGATAGGCCAGGCTGGTTCAAGACGGTCGTTTCCGACGCCGACGGGGAGAGGCTGGCCGCGAAGTCCGCGAAGCTCGGCGTCCCGGAGGACGAGCTCTACGGAATAAGGCTCTCCGAGGCCATAGAGCTCCTGAACCGTAACGCGGCAAACGAGATAGTGGACAGGGTCCTGGCGAAGTTCCACGCCCTGGCGCCCAAGTTCACGGGCATGCCCGTGGAAGGGGCGGATCTGGACGCGCCGGGGGCGCTGGGCCTCCAGGGGCTGGACGGGACGCTCGCCGCCAACCTCGCCTCCCCGGTCGCGGTGGTCTCCGACTGCATCGCCTGCGCGTCCACCGTCGCCAGGATCTACAGGGACGCCTGCGCGGAGCCGGTGCTCATCGCGCTTGTGGGCGACCATGCGGCCGAAGACGTCGCGGGCCTGAAGGCTTCCGCCGGGGTCGACGTCTTCGAGGCCAAGACGCCGGCCGGGCTTACGGGCGCAGTCCCCCTGGCCGGCGAGAAGGTTAGGGGGTTCAAGCCCGCCAACATGACGCCCAAGCGCTTCGAGTTCGACCTCATCGAGCGGGCCAAGTCGGACAGGAAGCGCATCGTGCTCCCCGAGGGCGACGACGACCGCATCCTCCAGGCCGCGGACGCCGTTCTGCGACGCGGGTTCGCGGACATCGTGATCCTGGGCGATCCCGACGCTATAAGGAAGAAGGCCGCCGATCTTGGCCTCGCCAACCTGGACAAGGCCCAGCTCCTGGATCTCAGGACCGCGCCCTTCCGCAAGGAGCTCGTGGAGCAGTTCTACGAGCTGAGGAAGGCCAAGGGCATCACCCCCGAGCAGGCCGATCAGCAGCTGGCGGACCGCAACTGGTTCGGGACCATGATGGTCAAGGCCGGCAAGGCCGACGGCATGGTCTCCGGCGCCGCGGGCTCCACCGCGGACACGATCCGTCCGGCGCTCTCCATCATCAAGACGGCCAAGGGCAACTCGATAGCGAGCTCGGTCTTCCTCATGTGCATGAAGGACAGGGTGCTGGTCTTCGGCGACTGCGCGATAATGACCAACCCCACGCCCCAGCAGCTCGCGGAGATAGCCGTCGCCTCCGCCAAGACCGCCAGGGCCTTCGGGGTCGAGCCCAGGGTGGGGCTTCTGAGCTACTCCACCGGCTCCTCGGGCACGGGCCCGGACGTGGACGCCGTGAAGGAGGCGGTGGAGCTCGCCAGGAAGAGCCTGCCCGAGCTCTACCCGGATCTGGCCCTGGACGGGCCCATGCAGTTCGACGCGGCGCTGGACGAGCGCACCGCCAAGAGCAAGATGCCCGGCTCGCCGGTCGCTGGCAAGGCGACCGTCCTGGTCTTCCCGACCCTGAACGCCGGGAACATCGGCTACAAGGCGGTCCAGCGCACCTCGGGCGCGGTGGCCGTGGGCCCGATCATCCAGGGCCTGAACGCCCCGGTGAACGACCTCTCGCGCGGCTGCACCGTCCCCGACATCATAAACACGGTGGCCATCACCGCCTGCCAGGCCCAGGCCAAGTAGGTCCTGGGCCGAGTGGCCCTGTGGCGGGACCGGTGACCGGGGCGCGAGGCTTCCTGGCGGGGGGGCCTTCGGGCCAAGGCCGTAAGGTTCGGGGCTTCCGCCCCAAGGACCGGGGCCCCGGCGGTCGCTGCCTTTGATGGGCGCGGCCTTCGGGGCAGGAGTGGCAGTGTCGCGGCCTTCTTTGCCTGAGGCCGCCGCGACCTCACGCGGGCTCATCGTCCGAGCCTCCCTGCCGGTCGGCCTCGCGGCCCGGCGGGGGGGCTTCGGACATTTTCGAGCGGGGAGTGCCCCGCAAGGGGACGGGCGGATGACTACGCCTCTGGTGGGTTTTCTCGGGTACGGGAGGATGGCCCAGGCCATCTCTGAAGGCCTCGACAAGTCCCAGCTGGTGCCCTACGGGAGACAGCTGGCCTCGGATCTTGCCGCTGGCATGCTGGACGGGCTCAGGGAGAGGAGGGGCATCAAGGTCGCCACGGACAACTTGAAGCTCGCGGAGAAGAGCCCGATAGTCATCGTGGCCGTGAAGCCGCACCAGGTGCGGGGGGCGCTGTCGCAGATAAGGGAGGCGCTGAACGACAAGCTGGTCATCTCGATCGCCGCGGGCGTGACGCTCGCCACCTTGGGCGAGCTCGTGCCGGAGGGATGCTCCCTGGTGCGCGTCATCCCCAACCTGCCCGCCCTGGTGGGCAAGGGCGTGACGCTCATCTCGGCGCCCCCGGCCACGGACAAGGAGGATCTGGACAACGCCCGCAAGATATTCTCCGCCGTGGGCGAGGTGGTCGACATCCCCGAGGCGATGTTCAACGAGGGCACGGCTGTCTCGGGCTCGGGACCCGCCTACTTCTTCCTCGTGATGGAGGCCATGATCCGCGGGGCCGTGCGCCTGGGGCTCACCTGGGATCAGGCGCGCAGGCTCGTGGTCAGGACCTGCGAGGGGGCCGCCGCGACCGCCCTGGCCCGCCCCGGCCAGAACCTGGCGGACCTGCGCGACCAGGTCACCTCGCCCGGGGGCACCACCGCCGAGGGCCTGCTGGTCCTGGAGGAGGGCGCGATAAACGCCCTTTTCCACGCCGCCCTGAAGGCCGCCTCGGACAGGGGTAAGGAGCTCGGCTGACCCCAGGGCGGCGCCCCGCCGACGCGTCCGGCATCCCCGACCGGACGCCATCGATTCTGCCTCGCCGAGTTGCGGCCGAGGCCGCGCGATGCTCTCCGGCGGCCCGATCCGGCCCGGAAACATGTCGCCCGGCTTTCGCCGGCATTTCTTCCGCAGGCCTCCCTGAGCAGCCGGACCGCTTTTCCCGCACCCCTTCTCCTGACCGTATCCCGTAACCCCTTCGTCAGGCATTCTTCCCGCGGCCCGTTCTCCAGGCCGTCTTCCCGGCTCCCTCGCCTGGCCGTCTTCCCTATCCCGCGCCCGCAGCCTTCAGCCGTATCCTTTCACTGGATTGGCATCCCTCCGCATGGGAAAGCAATGTCAACAACATTGAGGCATAAAACGACAGTTTTCCTGGAATTTATACTAATGATATCAACAGGTTGCCAGACACCGCTTCCCTTAAGTTGTTGACATTGCTTGGGAAAGTGGTCGGGGATGGCCAGATCCTGCCCTGCCGTAAGACCGGCCCAGAAGACGAACAGGGGAATCAGCCGGGGCTGAAAGGCGACTGGCGAGCCGCCCTCCTCCATCTTTCGCGTGAACGGATCCTCGTGAACGGTTACACTGGGGGGTATGGCAGGATAAGAGCCTGCACTCGGGCCCGGGCCAAGCCCTCCGCCTCCGGGGCAAAGCCCTCTGTGAACGGATACCCTTCACCCAGCATCCCCGAGCCCCTCCGGAGGGCCCCCCGAGCATGAGAGAGCACCTACCGCGTCCCGGGGCCCTGACGGCGCCGTTGGCGGCCCTATTAGCCCTTCTGGCACTGGCGGGTTGCGCCGCGTCCTCCCCGGACCTCTGGCAGGGGGCGGTCCTGAAAGGCGGGCCGCAGGGTTTCGTGCCGGCGGACTACCCGGCCGCGGGCTATCACCTGGCGGCCCTTCTGCGGAACGGCGGCTCGCCGGAGCTCGTGGTCTACCTGGAGGGCGACGGCCGCGCGATAGTGAACGGCAGGCCCTCCCCGGATCCCACGCCCATGAGCCCGCAGGCGCTGGAGCTGGCGTTGCAGGACCCGGCGCCTTCGGTCCTCTACCTCGCCCGCATCGGACAGTACATGCCCGCCTACGCGACCGCCGAGAACAGGCCGCTGTGGAGCGACAGGAGGCTCTCCCCCGAGGTGGTCGCGGCCGCCTCGGAAGCCATCGATCTCGCCAAGAGCGCGGCGGGGGCGTTCTTCCTGCACCTGGTGGGCTATTCCGGGGGCGGCGGGCTGGCGGTCCTCCTGGCCGAGAGGCGGGGGGACGTGCTCACGCTGGTGACCGTGGCGGGGCTTCTGGACACCGACTGGTGGGTCCAGACCAGGGGATACAGGCCGCTCACGGGCTCGCTCAACCCCGCCGAAGGCCTGGATGGCATCCTGAACGTGCCCCAGGTGCATTTCTACGGCACCGAGGACCGGGTCATACCCCCGGAGATGTCCAGGGTCTTCGCGTCCAAGGGGGCCTTCACCCGCCTGAGGCGCCTTGGGATAGAATCCGACCACTACCGCGCCTGGACCGGGGCCTGGGGGGAGCTCCTCGAGCGCTACGTTCTCCCCCTGCGCGAGGGCGCGGGGAAGCCAGCCGCAGCTTTCGAGATCTGACTGGCGGACGGATAAGGGGTCAGGTTTTCGTTCAAGGGCCGTGAAGACGGACGGGGCCATTTTCGAGTTTGGAAACTCGGCGGATGCCGAATACTTTCGCCGCGCGCGGGGGAGAGCAAGCAATGGAAGACAGGAAGCAGGAAAATCGGGCCAAGATGGGGATGAACGTCAAGTTCGAAAGCCCGGCCGTCAAAAGCCTCTTGGACCGGGGCGACACGGAAGGGGCGAAGGCGCAGCTCGCGAAAGAGCTCGCGGCTTCCGCGCGTAAGAAGGGCCGGGACCACGCGGATACGCTGGAGCTCGAAAACTCCATGGGGGGCGCCTGCATCATGGCGGGGGACCTCGAGGACGCCGTGCGCCATTTCGAGCGGGCGCTCGAGGGCCGCGGGCGCACGTTCGGCCCGGAACACCCCGAGACTATAACCGCGCTCCACAACCTGGGGTTGGCGCGCCTGTCCCTGGGGGACGGGACGGGGGCGAGGGACGATCTCGCCCGCGCCCTGGACGCCCGCGAGAGGGCGCTTGGCAAGGACCACTCGGACGTCTGCTCGTCCAAATACTATCTGGCCTCGGTGTTCACATTCATGGAGGACCACGCCTCCGCCCGCGCCCTCTACGAGAGCGTCCTGGAGTCGGCGTCGCGGACGGGGGGGCCGACGCACCCGGACGCCTTGCGGGCCATGACGAAATTGGGCGAGACGCTCCTGGTCCTGGGCGAGACCGTCGAGGCGGAGGAGATCCTCCAGAAGGCCCTCAAGGGGGCGAGCGATCAGTGCGGCATCTTCTCGCGGGAAGTGGCGGACGCGGGGAAACTCCTCGCCAGGGCGCTCTCGCGTTTGGGGGACCACGCGGGGGCGGCCAAGAACCTGACGCTGGCCCTGGTGTCCCTGAAGGCCGTGCAGGGGCCGCAGCGTACCCCGGGGTCGGTGATCTACAACGACCTGTCGCTCGAGATCTTGATGGCCGGAGACATCAACTGTTCCATGTGGCGACTCCAGGAAGGATTCCAGGGGACGCTCCTGACCTACGGGCCGGACCACCTCGACGCCTACCGCATCGCCAGCACCCTGGGGTCGCTCCTGACCAGCACGCGCACCAGGCGCGAGATCGGGCTATGGCTCCTCGAGATGGCCGCCGAGGGCCTGAAGAGGCATGTGGGCGAGGGCCACCTCGACTCGATGACCGTCCGGGCGTTTTTGAGCAATATACGGATCATCCTGCGCGGGGACGATGCGGACGGCGCGGCAGGGCAAGGCGAGGGCGAGGCGGAAGGCGTTTCCGGCAAACCGGAGCCGCAGGGTCCCGCGGACCTCTTCAAGGGCCGCGGGGCGGGCGAGGGCACTTTCCAGGAGGCCGTCTTCCTCTTCAGGGAGATTCTTGCGGAAAGGCTCAGCAGGTTCGGGCGGGGACACAAGGAGACTCTGGCCGCCACGGCTTTCCTGGGCACGTACCTCGCCGCGGGGGGCAACCGCGAGGAGGCGGACGGGCTCTACCGGAAGGCGATGGACGACGCGGCGGGAGAGCTCGGCGAGGGCAACGCGGACTGCTTCAAAGAGCAGCTGGAGTTGGGCAAGAACCTCCAGACGCTGGGTGAGCTCAAGGGCGCGGAGGACGTTCTTTCCCGTGCGGCGGACGGCCTGCGGGAATCCCTGGGCGCCGACCACCCGGACGCCCGGGACGCCTCGGAATGGCTGAACAAGCTGCGCGTATGGGTAGGGGAAGCCGCCGAGGAGAAGATGATCCTTAAGATAGCCACCTTCAAATTGAAGGACTGATGGGCTGGAGCCGGGAACGCGGACGGCCTCTCCGGGGACGCCCGACGGGATCTCTTCGGCAAGATCCGCAGGCTACGGTCGCCTGCAGGCGCGGACGCCTCACGGCTGCGCGATGCCGCATGGCCCCGACGGAGAAGCGATCGTCTGTCGGCCGCTCAGGCGGGCGCCGGGCCGCGTGCAGTCGCCGGTTGCCGCCGGACTAGCGTTGCGGCAACGCCGCAGGATCCCTCATGCGCGAGGCCCGTCGCCGGTCCGTGCCTTCCCGGGCGGGTCGCCCGGTGCGGCGGTCCTGGCTGCCCCGGAGGCGTCGGCTATGGCGTTCGGGGCGATGCCGCCCGCGGCCGCATCGGCGGCGTCCCGCTCCCCGCCGTCACGCCTGAGGCAGCCGTCGTCCCCGGGCCCTGCGGCGGGCCCGTCAAGCGGCTCGAGGTGGAACGTCACGTCCGCCCGCGGGAAGCGCCGGGCGAGTGACCTGGACACCTCCTCGCCGCTGGCGTGGGCGTCCGAGACGGACATCCTCCCGTCAACCAGGAGATCCACCACCACTATCTGGGAGGGGCCGGAGCGGCGGGTACGCAGGCGCCGGTAGCCCCTGATGGAAGGTGCGCACTCCCGGATGCTTTCGGCGATCGCCTCCAGATCCTCGTCAGGGAGGGAGCGGTCGACCAGGTTCGCCAGGGCGTCCCTCGCCAGCGTCCAGCCGGTCCTGATGATGAAGAAAGACACGCACATGGCCGCCAGGGGGTCGAGGAAGCCCAGATCCAGCGCGGGATCGATCAGTCGGGCGACGTGGATGGCCAGAAGCGCCCCGAAGATGCCCAGGGAGGTGTAGACGTCGGTCATGAGATGCCAGGCGTCAGTCACCAGGGCGGGGGAAGCGTACTTGCGGCCGGTCGCGAAGAGATGCCGCGAGACGAAGAAGTTCACCAGGGACGAAATGATCATCACCGCCACTCCGGGCCCCGCCGAAGGGAGCCCGCGTCCGCCCGCGAGCCCCAGGATCGCCTCGCGGACGATGTAGAGGCCGCCGCCGATGATGAGGATCGCCTCGAAGAGGGCTGCCAGGTTCTCCGCCTTGCCGTGGCCGAAGGGATGGTCCTGGTCCGGCGGAACGCCCGAGACCCTCACCGCCGCGAAGGTCATGAAGGCGGCGAGCAGGTCCAGGAAGGAATGCACCGCCTCGGAGATGACGGCGATTGATCCGGTGGCTATCCCCGCCGCCAGCTTCAGGACGATCAGGGCCGAGTTGGAGATAACCGACAGGAGCGCGCAGCGGCTTTTTGCCCGCGTGTCGCCCGCGGCGTCGGGCGGCTTCGCTCCTTCCGGGGGGACGGGGATGCCTCCGCGTTCCGGCAACGTGTCTTGTGTCACGGATCCCTCCTCAACATCTGGCGATCGACCTTGGGCGTGGCGCCTGCGGTCACGGACTCGGGGAGTGAGGGTGCAGCCGAGGCTTTCGGCGAGCATCGCGAAGCGGCGGACGGCAACGGCCGAAAGGCCGGGTCCGGAACGGATCAGGCGCGGGTCCGGCAGGCTCTCGCGGACGGCGGTAGCGGATCCGGTATTCCCGCGCAATTTCGGTGAAATTCATGCGAGACGGCCGGAAGCGAACAAGCGGTCCCCAGTCATAGGCGCCTCAGTCGGCGGGTGCCTCAGGCGGACACTCGGGCGGATCTGCGGGCGGCATGATGCGGCATGATGCGGCATGATGCGGAATGATGCGGCCGGGGCGAGGCCGACCTAAGAGGATGGACCGGTACGGGGAGTTCCGATATGACCGTCTTCTATTTCATCTTTTGCAGTGTAAGCAAATATTCCGAAGGAAGCAAATAAAATCTGAACCGTCGGATCGAAGGCCGAATGATTATTGAGAATTAGTCGCGATAATCGCAATGTCATGCCTGGCAAGACAATCATACACACACCATCGGAAAAACTACGGCCCCCTGCTCAGGGAGGTTGAAGCGCGGTTGCGCCGGACAGTCATAAAAAAATCAAACGGACAAATATTTATTGAGAATTATTTGCAACAAAAGCCAGTGACAGCCCGGACAGTAACGATTGTCAAGGAATTTTTAGGAAATACGGTGAAGGATCCGGTGATAATGAAGACTGGATGCGGGATAATCGCCCTAAGAGCTGAACTCTTCTGTTAATTGAGAATGCCCTGCAATATGATCCGAAGAGGGTGCCGCATGGGCGGTAAGCGTGAAATGGCGTTGAAATTTATTCTTCCGGCTCAAGGAGGGCGGAGTCATTGCATGCCGGATAATCGCATCGAGCCATGACGGCAGAACAATATTTATTGAGAATAAGTTGCAGCAGGAGTTCGGGGCGGACGGGAAATCGGCCAGTCGCATAATAAACGGCCTCCCGTTAGGGGATCCCGAACGTAAGCCTCGCTTCCTTGCAGGTTATTCCATTGACGACCGTCTCTTTGATCGCCAGGGTGTCGACCGTCAAGTATCCGCCATGAAAAAGGGCCGGGACGGCTTCAGGCTTTTCCTGCTTCAGGATTTCCGGGTTCGATTTTGCCGATTTCCCGGGCGGGATAACCGTGCAGGCCTGACTTCATGAAATCCGGAGGGTTTTCCTTCGCACGGCCGGAAAGCCGTGATGGCCGTCCTGACGGCGGCAGTTATGGACGGAGCGTTTCGAAATCCGAAAAATCGGGTATCGAGCAGTGGTTCAGGACCCGCTTGGGCCCTGGCCGTCAGCGGCCGCCGTACCGATACCGGGTCGCCTTCTTCAAGTAGTTGTTCGGGAATTCTGCCTCGGGGATCAGCCGTCATTCAGTTTGCCGAGAATAGTCCCGATGATTTCCTCGAATAGCCCTTTGAGCTCGGGGTTGGCCGAGCCTCAGATTCCCGTGAATTCGTGGTCCAGGGAGATGTCCGAGGGGCTTTTCGGCTTGGATTCCAGGGCAGTCACGGCGTACCGGGGACGACGGTAAGGCTAAACGTATCCATTCCGAGATTTGTGTCATGGAAGCCTAATGGCAAGGCAGGCCGCCGCAGTCGCCGGAGGCGAGATTCAGGCGGGAAATATGCCCTGTCACCGGAGCGCCGTACCCGCCCGCCGTACCCGTCGATCAAGACGACCGTTCCGTCCACGTGCTTCCTGCGAGGGCTTTCCTGAAGATCCCCCTGCATCTCACCGAACGGATTGGCAGGTATTTTGACATCCTCCTCTTTTGCCGCATTGCCGAATTCGCGCCTGATCCTGTCGACAAGGCCGTAGCCGCTACAGATTCCAGGGCAGGGAAGATCGAATCCCGTGACGGGGCGCCTTTCGGACGCGCAGTCGCCATCCACGCCGTTCCACAGGCTCCCGAAAAGATCCCTGTAGCCTCCGAACGGTTCTGTGGGGGCATAGGGCGGGAGCTTCGTGCCTAAGCCGCCTGAACCTGGACAGGAACGGCACTCGAAGCGGCGGATCATCCTGCGGCCATGTTCGGTATCGTCGGCGCGATGGCAGTCCACCTGTATGCTTTTGCGGAAGGATTGACGGCCATTGGGAATTTTTCCGCCGGTAAAGTCCCTCCATCGAGGCATTTCAATCACTCCGGTTCCCTGACAAAGGCAGTTCAGACGCAATCGTGGCGATATGGGGCATGACAGGCCGATGCCGATAGGTCCCGGTTCGACAGGATGTAATTCGTTTGACAGACGATGGCTGGATCGTAACATGTTCATGCAGGTCAGGTTCGTCATGTGTCGGAAAACCGGGAGGGGGTTTGACATGAGGCGCTGATCCCCTGTCCTCATCCTTATGTTTGGCGAGCGGAAGTGCCCGACAAGCCGGGTAGGGAAATTCCAGAAGACAGGCCCGGCGAAAAGGGCGAATGGGGCGAATGGGGCGAAAGGGGCGAAAAGGGCGAAAATTGAAGACGACAAACGCGCGGGCGTCGTGTTTCATCTCTTCCGGGCCTTCACCAATCCGGACAATGATTTCGGATCGGGGCTCTCGCGGGATTCCAAGGCAGTCGCCTTAAGAATCCGTTCGCGGAACCGTTCAGAAATGCCCGCCGGCCCTGCCAAGGCCTTGCCTTGCGCCTGCCTCGCCGTCGCGAAATGATACCTCGAGGATATTCTTCGATACTCCTGCGGATGGCATTCCTAGTATTTGAATTTCAGGAAGTGCTCTGGACTTGAAATATTTCGGCGATAGCGCACTTGAGACGCCGTTCAGTCCGGATAATTATGGTTGACAAGAGGAGTTCCAGATGATAATGATCGGTTGAATTCTCCCAGCGCATCGCGCGGGGGACGGAGGCATAAGATGAATTTTAACATGCCGGTCCCGGAAGACATGGACATGGTGATTCTCGTCCTCGCGCGGAAGCTCGCCGATGTCGAGCGGGAGAAGGGCCAGGAGGATGCGGAGACACTGGAACTCGCGGAACGCATGGGGGTCTTGCTCCGCCTGAACGGAGACTACTCCGGCGCCGGGCGACACTTCGAAATGGTGCTCGCGGCCCGCACCAGGAAGCTGGGCCCGGAGCATCCCGAGACGGTGGCAGCCGCCCACGGCTTGGGATCGGCGCTCCATTTGTCCGGCGATTTCGCGGGTGCGAGGGACGTCCTCGCCCGCGTCCTGGACTCCTGCGAGAGGCTGCTGGGTCCGGACCATCCGCAGACAGCCCTGTCAGCCAGCTATCTGGCGGCCGCGTACACCGGCCTGGGCGACCACGCTTCCGCGCGCCTCCTTTTGGAGCGGGCGTTTGAATCTGCCTCGCGGGTGAGCGGCCCGACGCATCCGGACACACTTCAGGCGGCCATCGGGTTAGGGGGGGCCCTGTTGGGATTAAACGAGCCGAAGGAGGCGCGGGAGATACTTTCCCGGACCTACTCGGCGTGTTTGAACCTCTACGGGCCGCTCCACCAGGGCACTGCGGCCGCGGGAAAACTTCTCGGGACCGCGCTCCTGGACTGCGGGGAATATTCCCTCGCGGCAAAGCGCCTGGCGGAGGTCCTGGGCCCCCTTAAGGCGGCGTACGGGCGGTTCAATCCGATGGTCGCGGATGTCTTGACCGATCTTTCGACCGCCCTTTCCCATACCGGCGACCACCAGGGAGCGCTGGATTCGCTTCGGGCCGCCTTACCCGCGTCGGTCAAGTCTTACGGCGCTGACCACCCGACAACCCACCGCATCGCCGGCAAAGCGGGAGTGATTATGGGCGCCACGGGCGTTGATCCGCAGAAGGCGAGAAGGCTCATCGAGATGGCAGCGGAAGGCCTTGAAAGGTTGCTGGGCAAGGGCGAGCCGGACGCGGTGGCCTTCCGGTTGTTTCTGGACGCCCTCCGGAAAACGTACGGTCCGGACCGCCCGGATGGCGACAAAGGCGGCGGGGCTGCCGGCCGTTCAGGGGCGGGCGACAAGTCGTCTGCTTACGCTGATTTGCTCGGGATTCACGACGCGTAGCCGCCGATGCCGTTCGCTTTACAGAAGGACGTCATCCGCGTTCGGGGCCTTCTGGAGGAAAGCGGTTCGCTTTCGGGCAGGGCACCCCGAGAAGGTACTCGCTACGGTCTCCCCGGGAATGACACTCGTCTACGGCGGGTATCACGGAGACGGCCAAACCATACCGGATGGCGCTGGAAGATGCCGTATAGGGGCGCGGAGAGGGTCATCCGGACAACTGCATGGAACACTTCGAGCCGGGACTGTCCCTTGCGCGGCCTGGTGAACTCCATGGCGCGCGGGACGTCCTGAAGCAGGCGTTGCGGACCTGACCGAGGCCCCGGGTCCGGATCACCCTGCCGCCCTTGAGGCCTCACGGAGGCATGAGTCTGCGGAATGTCAGTCGCCTGGACGAGGCCGAACAGGAGATCTCTGTCGGGTCAGGGACCGGGATGAGCGCATGCCGCATGGTCGCATCCAGGCTCCCGATGCGGCTCGCGAAAATCGCCATGATTTAGGGTGGAGAAGACTGGCCCCTAATGAGAGAAGTCGGAACCCTGCGGGACGGGGTAACCTGCGCGGGGCGGCGTTGCCTCTGCGGGGCTACGGGTCAGAGTGCCCGGATCATTCACTGTCCTGCGTACTGTACGTCCGGGTAAACAAATCCTTGTACTCCGGACCGAACGTCCGGGTCAGGAAATCCTTGTCGGCTTGGGCGACGGTTCGCCCTTCATCGTCCGTGAGCTCCCAAAGCCCGAAGTCGTCCGGCAGATTCCCGTGTTCCGCCGCAGCATGGGCGACCGTGCGGCCAGAGCCGTTTCTGAGATCCCATTGGTCGAAGCCGGGGGGAAGGCACCCGCCCTCAGCCGCCGAGTGGTAGACGGTGTTGCCGTTCGCGTCCTTCAGGAGCCAGTCCCCGAAGCCCTTGTGGATCTTCCCGGACCTGGCCGCGGCGTGGGCGACGGTCGTGCCGTCGCCGTCCCGGAGCTCCCAGAGGCTGAAGCCTATGGGGAGCCTCCCGCGGCCCGCTGCCAGGTGCGCGACTGTCCTCCCTTCTCCGTCCCTGAGCTCCCAGCGATCGAAGTCATTGCGGAGCTTTCCGCGCCGGGACCCGGCGGCGAGGTGGGCGACGGTTCGTCCCGCGTTGTCCCTGAGCTCCCAGGAATTGAAGCCTTTGGGGAGATAGCCGTTGTCGGCGGCGGCGTGGGCGACGGTCATTCCTCTGTTGTCCGCGAGTTGCCATTGGGCGAAGCCGTCGGGGAGATTGCCGTAGGCGGCGGCACCGTGGGCGACGGTTCGCCCTTCGTCGTCCTTGAGCTCCCACCGACAGAAGCCTTCGGGAAGGCAGCCGGTCCGGGCGGCAAGGTGGGCGACGGTCACGCCTTCCGAGTCCGGCGTCTCCCAGCCGTCGAAGCCTTCGGGAAACCGCCCGTGGTCGACGTACACGTGGGCGACCGTCTGTCCCTTGTGGTTTTTAAGATCCCAAAGCCCGAAGCCGTCAGGCATCCAATCGCTAGCGGCACACGCGTGGGCGACGGTGTTGCCGTTCCTGTCCGCCATCTCCCAGCGGCTGAAATCCTCTGGCAAGTCCCCACGCGCCGCGGCCACGTGGGCGACGGTCCTGCCTTCCCAGTCCGCCATCTCCCACATGTCGAAGCCGCGGGGGAGATGGCTGACGTCGGCGGCGACGTGGGCGACGGTTACGCCCCAGTCGTCTGCGAGAGCCCAGCGGTCGAAACATTCGGGGAGGTGCCATTTCTCGGCGGCCACGTGCGCGACGGTCCAGCTGTCCAAAGCGAGTTCCCAACGGGTGAAGCTCGAGGGGATGTGCCTGTTGGCGGCGGCCACGTGCGCGACGGTCCTGCCGCGGTTGTCGCGCAGTTCCCATCGGTCGAACCCGTCCGGGAGGCTCCCGCCCTGTGCCGCCGCGTGGTAGACCGTGGCGCCGGAAGCGTCCCGCAGGAGCCAACCCGCGAAATCCTCCGGGAGACGGCGCCCGGCCCTGGCGGCGACGTGGGCGACGGTGAGGCCGGTGGCGTCCGCGAGCTCCCAGTCCCTGAACACATTGAAAATGGAACCCTCGGGGAGGTCTCCTTTAGCCGCGGCGATGTGGGCGACCGTGCGCCCCTCGTCGTCGGCGAGATCCCAGTGGGGGAAACTATCGTACAACCAGCGTCGTTCCGCCGCGAAGTGGGCCACGGTGCGGCCCTTGGCGTTCCGGAGATCCCACATGTCGAAGCGGTACGGCAGACAACCGCCCTCCGCCATGGCGTGGAACACGGTGTTGCCGTCGTCGTCCCTCTTGAGCCAGTCCGTCATACCCCTGGGGGTGTACCCGCCCCTCGCCGAGGCGTGCCCCACGGTGGCGCCCCGGGCTCCCCTCAAGTTCCAGCGGGCCCAGCCCTCCGGAAGTTTTCCGGCCGCGGCCGCGGCGTGGGCGACCGTGTCGCCGGAACCGTCCCTGATTTCCCACCCATCGAATCCCTGCGGTAGACGCCCTGCCGCGGCGGCTATATGGGCGACGGTGGTGGCGCCTTTCGGAAACGCCAGACGCAGATCCCACTGGCTGAATCCTTCCGGCAAGGTCCCCTCCTGGGCCATCCGTATGATCTCGGAGGTCGGCAGGCCTTTGACGCCGAACGGCAGGTCTTTAACCATGACCTTCTCCTCTCCCGAAGCCGCGCCGCAGGCGGATTCGACCGTTGACGTTCCCGTCTTGCCGAGGCGAAAGGCACCCTGCGGGCCGAGTCGGCGCCGTACTGACACCCATCCGAGCCGCGTCGCGTCAGCGGGACCACCCCGCAGGCGTGCGGGGCACGAGCGTGGGCGGCGCGCGGGGCATGGGGCTTGGGCGGCAACCGTCCTTACAGGCTCGCCGCCTGACGGCGGGGGTTCGGGGAACCTTTCCGATGAGGGGCGGGACGGGACCGCTGAAGGCCCTCCGTCTCGGTGGCTTCCGGAATTTCCTGGACTGGCCTGGCTCTGCAGGATCGCATGACTTCTGGACTGGCCTGGCTCTGCAGGATCGCGTGACTTCTGGACTGGCCTGACTCTGGCGGATCGCGTGACTTCTGGACTCGCGTGACTTTCATGGCGCGCGGGACCAGCTTCCTGAAAGGCTGGGAGCTCCGATCCGCGGACAAGTCCCGTAGCGTTGAAGCGCCCGGCGAACCCTTGACCGGGGGATAGGGAAAAGGTAGCACCTGCGGCCCTGTCTGTCAAATGCTACGGGATCATCGTGCTCGTCCCCAGTCCCGCGTTCCCGCTCTCGTCGTCCGTCGCCCGTCCACGCTTCCTGAAGCGGCAGCCCACGATGTACGTCTTCTTCCTGCCGAACGCCAACATCGGCAGGGTGTGGTCCTCCAGGCTCCGTCCTTAGCCAATTTCGAGCATCTGGAGCATTCCGGCCCGGCTGACCGCGTCCTCCCCTTTGGCATCCTCGGCCTGTTCAGCCATAAGACATGCCCGTTGCCGCCACACGTTGCCTCCTGCTCGAGGTTGCCGCCGCTCTCGGGCTTTTCGGGCGTCACTTTTACCCTGGCCATCCACAGGCAGGCATGTGGTATGGCGCGACAGGAGCTTTCGCCTTTCTTCCGTCCAGGCTTCCCGGCCGGTTTCCCGGCCAATTTCCGGCGCAACTCATCAGTGAAGTCATCGGCAGCGGTCTCGATGATGGCTTTTCCAACGTTAATTTCCCCCGGTTCACGGTTAGCGCCCGCGTGGCAGATGTGGATCAGGCCGTTGAGAACACGCGCGAAGGCGTTCACTGTGCCAGGGACATCGGCCTTTCCGAGGTGTCGCCAGAGATTCCGTCCTGATGACAGGATGATGTCAGCCCGGGAGAGGTTGTTGTTCCCGATGAACCTGACGGAGATGATTGAGCGAACCTAACGGCCGGGATGGGGTACAACACATGGTTTTCCGTTCCAGTCCCGATTTCCGTTCCAGTCGCTCGTGCCGCGCCATCTCGCGATATCCGGTATGAAGGGCGCGAAATTGCCCTCCGGCTCCTCTTGGGTGAAACCCGTGAATGACACGGATTTTGGACGGATAGAGACGTCGGTAGGGTTGTCGGGAACGGAAACAGGTCCACCACGGAAAATCTGACGATGCCGTTGACGAAGGCGAACTCTATGTGCTCTTAGGGTGATGAGATTTTTGTTTACGATTCGCGGATAAAGTTACGCGTTTCGGCATGTAGAAATTTGTATAACGTGGAAATTTTCCTTTCGAAAAGCATGATGAAATGTGCATCGTATTCATCGATCGGGTGGACGGCATTTTCCCCTTTGTCTCATGGATGTCCCCGAGAAATGAAAATATGGATCCATGCAGAATCGGTCCCGTTCTTGGAGGCGATATGCCGTTTCGCGGTATCTCCAAGGACATACCCGTTGCTTTCTTCCTGAATCTCCGGGTTGCGGCTGCCTGCGCCCTGTCCATGTCCTTTCGGGTGATGGATCTGGCGACGAGACGGGTAATCAGCGGATATCACTGCCGCGAGTTCCCGGAACAGCTCTTCCTGCCCGTAAGGAATGCTTCCATGGCGTCCAATGCTTCCATGGCGTCCAATGCTTCCATGGCGTCCAATGCTTCCATGGCGTCCAATGCTTCCATGGCGTCCAATGCTTCCATGGCGTCCAATGCTTCCA
>JAISFS010000025.1 GCA_031263485.1 Deltaproteobacteria bacterium | reverse complement strand
TTCGCTGGATGCCGATATGGAGGTACGGACGGGATGACTTACACCTGCGAGGCAGTGAAGACCTTATGCCTGACCGAGGGATCCAAGGCGGAATCCGTTGGGAACGGCACGGAGTTCATGTCATTTCCGATGAATGGATCCGGTGATCCGAGGCAGTGATGTTGTTTTAACTACAATGTTTTATTTGTGGCTTAAGGAATAATTTGACTTGATGTCATGGAAATGATAATCATCTGGGATCATGAATGATCTTGGTTGCGGGTCATTACGGAGGTTTCAGGAGAAACCGGGAGGAATAATTTCCATGAAATTCAAGAAGACAAGGTAAACAATGAAAACATCGAAAGAAAAGAGTCCCAGCAATGCCTGAGAGAGATCACGGATGGGAACCGATTACCGATTTGCCCCGTGACTGGCTCCGGCTTTCGGATCCGGAAATATCATCGGTCCGGGTTGAATGGTTATCGATTCGCATGGCTCTCAAACCGGGAGCTTTGACGGAATTCCGGGAAAAAATTTCGAGGGAATGGGCGATAGAGACAGGCAAAGTGGAAAGCCTATACGATATCGGCTCCGGCTTGACACGGAAGATGATTGACGAAGGCCTGGATTCCGTTGAACTGTCATGCCAGACAACATCTTTAGGTGCTGTCGAACCTATAATTTTCATAAGGAACCAATATGATGTCGTGGAGTCCCTTTACAAGGAAGTTCTGGAGGGATGGCCTCTCACGCCGCATACCCTGAGAAGCTTGCATGCCGCATTCGTCGAAAACCAGGATTTTACGGTCGGCATGTTGCCTACGGGTGAGCTTGTCAGAATACCCATGGCAAAAGGTATCTTCAAGAAGTGGCCCAACAACCCGCTCATGCCTGACGGGCGATTGCATCAGTATTGTCCCCCCGAACAGGTGGCTTCCGAGATAGACCGGCTCCTGGCGATGCATGCGAAGCATCAGAAATACGCGGTCCCTTCCGATATAGAGGCCGCTTGGCTCCACCACCGGTTCGTCCAGATCCATCCTTTCCAGGACGGCAACGGAAGGGTCGCCAGGGTTTTGGCCGCCCTGGAGTACATAAAGGACGGGTTTTTCCCTCCGGTCGTTACGGCGGACTCCAAAACTGATTATATCTATGCTTTGGATAAGGCGAACGACGGGGATCTGAAACCTTTCGTACGGTACCTTTCCGGTCTGGCATTAAAGCAGACCTGCGAGCTCATGGATTTGGCGAAGCGACCAGAAAACAGGGGGCTTTTCGCCTCTAATCCGGTCGTGGACTCATGAAGTAACGCCTGGAGTTCCTCCGGCTGGCCTTCCCGACGCTACGCGTAATCGTTGCGGTCCCGTTGCGAGACTGTCCTCTTGCTCATGAAGGCCGCGACCAGATTCCGGCTTGGATTAGTTAAACGCCAAAGATAATGAGATGCCATCTTGTTTTTATACTTATTATTTCAATACATTGCGGTGATATAGATGGCATTCGTTTCATGTTTTATCATGGGAATTCATGTTTTGGAGGTAAAGATGACGGGGAAAGCAGGGGGTACCGCAGGCATCTCCGATTTGTCGGCATAAGGCATCCCGTCAACTGTTGGACAGCGGCGTTGGGCGAGGAGCGTATCGCCAGTCACCGTAGGTGACTTCCCTGCAGTCGACAAGCGCCTCGGAGCTGTTGACTATTGAAATGGCGATGGCGTAGACCTTGTATCTTGGCGACAGGAACCCTGCCGCATAGCTTTGGCAGAAGAGCTGATCGAAAGCGTCTTTTATGCCTTTGTCGAGAAGCTTCCGGATTGTTTCCCGTTCGGCCTTGCAGTTATTGTCATCATTGAAAGATATCGTTTGTCCATAAAATGTTGGAGTAACAGGCGGACGGTCGGGCGGCGGGGTTCCAACCGATTTCGCCAAGGCTTGTCCGGTAACCCCCGTATAATTGTCATCTTTGTCGCATTTCGTTTCTGGTTTAAGAGGATCGATATGAATTGAAGTTTTATTGTTTTTTATTTTCACGACATATATGTCCCCGTTGACGTGATATAGGACGAAATCAGGAGCGTTGCTGTCAGCGCCGTGTACCGCAGCAGCCTCTCCTTTAAAGAATATGAGTGCGGCATTAATTTCTGTTTGGGAAAAATTAATTTCTGATTTATGGCTTTGAGTGGGAATGAGGGCAAGCAATGACGAAAGAGCATTGCCTGCCCTGTCGGTTTCAAGATTCGACAAGTATCTGGTAAAATCGCTGAAACGGAAAATGATCTCGTTAGTAAGAGATATGGAGTCATTCTTGAATATGCTGTCGAACCGATGTTCTTTCGCGAATGATTCCATGACTTCCGTGTTGGGGATGCCGAGAATGAATTGCTCCTCACCGTTTGGAACGTCGAGAAAGACCGATTCCTTGATTGTCAGGTACCCTGCCATCAGCAAGGCCGTTGAGGCAGAAATCATGCCTAAGTCATTGCGGCTTATCCTTTCTTCACAAGTCAGATTTTTGGCATATAACCTGAAATAGTCAGGATCATGGATATTAAGCCGATTAAGAAAAGTCGATGTACTGGTTCCATGCCAGTGTGAGGAAAAAATATTATCCTTCATAAATTCAATCACTGAACGAGGATTCAGGACCTTTGAACTGCCGTCCCAACTGTAGCCTCCGTACCATTTCATGATATCCTCGTAAAAGTCTTTGATTGTGTAGCGGCTCTTGGCAGGCAGTGATTTTCGGATCAACTTCGAGGCAATGTGCGCATGGCGATGCAATTTAGATTTTATTTCGGGAATCGTGAAACCGCATATCTTTGAATATTTTGGCAAGAATGAAATGTCTCTTATCGCATTCATCCCTGATAACCAAAATGATCCTTTAAATTTTGTGATTCCAGTGATAAAAAGGAATCGTAATAGTCCTGACTGATTCATTTTTTTAAGCGACATATAGAATTTCGCCAAGGTCTTTAGAATGGAATCCCGCTTATCCGGAACCAGAGAACTGGATATCAGCGGGTAGTCTGACTCATCGATGAGCACCGCGACTTCAGGGGAGTCTGCATGAATGACAGTTCCGTCTATTGTAATCTTTTGCTCTTCGCTGATTAGCGGGATGTCATTGTAAGAATGGAATAGCGTTGTTATCAATTCCTGGATGGCAAGATGGCACGGCAGGGGACCGAGACTGATTCCGTATAATTTCGCTATTTCGTGCAAAACTAAAGTCAACGTCTCATCGATATTGTCGAGGTTGTCTCCGAGAACTGACATGTCCAGGCGAACCACATGAGATTTCTTCCAATCAAAATTGGATTTGCTGTTACAGATTATGCAGTCAGCGAACAGATCCTTCCGTCCTTGGACGACCGCCTCGATCGAAGCGAGAAGAAGGGTCTTCCCGAATCCTCTCGGTCTGGCAAGAAAAATTGAATTATCAGGACCGGTTAGTAAATCGTGAATAAAAGATGTCTTGTCAATGTAGACGTGATCGGAGTCAATAAGTTTTGAAAAGCTACTGTTTGATGAAGGCAAGGGCTTTAAAACGGTTTGCCCCCTGTCTGTAGCCTTCGCGGCATCATCCTTTTGGGATTGTCCATGGCGAGTATCATTTTCCATTGGAGAATACTCTCTTCGTATAGCTTTTGGCAATTCGAAGCAGTCCTGGACATGTCCTAGAACCAGCGTTTCGATATTGGGCAGGAGATTCATCAGTTATCGGAGTGAAATCAAACCATCAATGTCTTTTATAAAAGAACTTTTTTATAATTTTTATAAGAAGAATCTTTCTTTGTCAAGCAGATTTTCCCATATTATTTTCAGCCACCCTGAGTCCTTAGAACGATGGGAATTGCCGCTCAAAGGTAACCGTATCCACTATTACTCAGGTAAAACAAATTTGAAATTATGTAACATCTGGATTTTCACTACAATCAATTTTCGTTATTAATCATGATGTTTTGCGGCTATACAAATCCAATTAAAACTTCGATTAAAATCGAATAATTGAACATGCGTAATATTTAGCCAAACGAATCTTGATCGAAAGACATCGTTTTTTGTTGATTCACGTTCCAAAAAAGCCTGACGTAGCAATTGCCTGAATTCATCAAACAGATGAATAAGCGGGTGTCATAAAGCAAGAAGGACGACTGTCTTCACGGAGTCAGTTTCGCTATCCGGCTTTTCGCCTCGGCACGGTCGTTCATCGGGCCGAGCTCCCGCTCCAAATGAAAGAAATGTCTTAGGGATTCAGGGTATCAAGGCATCGGAGCCCTGGTCATTGTCATTATCATCATTATCATCATTATCATCATCATCACCATCATCGTTGCCGTTGCCGGGGTCAGCCCCGACTCCTTTCTCGCCACCGACTTCAGCTCCACCTGCTTCCATTCCGCCGACTTCCTCGTCATCGGCTTCCGCCTTGAAGGCGGCATAGGCATCCGCATCGATTACGGCATCGAGAACATGTTCGCCAGTTCCGGTCTCCGTGGCGCTGTCGCCGTCACCTTTTTCCTCGGCACCAGCCCCGAACTCCTTCTGCACTTCCGCCTGCGGGGAGCCTCCGGACAGGAGCGCGGCAAGCCTCGAGCGGAACTCCGCCAGGGCTTCCGGGGCCAAGGGGGCGGCCTTGAGGAGCTCGGAGTCCGGGACATCGGAGAGGTCCTCCAGGGTCGCGCGGAGCTTGAGGATGGCCTTGAGCCGCGCCGGGCCCAGGCCCTTTATGCCCGCGAAGGCCGATGCCGTCATGTCCTTGGTTCTTAAGGCGTGATGGTAGGTCCTGGAGAAGCGATGGGCCTCGTCCCGGAGCTTGGCCAGGATGAGGAGCCCGGCGGAGCCAGGCTTGAGATCGGCGGGGTTCATGCGGCCAGGCAGGAATATCCTGTCCGGCCCCCCGTGCAGGCGGTCCTTGGTGATGCCGCACAAGGGAGGCCGCTCCACGCCCAGGTCCTTGAAGGCCTTCAGGGCAGAGGCTATCTGGCCGCGGCCCCCGTCCAGCACCAGGAGATCGGGGGCGGGCCACTTGGCGGGGTCCTTGCCGGGCCTGAAGCGGCGGCGCATGACCTCGCGCATGCCCTCGTAGTCGTCCCCGCCCTTGGCCTCCTTGATCCTGAAGACGCGGTACTGGCTCTTCTTGAAGTCCCCCTCCTCCATGACGACCATGCCTGCCGCCGCGGCCTCGCCCTGGAGGTGGGCCAGATCGAAGCATTCCAGGCGCCTTGGTATCTTCTCCAGGTATAGCTTCGCCTTGAGTTCGGCGAGCGCCCCACTGGTCTTGGCCATCCTAGCCAGTCGTTCCGAAAGGGTCACCCTGGCGTTCTCGGCAGCCATCTCCAGGAGCTTGGCGGAGTCGCCGCGCTTCGGGGCCAGGATCTTGACGGCTCTCCCGGCCAGGCCCTGTAGGTATTCCAAGAGCGCCCCGGCCTCTTCGGCGGGGAGCGCCAGGGGGACCAGGATCTCCGGGGGCGGGAGGTTCTTGGGGCCGTAGAACTGGGCAATCAGGCTCGCGAGCGTCTCGCCTGCCTCGTCCTCGGAAGGGGCGCCGTCCGCCAGAAGCGGCTGGCAGCCGGTTACCGCGCCGCCGCGGACGTTCAAGACCGCCCCGCCCGTGAAGCCGCCCTCGCGGGCGAGCGCCCAGGCGTCCAGGTCCCTGTCACCGAAGGAGGCCACGAGCTGGCGCTCAAGGGTGCGCTCCAGATCGTAGGCTCGGTCGCGCAGCACGGCCGCGGCCTCGAACTCGAAGGCGTCCGCCTTACGCTTCATTTCGGACCTGAGCCCCCTTAAGAGCTCGTCGCGCCTGCCCTTGAAGAAGAGCCGCACCCCGTCCGTTATCTCCCTGTATTCCGTCTCGGTGTAGTCGGGTCGGCAGGGCCCGCAGCAGAGCCCCAGCTGGAAGTTGAGGCAGGGCCGATTCACCTTCTTGACGTCCGGCCTGCGGCAGCGCCGCAGGGGGAAGAGCCGGGAGACCATCTTGAGCGTCTGTCCCAGCGCGCCCGCGCTGGGGAAGGGGCCGTAGATTATCGATCCGTCGCGGGCGGGGCGGCGGACGATCTCCAGGCGCGGGAAGGGCTCGTTCACGCTCAACCTGAGCGACGGGTAGGTCTTGTCGTCCCGGAGCAGCACGTTGAAGTGGGGGCGGTGCTTCTTGATGAGGCTGTTCTCCAGGATGAGCGCCTCTTTCTCCGTGTTGGTGACCACGAAGTCGAAGGTCTTGATCCTGGCCACCATGAGCCCGATGCGGGCCGTTAGCCCGCTCGCCCTGAAGTAGCTGGACACCCTGCGGGGAAGGATCTTGGCCTTGCCGACGTAGATGATCTTGCCCTTGGCGTCCTTCATGAGATAGACGCCAGGCAAGGGCGGCAGTTCCAAGGACTTCTTGCGGAGCCGCTGGAGGAGAGGGTTTTCCGGATCCTCCTGTGAGTCCGTGGATTCCCCCTGTGATTCCCGTGATTCTCCCTGCGAATCCGGGGATCCCTCCTGGTGTCCCGTGGATTCCTCCTGCGAATCCGGGGATCCCTCCTGGTGTCCCATGGATTCCCCCTGCGAATCCGGGGAGCCCTCCTGGTGTCCCATGGATTCCCCCTGCGACTCCGGGGATCCCTCCTGGTGTCCCGTGGATTCCCCCTGCGAGTCAGGGGCTCTTTCCAGGGGAACCGTGGATTCCCCCTGCGAGTCAGGGGCTCCTTCCTGGGGATCCGTGGATTCCCCCTGTGAGTCCGGGGAGCCCTCCTGGGGATCCGTGGATTCCCCCTGCGAGTTAGGGGCTCCTTCCTGGGGATCCGTGGATTCTCCCTGCAAGTCCTGGGAGCCCTCCTGGTGATCCGCGGATTGCCCCTGCGAGTCCGGGGAGCCGGATTTGGCGTCTGTCGTTTCCGGTTCCGGCGCAACGTCTGCGGCAGGCCAGGTATTTTTGTTCGGACAGGCAGAGGTTTCGGCGTCCGGCAACCCGGGCTGGCCCGGATGGTCTTGCTGCAGGGCGGATTTTCGGGGTTTTGCCGGTTTCCTGGATTTTTTCCTGTTCTGGGAAAGCTCGGCCGGCTCTTCGTCCAGATCGGATGCGTCGAGCGAGCTCAGTGGCATGCCGTCCGCATGGGCGGTGTGAGAATCAGGCGTATCCGAGGGGTGGGCGGACATGATTGTCCGGGCCTGCGGCAAAGGGGGGGCCGTTGCGGCGGGAAGGGCCATGGGCAGGTCTTCCGGGCCGGGCGCCGTATTGTCGGCAACGGCGGGGCGTTTCCGCCTGCGGGACTCCGCAGGGGCATTTTCGGTCCCCGCCAGGCTCTCCGGCGGGGCTTGCGGGGAGGCGTCGGCGGGTGCCGGTCGCAACGGACCGTTGGCGGAGGCCTGAAGGGAAGCGTCCTTGCCTGCGTCTTTTCCTTCGCTTTCGTCCTGGCCCCCGCCCTCGTTTCGGTCACCGTCCGGGGCATCATGCGGGGAGACGCCTGACGGCGCACGCTCGGCTTTTCCCGTGGTTTCTTCCGAGGCTTTCGAGGAAGCTTGACCGGAGATTCCTCCGGGAGCGTCCTGAGGGGCATCCGGCGAGGCGGGGTCCGGAGGCGGGGACGGGTCGTCTTTCGTTGGCAGGGCGGACGCTGGAGGGTCCTGGCCCGGTTCGGGCTCCGACGGCGTGCCGGGTTCCGGGGCTTCGGGCTCCGGGCCGTCCTCCGGGCCGGATTGTCCGCCGGAGGTCAAGAGGGGTCCCTGCGGAGGTAGCCTGCCATGACGTCCTCCCAGAGCCCCTTCCCCCGGAGGATGTGCTCGGCCATGTCGCGGACCGCGCCGCGGCCGCCCCTGGAGGGGGAGACGTAGTCAGCGTGCGCCCTGGCTTCCGGAGAGGCGTCCGCGGGGGCCATGGCGAGGCCGCAGCGGATCATGATCGGCAGATCGACCATGTCGTCCCCGGCGAAGGCGGTCTCCTCGGGGGACAGGCCCTCTTCCCTGAGGATCTTCTCGTAGACCGCGAGCTTGTCGTGGGCGGCCTGGTGCAGGGACTCGATGCCCAGCTCCAGCGCGCGCAGCTCCACCACCCGGCTCTTGCGGCCGGTGATGATGGAGAGCTTGAGTCCGGCGCGGACCAGGAGCTTTATCGCGTGGCCGTCCCGGCTGTGGAAGCGTTTCGCCTCGGCACCGTCCGCGGCGAGCCAGATGCCGCCGTCGGTCATGACCCCGTCCACGTCGAAGCCCACCCACTTGATGGGGGCCAAGGGCGCGAGGGCGGCGGGGCGGGGTTCAGGTCGCGTCTTCGTCATCGTCCAGGTCCTCCGGCGGCACGGCCGCGCGGACGGCGATGAGGGTCTTCAGCAGGCCCTCCATGCGGTCCAGGGGCCACTGGTTGGCGGCGTCGCAGAGGGCTTCGGCGGGCCGAGGGTGGGTCTCAAGGAATATTCCGTCTATGCCCACGGCCGCGGCCGCCCGGGCCAGCGGGGGGATGTAGCGTCTCTCGCCCCCCGACTTGCCTGATGCGGCGGCCGGGAGCTGGACCGAGTGGGTGGCGTCGAAGACGACCGGCCAGCCGAATGAGCGCAGGACGACCAGGGATCTCATGTCCACCACGAGGTTGTGGTAGCCGTAGGAGGCGCCGCGCTCGCAGAGCGTGAGCCCCGCGAAGCCCGGTTGCCCCTGCATCTTCTGGACCGCGTACTGCATGTCCGCGGCGGCCATGAACTGCGCCTTCTTGACGTTCACGGGCCTGCCCGTCCTCGCCGCGGCGACCAGCAGGTCGGTCTGCCGGGCCAGGAATGCGGGGATCTGGATCATGTCCAGGACCTCGGCCGCTGGCCTGGCCTGGTCCTTCTCGTGGATGTCGCTCACGATCGGGACGGAGAACTCCCTTTTCACCGCCTCCAGGGCGGCAAGCCCCTTCTCCATGCCCGGGCCCCTGAAGCTCGAGAGACTCGAGCGGTTGGCCTTGTCGAAACTGGACTTGAAGACGAGGTTCACGTTCAGCCGCGCGGCGATTTCCTTGAGCGCGGCCGCTGTCTCCCTCAGGATGTCCAGGCTCTCTATGACGCAGGGTCCCGCGATCACCAGGAGCGGCGAGCCCCCTCCGACCGTGAAGTCCCCGATTCTCACCTGCGAGGTCATGACGCCCCCCTCTTTCATGCCTTCCGGCGAGGGCCGAAGGCGGAGGATCCCTGACGCGGAACGCTTCCGCAGGGCGGGATTCCGCGGATCTTACCACGCGCGGGGGATCCCTCTCAACACGCGGGGAATCCCTCTCAACACGCGGGGAAGCGGGGAAGCGGCTTCGGCAGGGGGCGCGGGCCCCGGAACCTACCCCGAGAAGTCGGTGCGGTAGCGGGGGAGGAGGAGCTCCTCGGCCGAGGACAGGAAATACTCGTCGGTCATGCCGGCGATGAAGTCCCTGGCCTTCTCGCAGGGGTTCGTGCCCTCGACGTAAGGGGCGTCCATGTGTTCCAGGAAGCTCTTGAGCCTGGGGGAGGCGGGCCCGCTGGGGTCCCCGAACTCACCGGAGAAGGACTCGAAGAAGATCCGGAAAAGCCTCCGGATCTTGTCCCTGTCGCGCTTGACGTCGGGGTTGTGGTAGATGTGGGCCTTGTTGAATTCCTTGAGGGCCTTGAGGGCGCTCCCCACCTCGGGCGAGAAGGCCGTGAGCTCCGGGTCCCCGGAGCTCGTCCGCAGCAGGTCCTCCACCAGCCGGTAGACGATGGTCCCGCAGGTCTCCCCCAGGACCTCGGCCACTTCCGGGGGGATCTGGGCGCGTTTCACGACGCCCAGGAGCACGGCGTCCTCCAGGTCGCGGCCCACGTAACTTATCGAGTCCGAGAGGCGAACCACGCAACCTTCCCTCGTCATGGGGGCTATCATGAAGAGCGGGTCCGACCGGCGCTTCTCGGCCCTGCGGTCCAGCTCAGCGAAGTCAGCCGTGCCCGGCGAGGGCCGCATGGCGGCCAGGTCGCTTTCCCCATCGTGGCAGAGCACCGCGTCCAGGACCCCCAGGGTGAGGTTCAGCCCGTGCCCGCGGCTTTCGAGCTTCTCCAGGAACCTGAGGCTCATCTCGGCGTGCAGGAAGCCCCCGATGCCCGCCTCCAGGCAGAGTTCGGAAAGGAAGCGCTCTCCGTCGTGCCCGAAGGGCGGATGCCCCAGATCGTGGCCCAGGGAGGCGGCCTCCAGGAGGTCGGGGTCGAGCCCGAGCTTCTGGCCGATGGTCCTGGCTATCCGCGAGACCAGCTGCACGTGGAGCACCCTGTGGGTGATGTGGTCGTTTTTGAGGAGATCGAAGACCTGGGTCTTGTCGATGTAGCGGGCGTAGGCCCGCGAGTACAGGATGCGGTCGCAGTCTATGGCGTATGGGGTCCTGAGATCGGACGTCTCCCTCGGGGTGAGCGGCTTCCTGCGGAACGCGAAGCGGGCGGAAGGGAGCGGTCCTGCGGGCGGGGGCGGGACTGAAGGGTACGCGGGTTCGGGGGAGGGCAGAGTCATGGTCGCCTGTCGCCGTTGGGGTTGAGTGTGTATCGGTCGGGGCCGGCAGATGCCTGGGGGAGCCCGCATGCCTGGGGGAGCCCGCAGGCCTGTGGGAGCTTGCATGCCTGGGGGAACTTGCAGGCCTGGGGATGCCCAGGCCTGCGGGCCGATCAAATTACCCTGATTTCTCGAAGGAATTGTTGCTACACTAAAAGTATCCCTTCATGATGCCCGGCCAGGCGCTGGTGGGATGGCCCGGCCAGGCGCTGGGGGGATGATCCGGCCAGCCCCGGGGGAGGCAGATCCGCTCCGCGAATCAGTTTTCAGGAAAGCGGATATGCCTAACATCTTCCATCTGGACTATGACCAGCTTCCCCTGACGCGGAGCAGGGCTTCCAACGGTCGCGGAACGCCTTCCCGCACCTTGACGTCAGGGTTCGGGCCTCCGGGCGGGTCCGGTACCTGCCGCTGTCCGCAGGGGCCACCAAGGTATTGGAGGAGCCCCCGAGGTCGATCGCGCATGCCCGTTTGCCGTTGGCCGGATCGAAGTTGGAGAGGTCGTCCATAAGGAGGCGGGGCAGGGCGGCCACGAGCGTGCCCGAAGGACACTGGAAGCGGGGGACGCCCCTTGCGGACGTGCCTTCAAGGCGCTTGCGCCGGCTCCCCGCGTCCACTTGAGCGAGCCCTCCCCGAAGGGGGCGAAGGCGTTGCGGATCCCGTCGGCGGGGAAAAGCCAGTGCAGGCGGCGGGGCTTCGACTCCGGCTCGGTAGCCGCGATCATTGCGGTGAGACAGGCGTCCAGGACGACCGCATCGCGCCGGGCTTTCCTGGCCCAGGACCAGAGGGGGTCCCTCCCGGCGAGTGCCGCGTGAGCGCCACGGCCAGGGAGACCGTCCGGGGTCCGGGTTCCCTGGCCGAGAGCGCCTTGGTCAGGTGTCCGGGCGAGCCGCCGTCCCTCGCCAGGACCGGCGCCGAGAGGGTTTCCTGTTTCCAGGGACCCCAGACGGGCACGGGCGGGTGGAGCTCGACCGCGAACGTGTACACCCGCCAGAAGAAGGGCGCGCTGCCCCGGGCGCCGTAGCGACCTTGACGTGCGTGCCGCTCCAGAAGCCGAGCCGCCTGATGAGTTTGCTCAGGGACATGACGGCATCCTCCGGCGACTCGTCGCCCCCGACCCCCGAGGCGCCGTCAGGTTATCACAAGCCTTGCGGGCGGTCACGGCCTTCGCCTTGCCGTTGCCTTCGTCGTGGCTCAGGCTTCTTCCATGGCAACGGCGAATGAGTCCCCCGGGCGGGCCTGAGCATCGGCAACATCCCAGCGAATTCCTCGGCGGGGTATCGGGGCGGCCCTCCGGGGAACTCCGGGCGGCGGGACCGCAAGCCATGGGCGCGATGCTCCGTCTCTCTCATGACATCAGCTACGGTGTCCGGCACAACCGGCCTCCGGGAGCGGACAGGTCGGCCTCACGGCGTCCTCGGCCATCGGTGACCGCTCCTCTGCCAATCTCGCGAGGCGCGCCTGCCAAGCCCCGCGAAAGGCCTCGAACATTTTGCGGGCCTCCGTTTCCGTAGCCTCGCGGACGGCGACCGTCCAACCGGCGCAAAGTGCCGCCGGCATCCGGTCGGCCTTCGGGTGAACCCCCCTGCGGCCATGCTCCGAGGCGCGGATGGGCCAGCCCA
>JAISFS010000231.1 GCA_031263485.1 Deltaproteobacteria bacterium | reverse complement strand
AACTTGAGTATCTGGGCGAAGCAGGAAGTCGGCGATCTTAAGTCGGCCGCTTTCGACCGGCAGGAATTGGATACTGCCATTCAGCCTCCTTTTACGCGGTGACGTGTCCCGTGAGAGGGAACAGTCGTTCAAAGGCATGCCGTTCACGGAAGGGCAGGACAGGCGGCTTCGGCGACCGCCCTGTTTCTGGGGTGACCGAGTCACCGTACCGACTGATTCAGTCATAGGTTAGGCGCCAACGTCAAGCCAGAGCTGCCCATTCCGTAAACGAACACCGGAGAATATCGACGTCTATTTTCCAAAGTGCATATAACATTATGAACAAGATACCAATATTTTCAAGTCATAAAAGGCTGTCCGGAGATTTTTGCCTTAATGCCTAGTTTAGGAAGACAAACGATAATATCCACACTTTGAAATTTAATTTCAGGATGGTGTTATATTACATGGCAAAGTCAGATCATAACATTTTTGTAAGACAAGACAATGCTTCCACTTCTAATTGGTCAGCATACTCTATAAATCCGAATTAAGAGGATAATGATAATAATTAGGTCTTAAAGAGACTAACTGTCATTGAGAGATCTCATATTTTACTTATTATTTGTATATTGCCGATGCATTGAATCATTTGCCGTCCGGAAAGGCATGCGAATAGTGGATTTTATCTTGGACAGCTGTGGCTACCGACAGCGAATCTGCCGTTTCGTCGCGTCCGGCCCTTCCGCCGGCAACCCGCCGCACGGCTCTCTCAACGCTGTTATCATTACATTCTCCTGATACATCAGACGACGCAAGATCGTTGGGAGTGAGCCTCAGAGACCATTGGCCGGTTTTCTCACTGAAACCAGGTGAAATCGCGATGCTCTGCAATGATTTCTGTCCGCCAACGATTTTCTCAAAATTGACCAAGACATATTTTCTTTCCAAAATAATTATGCTGGAATTTTTGCGGGCTTACTGTCCTATGGCTTAGGGGTTATCGAGTGGACATTCATTTCTTCAGTCTAAAAATCGATAATGAGTATCAACAGATTCCAAAACAGTTTGCTTAACCGTTAGGTTTTCTCAGATTTCTTGGAACGGTCAACTGTTTTTAACCCTAAGGGAACTCGGTTTTCTCGTGTCAGGATCGCTCAGAGCATGCGGGGATATCCTGCCTCCAAAATTGGGGGGGCCGCTCGAAGGAAACGAAAAGTCGGTCGGGTAGACCCTGTATAAATCTCCATCGTTTACATGACCGTATCCAAAATTTCAGCGCCATATGAGATGCGTGCCAATATGCATCAGCATATCTCGTTTGGTGCTTTCGAGTGTATCGACGATTTAAATATCGTCAATCTAACAGGATTGGCCAAAACATGCCCATTATTTTATGAGGATGATTTTGACCAAAATATTTGATAAATCGAAAGGTAGTACAGGACTTTTCAGATGAGTTGGCAAAGCCGACCCTGCCTGGCGATGACCATATCGTCTCTTCCTTCAGACACAATATCTCTTCGAATCCGTCAGAAGTTTCGTATTCGACGGCGTTCAGTACGCGAGCACCCTTCAAAAGCACGGCACGAACATCGCCGTGTTCCATGAGAAATCGCTGATATGCAACGAGGTCGAAACTGCCAGGGTCTCCGAAATTTTCCTTGGATTCTCCCCCGAAATCCGAACTGGACCAAATCCCAGCCGTTAAGCTTGCGTCACGATCGCCGGATCGTGCAAGGTCACACTCGTTCGCGCGACACGACAGCCGTCCGCCGTTACTGTCGCTGTCCCGAAGCGTTTCCCGGCCTCATTGTCCGGTCCCGAAGCGCCTCAGTTGGTCATCAGTAGAGCCGTGCGCCGGTCACTGACTCCAGGTTGATGTCGCAGCGAAGGATGATGCGCGCACGGCCCTTCAGAACCATGCGTCCTCCCTCGGAAAGCTCGAGTCTCACGAGCCCCCCGCGCTTGGAGAGCTGGCGGGCGGCCAGGTCGTTTTTCTTCAGGATCTGCGACCAGCGGGGGGCCAACGAGCGGTTCACGGACCCCGAGACGTGCTCTTCGTTCTGACCCTGCTTGGGCCTGAAGGATCTGAGGTAGTAGTCGCAGTCGCCAGTCTGCCTACTCATAGCAGTCGCGGCCACCCCGCTCACGTCCGCCTTGAAGAGCTCGGGGATGTTCGGTGTCAGCTTCTTCAGGACCTCGCGGTCCTCTATGGCAACCACGGCCAGGTTGTTCTGGGTCTTCAAGCCCCACTGGGCCAGGCCGGGGGGGATTCCTATGAGCGCCGCGTAGGAGTCCGCAAGGCCCGCCTCCAGGGGGAGGTGGGGCTCCTGGCTCATCTCCATGGAGATCCCAGCCGGGCCGGCGTGGCGGGCGGTGATCTCACCGTCCTGGGTAAGCAGGCTCAAGGGCTCGGTGGGCGGCCGGATACCCAGCTCGTAGACGGCGTGGGCGGCAGCGTGGCAGGCGTTGATGCCAAGCTTGAGCTCGGTTATCGGCGTGAAGAACCTGAGGAGGAAGGACTTGGCGTGGGGGTAGACGTAGACCGTCTCGAGTGTGCCGAATTCCGCGGCCAGGGAGGCCATCTTGAACCTCTCCAATGGCTCCCCCAGGTACACGACCGTCGTGGGGGCCCCCGAGAAGGGCCCGTCCACCAGGGAATCCGCCAGCAGAACTTTATGGATCTGGGTCAATCGTCCGTCCTTGGCCAGGCAGGTTGCCCGGCCCTCTCCCCCCCGTGCCTCTGTCCCTCGCCCTCGTACCGTCCGTCCTTCCGTCATTGTGGCTTGCAGTCGCTGACGTTCGTGCCTTTCTCTTCCGTCCGCCTCTCGCCTTGCTGTCCGCCCCCCCTCGTGGTTCGGCGACCCTCTCGCCTTGTTGCCCCTGGGCCTTCGCGCCTTGCGGCCCGCCGACCTTCGCGTCTTGGTGTCCGCCAGACGTTGTGTCTTGCGTCCCGTTGGCCCTCGCGGCCTTGCGTCCCGTTGGCCCTCGCGGCTTTGCGCACCCGCCGACCTTCACGACTTGTTGTCAGTTCGACATCTCGGCCTGCCGTCAGTTAGACATCTCAGCTTGTTGCCCACCGACCTTCGCGGCTTGCGATCCGCTCACTTGCGTGTCCCGTGTCCAGATCTTGCCATTGGGATCGGGTTTTCGAGCGGGCCCGCCGCATCGAGCGGGCCTCGCCCTCAGCCCCGGATGGGATCAGGCTCGGGTCCTTCCAGGCATCGAGCCTAACGCCTCTGGCCGCCCTGGGGTTCCACTCGCTGGCCGAGGCTGCGCTCAAGGCCGGCCCAGGCGAGATTGTAGCTATAGAGGGCCGAGAAGTGCTCGTACTGCGCCGTGGAGTAGCGGGTCTGGGCGTCCAGGACCTCGGTGTTGGTGGCGACCTGCTCCTGGAAGCGCTCGGTCACCATGCGCAGGTCCTCGGCCGCGGAGACGACCGCGGTGGCCGAGGTATCGATGTTGCGTCCGGCGGACATGAGGGTCTGGAAGTTCGTGGTGATCGTGAGCTTGGTGGAATCCTCCAGGGACTGGAGGGCGTCGGCCGCCTGGTTGAGCGCCACCTTGCTGCGCTCGATCGCGGCCCGGGAGCGGCCCCAGTCCCAGAAGTTGAAGGAGGCCACCACGGCCGCCGACCACTGGGAGCTGTCGGCGGCCCAGCCGCCGTGGGCCTTCGGGGTGTTGCCGGTGGAGCTCTGGTTGTAGCTGAGGACTAGCTGGGGGTAGAGCGCCGAGCGGGCCGCGTCCACGTTCTTGGCCCCGGCTTCCACCTGGTTTATGCCCAGCCGGATTTCCGGGTTGTTGGCGAGTCCCAGCTCAAGGCATCGCTCCAGGGTGAGCGGGAAGATCGGGTGGAGCAGGGTGTCCTTGACCCGCAGGGGCGCGTCGTGGGCGCGGCGGAGGAGGATGTTGAGCCGAGCGCGGTTCACGGCCAGGTTGCTCTCCTGGGTTGTCTCCTCCTGCCTGGCCCTGGCCAGCTCGACCTCGGCCTGCAGGACCTCGTTGCGGGGGGTCATGCCCACGGTGAAGAAGTTGTTGGCGACGGTGAGGTGGCTCTGGAGGTTCACGACGCTGGTGCGGGCGACCTCGAGCGCCTTCTCGGTCGCGAGGATCGAGTAGTAGGCCTGCTTCACGGCAAGGAGGAGTTCCTCGCGGGCCTGGACCGTCCTAATCTCGGCCGCGGCCACGCCCAGCTTGGAGAGGAAATAGTTGGCCACGTTCAGGCCGCCCACGAAGAGCGGCTGCCTGGCCGCCACCTGCCAGGAGTACTGTCGGCTGCCGTGCGTCGCGATGTTGACCGGGGAGCTGTCGTACTGGGTCATCCCGTAGGTCATGTCGCCGGTGGGCAGGAACTCCGTGATGGACGACCACAGGCCCCATACGGCCCCGAGCTGTCCCTGCTGGGCGCTGTCCAACGCCGGGCTCACGCGTCGCGCGAGCTCCAGGCACTCGTCTAGCGACAGGGGCCCGGAATGGGGCAGCGGGGGCGCCTTGATGCCCGCTATGGCCTCGGGGGACGCGTCCGGCCCGAAGGTGGCTTCCCCGAAGATCGTTTCGGCTGAAGGGGGCTCATGGAGATAGGGCTTGGCAATCACGTGCCTTTCGGCGGGGGCGCATCCCCCTGCGGCGGCAAGGCACAATGCCGCGCAGAAGGCGAGGGCGCTCTGGAGTGAGGGGCGGCGGGAACGCCCGGGGCGGGTGGCGGGTCGCTGCATGTTTCGGGTTTACGCCTTTCCTTATGGGATATCTTGTTTCGGGCGCGGGGGCGTCCGGGAGGGCTTGGAGGCCGTGGCTCCGGGAGGCCCGCGCCTTGACGCGGGGCCCAGGGCGTTTCGAGGAAGGCCGCAGGCAAAAGCCTTGAGGGGCGGGGCCTTGGAAGTTAGGGCCGAAAGGCCGTCAGCCAGCAGGCAAAAGCCTTGAGGCGCGGGACCATTGAAGTTTGGGCCGAAAGGCCGTCAGGCCGCAGGCAAAGTCCTTGAGGGCGGGGCCTTGGAAGTTTTGGCCGAAAGGCCGTCAGGCCGCAGGCAAAAGCTTTGAGGCGCGGGACCATCGAAGTTTTGGCAGAAAGGCCGTCAGGCCGCAGGCAAAAGCCTTGAGGCGCGGGACCATCGAAGTTTGGGCCGAAAGGCTGAAAGGCCGCATGCGGCCGTCTGCGCGCGCGGGGCCTTAGAAGTTTCGGGCAAAAGGCCGCAACGCCGGAGAAAGGCGCCAGGAGGTGCCGTACCTGGGAAGTTTGGGACGAAAGGCCGTATGGCCTCGGGCGGAAGCCTTGACTTGCCGGGGCCCGGGCCAGGAGGACAGCTTCGGGGGCAAGGATTTGACGAGTCGGGCATCGCCAGGGAGCCGCAGACGGAAATCTTGAGGATCGGGGCCTTGCGGGCGTTCCTGTTCCGTACCCTGCGCCAAGAGGTGAGGCGAGGGGGCTTGACGGCCGGGGAGGCGCGTGGCGGGCAAACAGTATGCCGGTCGGGGCCTAGCCAGGTCCGGAGAAGGGCAAGGATCAAGGTTTATGGTTATGGGACGACCGTTGACAGGCAGACCCGGTGGAGATTATACAGCATTCCAGGGCGTCATGCCTTACCCCGGGAATCGGCAAGAGGGCGGGAACCGGCGGGACGGTTGGGCTGTGGCAGACTGACGGGGGGATAATGGGGCCGTTCGGGCCAGTTTCGGGGAAGTTCGGCGCGGTTTGCGCCGGACCTGCGGGTTCCCTCATAATTGAGGGCGGCTCGGAAATTTTCCGTCCGGTCGACTGACCTGCATCAGCCTGGATGAGCCGAGGCGAAAGGCAGGCCTGAGGAAAACTGCGGGAGGGCAGGGCACGAAAGGCGAGGGCGAGGCGGAGAGAGTGAACGTCAAGGCGAGGCGAAGCAAAAAGTTAGGCGAACGCGGGGCGGAGACGAAGGCGTGACGGCAAGGGGGCGATAAGGCCTGACGGGCCCGGGCGGAATCAGGCGACACGAGTGACGCCCGATAAGACTCGTCCCCGGACGGAGGCCGACAGAACGGGTGAGGCGGCGGGGCATGGAGGGCAGGGAGGCAGACGCCCGGCCCGTAACGGGGGAGGGCCGGGCAAGGGGGATACGCCGCCCTGCGCCCGGCCCTCCAGGTATCGCGCTCGGGCCCCCGGAGGGGCCTCAGGTCACTTGGGGATCACGCCTATCCGTTTCGCCCGTTCCAGGGCTTCCGGGATGAACTCCTGGATGCCCTTGATGCGCGCGGGATTCGATGGGTGGGTGGAGAAGAAGTCGGAGTTGGAGACGTTGCCGGTGGCGTCCGCCATCCTTCCCCAGAAGGCCACGGCCTCCTCCGGGTTGTAGCCCGCGATGGCCATGAGCGAGAGCCCGATGCGGTCGGCCTCCGCCTCCTGGGTGCGCGAGAAGGGCATGAGCACCCCGTACTGGGCTCCCAGCCCGTAGCCCACCATGATCATCTGGGCAGTGGTGCCGGAGACGTTGGAACTCCCGAGCACGGTACCCAGTATATTACCCCCCAGCTGCGCCGCCATCTGCTGGCTCACGCGCTCCGCCCCGTGGTGGGCCAGGGCGTGCGCCACCTCGTGGCCCATCACGACTGCCACCCCTGTCTCGTCGCGGCAGACCGGGATGATGCCGGTGTAGAAGGCCACCTTGCCGCCGGGCATGCACCACGCGTTGATGTCGTCGGACTCGATGAGGTTGAATTCCCAGTTGTAGCCGTCAAGTTCGGACAGGCGGCCCTCGTAGTCCATGAACTCCTGGGCTGCCTGGGCGATGCGCTGTCCCACCTTCTTCACCATGGCGGTGTCTTTGCGGTTGGACGAGAGCTTGCTCTCGGAGAGGGTCTCGCGGTACGCCGCGACGGCCTGCTGGTTGAGCTCGGCGTCGCTCACGAGCCTCAGCTGCGACCGGCCGGTCCCCGCGACTTGGGCGCAGCCGGCCAGGACTGCCGCGGCCAGGAACAGGGATATGGCGGACAACAGGGTCTTGAAAGGGGTAACAGCGGGCATTTTGCACCTTCTGGATTGGCAGGAAAGGGATGAGGGATAGGACGGCGGAGGGCATGGGGGGAGGGGTCCCGCCCGGCCTTGTCAGGCGCGCTGCGCGTTGCCCCGGCGGGGGCCAACAGGATCCGCGCGAGTGGCCCGGAAACGCCTCTGCGAGGGCCGCGAGGCGCGGCTCGCGCCTCTCGTTTAGGCGCATCCCGCCCAAGGCCCGCTCCCCCGGCCAGGGGTCAGGACGCCTGGCTGTCGCGGCGTCCGGCTTCCGTCAGAGGCTCGTGGCGTACTCCTCGAAGTCCATGCTCTTGTAGGAGCCGGTGCTCACGTAGGAGAGGACCGCGGCGAAGATGTCCGCCGGCACGGCGCCCGGGAGCACCGTGACGGGCTTGGCCTCGGGGTCGATGAAGATGAAGGTCGGCACCGCCCGGATGCGGTAGAGCCTCACCATCTCCTCGGATCGGTCGTAGTCCAGGGGCACCAGGGCGAAGGAGCTGTTGAGGTTCTCCACGACGGTCTTGTCCGGCAGGGTGTTCGCGTCGAAGTCGGAGCAGTTGCCGCACCAGGTGGCCCAGAAGTACAGGAGCACGTATTTGCCTGAGTCCCTGGCCTCGCGGATGGCGGCGCTGGGGCTGTAGGTCTTGAGCCCGGTACCCGGGTATTCGCGCGGGGGGACTTCGGAGGCCGGGAGCACCGAGTCGAAGCGGGCGGCGGCGTCCGTCACCAAAGCCTCCCGGCTCGAGGCTGGCGGCAGGCCGGTCCCTGAGGCGACGTCCGCCTCGGCGGCGGGCCTGTCGGGCAGGATGAGGAATCCGGTGAGGGCCAGGATGGCGGCGAAAGCAAGGAAGGTGAGCACTATGGGCTTTTTCATGATTTTGGCGTCTTTGCCGGGTGGCGCTGCCCGGAGATCGGCCCGAGGCGCAACGCGTCAGGGGCGTTGGTTTCGGCGATGGCGGCGGGGCGGCCACGGATGAACGGGTGGGCGTCCGGGCCGCTACAGCGGCCGAGGGTGACGGCGGTGCCGGGGAAACTCTTCAGGATGACCGGCACCCGGAGACGGACGGGCCGGGATGATCCCCGGTTGCCCGGAGGCTGACGGGGCAGGACGGCCCCGGGTGCCAGGAGGCGGACGGGCCGTGACGGTCTTGAATCGTCGGGGGTGATCAGCGGGGCGGAACCGCCTATCGGGGGGCGTTATCCGGCCACGTCCGGAGTGATCAGGGAGAGCTTGTCCAGGAAAAGGAGCGCGGCGAAGGCGAGCATCACTATCCCCAGGGCCCTGTTCACCCAGACCGCGCGCCGTCCCAGGCCCCTCAGGAGCGGCAGGAGCCTTCCCAGCAGGAGGGAGCCGGCCAGAAACGGCACGGCCAGCCCGGCCGAGAAGACGGCCAGGAGCCCCATGCCGCGCCGGAGGCTCGACTCCACCGCCGCGAGCGACAGAAGCGAGCCCAACACAGGCCCGCCGCAGGGGGTCCAGCCCGCGGCGAAGGCCGTGCCGACCAGGAATGCCCCAAGGAGCCCGGCGGGTTCGGCGGGCACGGGGAGCCTCAGTTCGCCCAGAAGCGCCTTGGGCCTGAGAACGCCCAGGAGCACGAGCCCGAAGATGGCCATGACGGCCGCGCCCGCGTACCGGATCACGTCCCGGTTCGTGAAAAGGAAATCGCCCAGCGCGCTGGCCGCGGCCCCAAGGAGGGTGAAGACGGCGCTGAAGCCCAGGACGAAGAAGAAGGTGGAGATGAGGACCGCGATCCGGGAGCGCCCAGACGGGGCGCCGGAGGCCTCGTTGGCCAGGTAGAGCCCGGAGTTCCGACCGGCTACCGTGGACAGCCAGGCAGGGATGAGGGGCAGGGTGCATGGCGTGAAGAACATCGCGATCCCCGCAAGAAAGGCGGCGGGGAAGTCCACGCTCTGCAAGGATATCATCTGTCCCCCTGGGCGGAAAGTCCCGCCTTTCCGTGATATTGCGACCGCCTCCGGTCGCGCCTCGACCGGAAGCGGAACCGGAAACTGACGAGTCGGCAACAGATTATAAGCCTTTTCGTGAAAAAGATCACCAGCGAAGGGAGAGGCCGGGAGAGGCGCAATGTCCCGACACCGGGCCATTCTGGCCGGTAAGGTCCGTGCCGGGAAGATCCATGCCGGCAAGATCCGTGCCAGAAAGGCCCAGGCCGAGAAGATTCTGGCCGGGAAGGTCCTGACCGGGAAAGTCAGGGAACGGGAAGGACCGGGCGGGTTCGGGGAGAAGAGGGCGAGGGGCCCGGGGCAAGTTGGGGGCCATGGCTATGGCCATGGCCATGGCGAAGGCCCGGGAGCGAGGCCATGGCCATCAAGAGGCATGGAGAGGGCCATGGTGGATTGGAAATGGGTTCAGGATGCCCGAGAAGGGGCATGGCAACCGGGAAAGGACTCAGATGGCCGGGGAAGAGTTCGGTAAGGCCGGGATATCCGGAGTGATGAGCTCCGTTTCCCGGTCGCGAGCGGGGGGCAGGTCAACGGAGGGGATATCGTCAATCAGGGGGCCATAAGGCGGAAAAAGCGGCGGCGCGGGTTCGGCGGGGCTTTCGTGGGTAAGGGGCGATGTCGGCATCCGGCACCGGACGATTCCCGATGTCACGCCCGCTCCTGGTGATCAGGCGGCCTTGACAGGAGGGCCCAGGATCAAGGCCGCCTTGAGAGGCCATGTCGGCATCCGGGAACATGAGGTGAGGACCATGAAAGTACCTTCCAGTCATGACGAAGGCGTTCCAAAACTCAGACGGACATGAGTGAAGGCCGCCCGGAGGTGACAGCGACGTCCCGCTTCCCGTCCGGGCCTTCAGGAGCTTGCTGGCGTCCGGGGCCGCAGCGGTCGTTCCGGGTCCCTGCGGCTTCAGCGCCTTCCCCAGCTCGACTCGCCCAGCCTGCCCAGCCGTTCCAGTCTGGGGGCCAGTCTGGAGTTATGGTAAATGACCATGAAGACGCCGAAGATGGCGAGGCTCAGGCACGCCAGATCCGAGTAGAACCACAGACCGGCGAGGTTAGCCGTGTTCTCGGGGTTGAGTATGTGGAGCCTCGGGATCAAAAGTCCCCAGGTGCCGGCCAGGGCGAGGGTGAAGGACCAGATAATGCTCCTGAGGAGTTGGCTTAAAGGGGGCAGGGGCTTGCTTTCAGCGGGCTGGGGGGACATGCGCGGGCTTCCTTGGCGAGACGGGGAAAGGAGGTGGGCAGGACCGTGAAGGCCGGAGAGTGGCGGAAAGATTCTATCACGCTGGCGGGGCCAGCGACAAAGGACTCCGGCGAATTGGTGGATTGGCTGATTCTATGGCATCGGGGGTGCCGGGACGGCGGCGGAAGCCGCGGCAGGGCGGCACGCCGAGGAAGTTATCGGCGACGTCTGTGAGCGCTTATTTATTTATAGAGAGCGCATGCAGATCTGGGAGCATGTGGGTTGATAACCGGTTGCAGGAGCCATGTTTCAGGAATATGAGCCATCTCCGTCACCCAGGTTTCCGTAAGGGGCATTTCAGGCAGGGAGGGGTGCAAGCCTTCAAACAGTCCACTTGATACGGAAAACGGATGTTACATGGAGCCGTATGAGCTTCAGGGCTGGGTTCACGCAGTCTCTAATCATGGGGGGCTGACTGGCTTCCACCTTGATCCGGGACGGGGAGAGCGCGTTGCGGGAGGCATCTCGGGTTTCGGCAAAGCTTTCCCTGGGAGAGGATATCGGGTCAGCGGAAATTAACGGTCAGGACTTCGGAGACTAGCGGGCTGTCATGCCGTGGAGCAGTTCCGCTGATACTCGTCCTGGAGGCGGAAACGGAAGTTCTGTGCCTCAAGCGGGTTACCCACGGTAGTCTGGCCTTTCCTGGGCGAGGACCCCCGTTGCCATCGGTAGCGAGGCGACCCGCCCGCGCCACCGGAACCGTGGCTGCGCCCGCGTTTTGCACGACCCCCGCTTGGCTTCGGAGCTGGTTAATGGTTACCGGGAAAAAGAGTTTGGGGGGGTTAACTTATTCTGTGAAATAAAGTAAATTTAAGACACTGGCAGTCTGGCGTAAACTGCTTACTTGACATGTCCTTATTGTTATTTCCGAAACCCAGGAGCATGAAGCCTCGAAAGCCATCGCAATATGTTGGGGGCACAAAGCAATGGTGCTCCAAAAACGTATCTCGATATGTCTACTGAACGGTCCTGATCGGTGACCGCGATTTGTTGTGGCGACAGTGCCCTGATTTTTGCGGCAATATGATTATGTTGTGGAGAGCTGCTTTTAAATCTGACATTTTGGTTAAATCTCGGTCATATCCGTGCTCAGGTTCAAGGCCATGGAAGACAAAATTAAAGCCTCTGAAGTTACAGAAGACTCACTTGCCGGATTAATCGCGTACGATGGCGTTTATGTCGACAAGACGGCTTTGATCTACGAACTGTTCAGTCAATCACGCGGGCCGTATTTTCTCGCAAGACCTAGGAGATTCGGTAAAACGCTTCTGATCGACACTTTCCAACAGATATTCGAGGGGAGAAGCGAGCTTTTCGCGGGATTGGAGATAGAGAAGCTGGTTCCGGATTTCAGCCAGGTGACTTTTCCGGTGATACGGATCAGCATGAACTCCGTGAGCACGGATCCGGATCAGTTTCAAGTCAGTCTGATCAGAAGGCTTTTGCCGATTGCCAAATCACACAAGGTGAAAATCTACGAATCTGACCTCACCACTGCCATCAGCGATCTGATAACTGAACTATCCCTGAAATACGCGAATCCTGATAATAAAAGAAAAAGACCAGCTGATATCGGGCTGGGAAACGTCGTCCTCCTCATTGATGAGTATGACTTTCCCATATTGAAACATTTGCGCGATCCAGCCAAACTTGAAAAATTGCGGACGATGCTTTACGATTTTTATTCGGCAATCAAAGGATGTAGAAATAGTTTGCGCTTCATGTTCGTTACGGGTATCACGAAGTTCAAGCAACTTTCGCTGTTTTCCGGATTGAACAACGTCACCGATCTCACCTTGGACCCTTTGTCTAACACGCTCTGCGGGTTCACAAAAATCGAGATTGAGAAGTATTATGCTCCGCATCTCGAAAAGGCTCTTGCAGCGTTTAAGATGAGAGGTGAGCTTCCTGTCCGATCGACGGTGAAGAACCTTATGGAGAAGATCGCGGATTGGTACGATGGATATAGCTGGGATGGAAACACCAGGGTATACAATCCTTTCGCGATCAAGTCTTTCTTGTATAACAAGAAATTTGGCGATTATTGGCATAAATCTGGATCGCCGTTGTTGGCTTCCCTGCTGGAGTCAACTAGCGGAAACTATTTTACGATCTTTGGCAAAAAAAACCTATCTGTTGAATCTCCTGCCAAGATCAATGACACTCAAGACATAAATTACGAGGCTTTCCTGTTGCAGGCAGGATACCTTACTATTGACAGCATCGTTCAAACCGACACATCCGAGATTTCCCATCTGAAGATTCCAAACAAAGAGATTAAGGATGCGATCGACAGGGAGCTCAAAGAAAGGTTTCAATTATTTTTAACTGGACTCGCATTCGAGCAAAATACTGAAGTCCCCCAATATTTGATAACGGATATGAAACGCCTCTTGCTGGCCGCGTTTTGGTCAGGAAATATCTATGAATCCGAAATGTACCTCAGCTCGATTTTTGAGGGCATTTCCAAAGATCTGGTTGCTGGCGGTGGCGAACGTTATTATCACTTAATATTGTATGTCATATTGAGATACGGCAGCGCGATTTTCACTGGAGACATATTCGATACGCTGTCTCAACTCCTGTCTGATGCAGGCAAGTCAGATCTTGTCGTCGAGGTTCCCGGAGGTGGTTATGCCGTCATTGAAATGAAATATGTTCATCGTGACGCATCGCTGGAGAGAATTCCCGGTACTGGAATCCTGCCTCCGTCCGATAGCTCAGGCCAAGAAGGGGAGGAAGTTCCGAAGCCGCTTACCGCCGACATATCATCCTTAATGGAACAAGGACGGATATCCGAACGTCTGGAAAATTATCTCGAAAAGAAAGCCGATGAGGCTTTCGAACAGATTAAGACGAGAGACTATGCCAAGCATATCATGATTTCCCTTAAGCCGGTACGTGCAGTAGCCGTTGTCGTGTATGGCACTTCAACGGTACTGGTGCGTTTCAAGAACGTGGTTTGGAAGGTTAGGCCGGAAGACACACCGGATTCCGGTGAAATTGATTTTTCGGATCCTGATGAACTGGGTGCGCTCTTTTAACGGCGCCTCTAATCTGTCCTTCCGCTTCGGCCTTCCTCCGGGTCCTGAAACTGCCGTGATTCCACAGTCGAATCCTTGCCCGCCGCTCGGAGAGAACGATAAAACGTCAGTCTGAATTACGCTCGACAACGGATAGGGGATCGCTCGGGTTCGGTCGTTTATCCGCGTCCGAGCAAAAATGTTGCATACGGATGGATTTTCGAGAGTCAAACGACATATTCTGGCCGCGGCTCGAATCACCCGGCGGCGTTGACGCCAGCGGTAATGCCGATGTTGTGCGCCGTTTCTTCCCGTTCAGCCGACTTCATTGCCTGCCAGCGGGTTAAACGCCATACTTGAATGCCTCCTCGCTTTAGCGGCATGTGGGCCTATCGGAAAAGGCAATGTCGGCTGAAATGATGAGCGTGGCTATTTCTACAGACTTTCCGTAGCGAAGAACTAAACATGACTGACCTTAATGTCATTGAGATCTAATCGAGGATCGGCGGAAACCTGCCGGAGGCAGTACGGACATCTCCGAGAGCATGCCGATGCCCCAGCCGTGAATTCGTGTTCGGCTCAGTACTGACTCCGTTCAGGACCGAGTTAGAGTCCGAGGCGAAAAAACGCTCCGTTGAAATGCGATGCGGGATCTCTCCAAGGCCAAGAACCTCTGGGTAACCGCCAGGTACCGATCTGCCTGACGCTCTCGGTCGTAGCGAGCGCCCTCGGAAGGTCGAACAGTGACATGATCTATGCCATCGATGACGGCAATCGATGCCCGTGCTGACGGCACTTAACGCTTGTGGCCGTCAATCGCGTCCCCTCGAGGTTCAGAGCCGGAGGGAACCGAAGGTTCCAACAGCCGGGAACGGGGTGATACCGTGTGTGCCAGATTTCTAAGGCGTTGGAACGCGTGGAACCGTTCAAAGGGAAAAGTTCGACCCGGAGGACTGATTAGAGGTTGCCCTCAAGCCGAGATCGGATCGACTCGAGAACCTCCAGAGGGAAGGCCGGGCTTTCCGTTGCGGCAGAAATGCCATTTCATGGCGCATGGACATGGACCCGGCTTGGTATTTTGAGCCGATAGGCCAAATGTCCGGAAACTGCACCGCCAACAGCGAGTCAGGTAGTCAGGTAGTCAGGGAAGATCCGGCCTCACCGCCCCGTCAACAAGTTGATTTGGCGATCGCTCAACGAGAGTATCCAGATCGCGGCGATGACGTCCGGTGACGGTTCTCCTGAAGGCCGGTCAATCGTCCGTGGCCGAACCAACCGCCAGGCTTCAGGCAGAGGGTGCAACGAAGGGACTAACTTCCTCGTTTTGGCTTGTCCATGTCAAAAGGATAACGACTACTGATTTCATGACAGAGTGGCGGTTTCGGAGGGAATCCGTCCGCGCCGGAAGTCAGGAAGCCTGTAAGTCAGGAAGCCTGTAAGTCCGGAAGTCAGGAAGCCTGTAAGTCGGTGGACTCGAGCTACCTTAACGGGCGACCAGGTTCCAGGCTACCGGGGCATGCCGTCCCGCAAGGCTGTGTCCACAAAGAATCAGCGGATGAAAAAAAAACCAGACGCCTGTCGGGCGACTGGGGGCCGTGCGCTGGGGAGTTTGGGATCCTTTCCGAGAGTCCGGGTCCGCCAGGGCAGGGCGCTGGGATAGGTGTCGGGGTCTTAAAAGGAGAAAACCATGTTCATGCCGCCCACGTTATCGCCGAAGTCCCCGGATGAAAGGCCGTAGGTGCTGATGTCGAAGGAGAAGACGTCGTTGGCGGAGATCTTGAGTCCCAGTTCGGCGAAGGCTCCGGTTCCGCTGGCGAGCCCGAAGAGGGGTATCCGGGGGTTCCGCGCGCCGTAGTTGCCCATCCCGCCGAAGCCGTAGTCCCAGCCCACTCCGAAGTAGCCGCGGGTCCTTTCGGAGAAGACGTGGCTGTAGCGGCCCCCCAGCCGGGTCCGGAAGGGCGTGGAGCGGCTGTAGCCGAAAAGCGCTGGCGGCTCACCGGGGTTCTCGGAAGCCAGGCGGGCCACGTTCAGGGCGCCGTAGAAGCCGAGGGTCCCGCTATTCAGGACCTGGAAGCTGTAGCCCCCGCCGAAACTGAGGCCCAGGAGTCCGCGAGTGCCGAAGGGCGCCGTCGAGGCCTCGAAGCCGCCGAGGCGGCCCTGGCTGCTGTAGGCGGCGCCCTGGCCATCGGTCCAGTCGAACCAGGCGCCGATGAAGTACCCGGAAAGCGAGGGGGATGGCTCCTGGGGGAGGGCGTCCTGGAGGGCGGAGTCGACCGGCGCGGATAACCCCTGAGTGTCCAGCGCGGAGGCGCCGGGCGCGACAACGGCCAAGGCCGCCAGGATGGCCGCCAGGAAGCACGTTATGATGGCCTGCCGGAAAGGCATGGGGACAGTTTCCGCTAAACGCCCGAGGGCGAGAAATGGTTCCAGTGGCCTGTGAGGTTCCGGCGGGACTGTTCCGCCGGATGGCGTGCCCGGTACCGAGCGAGGGGCCGGGCAGAAGGATGTGTGGCGGGCTGGCCGAAGCAACGCCGCTCACTGATAAGTTAGCACCTGCAGGTCGGCTTGTCAAGGGACTGCGAAATATCGAAATATCGAAACTCCGACATTTCAATATTCACGGACCCGCGTCACGGGGCCTCTAAGATACAACCGGAAAAGACTTCCATGAGGAGGATGAGACGGAGGCCAGGGAAGAAACCGAGCGGCTGAAAGCCGCTTGGCGGGATTCGGGAAAGCGAACAGAGATATGAGCAAAACACGCAAAACTCCTTGCCGTTTCCCCGCCGGACTACGCAAGCGCCTGTATGCATTCCGGATTTGGGAATAAATTATTGATTTTCCCGACTTCCGAAGAACATTAGGAATGCCTGTTGACTCTGACTCTGCCTCTCCCTCCCTCTCCCTCTCCCTCTCTTTCGTGTCGCGCCTCTCTCTTTCGGGCCGCATGGTCACGCGTTGGCTTCGGCTGACGGTCTCGCCGTCAGGGGAGATCCGGACGCGCGTAAGCGATGGCTATGTCGGCTCTCCGCCTCCGGAGGCCGCGAGAGAGTCGTCTCCTTCGGCGGGGTCACGCCCGGAAAGCCTTGCCGGCCCGGGAAGCATTACCGATCGGGGAAACCTTATGGGATACACCATTCCCCGAGGCTAACGGGCTATCGGCCGGGATCGCCAGCGGTTGCCAGTCTCAACATTACGCACGGCGGAGGAACCCGACGGAAATCCTTATGATTATCGTCTTGCGGATGTTCGTTGCATCTGTGAACCGATCAAATGCGACCAAATTATTTTGTGTATCAAAGACTGAGCTTGATAAAGATATGATATAAATATTAACTTTATGAATGAGATATATTGTCTGATTATAATATATGCCGAAAAGTGTTCAGTTTGGTCGGAGCCATGACCGAGTCCGGGCGGATACGCCGGATCCTGCCTTCCGCAACTCATTACTCGTCCGCTTTCCCGAAGGCGCCGGAAGTTATACAGCTTGACAAAAATGGCGCGAATTGCTATTTTTCCGGATCGGCGAAGCTATCCACTCCTAACCTTCCCGCCCCGCCAGGGCGCCGCGGCGCCCCCCGCCAACTCCCATCAGCCCCCGCCACCGGGGGATTGCGCCCGCGTTGCATCCGCACGGCGACCCCGCCCGCAAGGTTTCTTCCGAGCCGCCCCGGAAACCGGGGGAGGCTTCCCCCGCAGGTCCCGGATTGCGCCGATTCCCGAAATTACGCTTCCTGTCGCGAGTTTCCTTTCCCTCGGCTCTCGCGGCGGATTGACTTGCAGAATATTCACTCCATCTCTCCCGCGAGCCGCCGCTTCGCGGAAAGCTATCCCCCCTTGTACGTAGCCGCCTCCCTGCCGATTTCCCCTGCTTGAGGCCCGCGCACCCGTTCCGTCTCACCATGGTCTCCAACGGCTGACTATGGCAGAAGCCTCCGATCCGTCCGTCCGTTCCCGGCGACGCGGCGCGTAGTTCGTCGTGCAACCTGATCCTGACGGAACCGGAGCGTGGCGGGTGTCCCATGTCCATGAGGCGGGGAGCGTTCTCGCGGCGGAAATTTCAGTGGTGGAGCGAGGCGGATTTCCTGTGCCCGTTGCCTGCTCGCCCGGCGACGGCTTCGGGCTCCGATCGACGGCTTCGGGCTCCGATCGACAGCTTCGTGCCCCGTCCGACTCATGCCCCGTCCGACTCGGGCATCGACCGACTCGGGTTCCGACGGCCTCGGGTTCCAATGGCCTCGGGTTTCCTTTGCCTCGTGCCCCGTCCGACTCGGGAGTTCCGTTTGCCTCGTCCCCCGTCCGTCTCGGGCTCCTACAACCTAAGCTCAAGACCGACTCTGGTCCCGATGCCCCTTCAAGGCATACCCCGATACCGCTTCCCGGCCTTGTCCGAAAAGCCGTGCGCGTCCGGGATCCGCCTAGGCCGGCAGGACTTCAGCGGCTCGCGCGGGGTTCGCCGCAACTTATGCCCTTTGAGGCACCCGTTGCCGGGACCCGTGCCGTCCGGCATGACCGGTCGGTTAAGCGACGGGAACGTGAACCGTCCCGTTGAGGCCAACGGTATTACCATGGCGCTTTGACGGCCCAGGCCTTACGTCCGCCGACTGGAAACAGGCGCTTCGCCTTCGCGCCATGCCCTAACGACCCTCCCGTCCCGCGGCGAACGGGCGGGGCATCCGCTTCAGAGCCGCACAAGCAAGGAGAAAGATTATGATCGGAACAGGCTTCCGAACCTTTTGCGGGCTGGCGCTGGCCGCGGCCGTCGCGGCCCCGTCACTTCACGCCCAGACGGGGCAGCCCGGGTCAAGCTCGCTCGACCCGGTCGTAGTGACCGCCGTCCCGGCGGGCGAGCTTCGGCACCGGAGCACGGCCACGGTGATGGTCATCGACCAGGAGCAGATCAGGGCCGCCAACGCCTCTTCGATGACGGATCTGCTGGCCACCACGGCCAGCGCGTTCCTGAGCGAGTGGACCCCCGCCCAGACCTCCATCAACATCCGAGGAGGCGTGGGCGACGGCCAGGGCAAGGACTTCAAGGGACAGATCATGGTCCTCATGAACGGCAGGCGCGCCGGGACCACCAACCTCTCAAAGCTGTCCCCCAGCGAGGTCGAGAGGGTCGAGATCATGCGCGGCCCCAACTCCGTCATGTACGGCAGCCAGGCCATGGGCGGCATCGTGAACATCATCCTCAAGAGCGGCAGGACATCCTCCGGGGGCCTCCTGGACGCCCGCGGGGGATCCGCCGAGCTCGTGCAGGGCCATGCCGAGTACGCCAGGGAACTGGGCCCTTCCGAGGACGTCGCGTTCTACCTCGGCGGGGACTGGGCCCACAAGAGCGACTACCGCGCGGGCAAGAAGGGCGGCAAGGAGATCAACACCGCCTGGACCCGCAAGGGCGGCATGGCCGATCTGGATTGGAAGGTCAACGAGTCCAACACCATCCACGCGAACGTGAGGAGCGACGGCATCTACGACACGGGCTTCCGCGGCTCGGCCGCAAACTACAACGCCAAGGAGTCCAGGAGCAACCATTCTGCGGATCTCGAGTGGATCTTCGACTCTCCCGACTTCCCCGTGGAGTTCATCCTGCACAACTACCTGGTCCACGACATAGACGACTTCAGGTGGATGTCCCCCGCCACGGCGCGCACCGTCAAGGACTACAACAAGCGCAGGCTGAACGTGTTCGGAAGCAAGTTCCAGCCGGTCTGGCACGTCGCGTCCTTCAACGACCTCAGGTTCGGGGTGGACTTCGAGTACAGCACCCTCAGGACCGACCGCTTCGTGCTGCGGGACGACGGGGTGGTCCTCATGAACCCCCCGCAGGACATGAACCAGACGGAGACCCTCGTAGCCTTCTACGCCGAGGACACCCTGAAGCTCTTCGACGACCGCTTCACCCTGCGCGCGGGGCTCCGGCACACCATCGGCTGGCTCTCCCTGGACAAGACGCCGAACGTCGAGATCCACGGCGAGACGCGCAAGTACGAGCACAACACCTGGAGCGTCGGCATGAATCTAGCCGTGACTGACTCGCTGAGCCTACGGGCGGGCGCCGCGACCGGCTTCAGATCCCCTGTGGCCTCCGAGCTGGGCGGCTGGACCCGCTACCTGAACCAGAACATCCCGACCTACGGCAACCCGTCGATCAAGCCGGAGACCAACGTCATGTACGAGGCCGGCCTCTTCGCCCACTCCATCGGATGGTTCGCCGATCTGGCCGTCTTCCACAACGTCATCAAGAACCGCATCTACACGCGGACCTTGCCGGGCGGGGCCTCGAGCATGTTCGACAACCGCGAGGCCGACTCCATCATCAGCGGCCTGGAGTTCAGCGGACGCGTGAACGTGGACGAGCTAGCCGATCTGGGCAGCTTCAAGCTCGCCTTCGGTTTTTGGGGGAGCTATAATTTCAAGATGGAAGACGAGGTGAGGACCCTTTCCAACGTCAACACCAACAAGATCGACCGCATGTACGAGTACCAGGGCTCGATCTTCGCCCAGATCGGCTCTTCCGGCACCGTGCCATGGCTCGCCAAGGTCACCGGGGTGCTCCGCGGCCCGGTATACTACGATACCGAGGAGAACCTCATCCGCCCCAAGTTCGAGCCCGTATCCAACTGGATCCATCGCAAGAGCCCGTTCTGGGTGTTCAACCTCTACGGCGAGGCATCGGTGACCGATTCGGTGACCGTCTACGGCGGCGTCAACAACGTCTTCAACAAGAACTATCACCCCCTGTTCATCGCCTTGGACGACGGCAATACCTACCTCAACTCCTCGAACGGCGGCCAGGGCACCTCGTCTCCCGGCGCCGAATTCTACCTCGGCGTGAAGTACAGCTTCTGAGCTGTCGCCCCGCACCGGCGGCGCCCTCCTTTCCGGGCTGCCGCCGTTTCTTCCCGTAGGCCCTTGATGAGCCGGGCCGGCGATCCCCCTACGGCGGTCGTCTTACTATAAAGATGCCTGCCGCAGGGGGCCTTCCGCCCCGGCATTTCCGGCTCTGGACGGCATCCCATGACGCTTCAAAGCCTACCGCTTCACCCTTCCGCTGATAGCCCTGCGCCGGTCGCCTTCCGGGAGGCTTGCCGCGCAGGGCATCGGCTCCGCTCCGGGCGTTTCGGGGCCGGACAGGATTTAGTGACGCTTCAGGGCCTTCCGGGCATCGCTTCCGCAGTAATCCGCCCGGCTCCCAGCCGCCTTCCGCCGTCAGTGGCTTCTCCCGCTTCCGCTTATCCCGCTTCCATTTCCTTTGCCCTTGCCCTTGCCGCCTTCGCGGTTCTTGTCGCGATCTCCGGCCTCGCCGCTTCAGCCACGGCGGCGCCTTCCGCCGCGAGAGGCGCCCGCGGACCTTTCCCGGTCACGGTGACCGACGCCTTCGGCCGCGAGGTCACGGTCTCCGGACCCCCCGAGAGGATAGTCACCGTATTCTCATCCAACACCGAGCTCGTGGCCTCGCTGGGCCTCACGGATCTCATCGTCGGCATAGACGCGATGACCTTCTATCCACCGGAGATCGCCACCGTGAAGAAGATAGGCGGCAGGCTCGGCATCTCACTGGAACAGGTGGCATCCGTCCGCCCCGATCTGGTGATCCTGACCCCGGCGCGACAGGCCGCCCACACCCTCCTGGGGCCGCTGGATCTGCTGGGCGTCCCTACGGCGGTCCTGACCAGCCGGGATGTGGAGGAGATCGAGGGGAACATCCTGAAGATCGCCTCGCTCTGCGGGGTCCCTATGAGGGGGGAGGCTTTGGTCGGCTTCATGGAGAGACGCCTGGACAGGGTGCGCCTTGCCCGTCGGGGCCTTCCCCGTCCGCGGACGGTCATCCTGACATCGCGGCTGTCCACCGGGCTGTTTCTCGCCTCGCGGAAAGGGGAGTACACGAGCCAGCTGGTGGAGCTCGCGGGAGGCGTCCTCGCCCTGGACGAGGGAGGGGCCTTCCCCCGGGTGCCGCAGATTTCCCCGGAGGCCCTGATAGGGCTCGATCCGGACGTCATCATCGTCACCAGACGCCGCGACGAGGGGACCGAACTCCGCGACTACCTGGACTCTCCCGCCTTCGCCTCCCTCACTGCCAGGCGGACCGGCCAGATCCACGTGGTGCCCAGCGCCGAGTACCTGATTCCCGCCGACAGGGTGGTGGACGGGGTGGAGCGCCTGGCAGAGATATTCACGACATGGGGAAGACAGTGACATCGAAGGACTCTCCCGGGCACGGCATGTTGCCGGCCGGCCCGGTCGAATACTGCCCGTCCTCAGGCATCACGGCTTCCGGGGACCCGGTCGCCTACCCCGCCGAGTCAGCAGGCATCGTGGCTTCCGGGGACCCGGTCGCCTTCCCCGCCGAGTCAGCAGGCATCGTGGCTTCCGAGGACCCGGTCGCCTCACCGGCAGGCTCCGCAGTCTTCGGTGCTTCCGGTGTACCGGCGGCTTCCCCGGCAGGCTCCGCAGGCTTCGGGGCTTCCGGTGTACCGGCAGCCTCCCCGGCAGGGCCGCCCCGCAGGGACATAGGCGCCATCCTTGCTGGACGGGCGGCGAGGTTCCGCCTCGCCCTGGCGGGGTGCATCGTCCTCTTGGCCCTCTCGCTCCTCCTGGCGCTGTGCGCCGGGCACGTGTGGAACACCCCGGCGGAGGTCTTCCGCTCGATCTTCGGCGAGGGCCGCCGCACCGCCAACCTCATCAGCCTCTGGAGGCTCCCCCGGGCGTTCACCGCGGCGGTCGTGGGCGCGCTCCTTGGCACCAGCGGGGCGGTCTTCCAGGGGATCTTCCGCAACCCCCTGGCCGAGCCCTGGCTCGTGGGGTCATCGGGCGGGGCGGCGGTTGGCGCGGTCCTGGCCCTCCTCCTGCCCTGGCCGGTCTCCCAGGAGCTGGTGCTCCCGGTCCTGTCGTTCGCGGGGGCCCTGGGCGCGGCATTCCTGGTGCTCGCCATGGCCAGGCTCTCCGGGAGCCTTGACGCGGCGACCCTCCTCCTGGCGGGGATCGCGGTGGGCGCCATGCTGACGGCGCTCAGATCATTTCTGATGATGACCCTGTCCACCGAGACCGTGAGCCTCCAGGTGGTCATGAGCTGGCTCATGGGGGCGATCCAGGCCCCCGACGGCGCCCGCATGAGGCTCTTTGTCGCCCTGTCCGCGCTGGTCTTCGCGCTGTCGATGAGGATGTCGCGTGCCCTGGATCTCCTGGGGCTGGGGGAGGGCGTGGCCGCTGCCTGGGGCCTGAACGTGAGGCGGGCGGTCGTCCTGGGACTGGTCCTGGGCGCGGCGGGGGCCGCGCTCGCGGTCTCCGCGGGAGGCATGGTGGCCTTCGTGGGGCTGGCCGCGCCCCATATCGCCAGGTTCCTGGCGGGGACCAGGCACGCGAGGCTCCTGCCGTTCTCCGCGCTCGCGGGGGCAATCCTCGTGACGCTCGCGGACGCGCTCGCCCGGAGCCTTCTGCCGCCCGGGGAGATCCCGCTCGGGCTCGTCACGGCTTTGGCCGGGGGGCCCTTCTTCCTGGCCATCCTGGCTGGCCGTCACAGGAGGGCCGGATGAGCGGGCTCCTGATAGAAGGCTTGAGGGTCGTGAAGGCGGCGAGGACGATCCTGGATCTTCCCTCGCTCGATCTGGGAGGGGAGGGCCTGGTCGCAGTGGTAGGCCCCAACGGGGCCGGCAAGAGCACGCTCCTGAAGGTCCTGGCCGGAGCCGAGCGCGCGGACGCTGGCAGGGCGCTGTGGGGCGGACGGGATCTCCTGCGGATGCCCGGCCGCGAGCGGGCGGCGCTTGCCGGGTACGTGCCCCAGCACTTCGTGCCCAGCTGGAACCAGAAGGTCTTCGAGCTTTTGGAGATGGCCGAGGAGAGGGCGGCTGCCGCGCCCGGGCTCTTCGGCGGGGCGGCGGAGGAGTTCGAGCTCTCCGGGATCCTCGAGCGGGACTGGGACGGGCTCTCCGGCGGCGAGCGTGCGCGGGTGCTCCTCGCGATGGCCTTGGGCTCCCGGCCGCCGGTCATAATCGCGGACGAGCCGTGCGCGGCTATGGACGCCGCGCACGCGCTCCGCATGCTGGAGGCTTTCAGGACCCGCGCCGAAGGCTCCCTCATCATCGTGGCCATCCACGATCTCGGCCTCGCGGTGCGTTTCTTCCCGCGGATCATAGTGCTCAAGGACGGCAAGGTCGCCTGGGACGGCGCCCCGGACGGGCTCTACGAGGCCGGGGCGCTGGACCGGGCTTTCGGGGTTAGGTTCAGGAAGGTGGAGTGCGAGGAGGGATTCCTCATCTATCCTGCCTCGGCCCTGTGACGCCGAGGTGTCAGGCGCGCAGGGCGTTGCCTGCCAAGGGCTACAGTCGCCCGTCCATGCCGCGAGTCGCCCGGCAAGGTCGGCGATCGCCCGCCGATATTTCATGAAATTATTGCGGTTCGAATGCCGTACGCGGATCCTCATTCGGGGTCGAAGAAGCGCGCCTCAACCTCGTTTCGGCTGCGGATCGCCAGGGCCAGGCATATGACCTTGCATCCTGCCGTCCTATGTGGCCCCGCATAGTCATTGGCCCTTATCTGGTTTTCTGCGTCGTCGAGAGCGGAGGCGAGTTCCAACTCCCCGCGTCCCTCGTCGCTCTTGTCTCTCGTCTTGTCGGTCTTAATATATTTCAGCTCTATCACCACGCGGATCATATCCTTCAGGAATACGGTCATGTCGGACCTGCCGTCCGAGCCAGTCACCTCGCTTAAGACCTCAAGCCCGGCAAAGAGGAAAGCGGCATGAAGAATGGAGTGGTAACGGCTTTCCGATGATTCATGCTGGTAGTAGGTGATTCCGGCTAGAAGGTCATGCAGCAGACTGACCGTTTCTTCGGAATCCTTGTTCTGCATGGCGCTCGGAATCTTTTTTGCGAAGTCGCTCAGGTAGGCGCCCGGTCGGCAAAAAATCTGTTCGAAGCAGAAAGTCCTGTAATTAAGGCCTACCTCCCGGTTTGGGGTCCTGAACGTGAACGCCTCGTCATCGAATGTTATGCCTTGGACGGTAACTTCCTTGCGGGTTCGACAATCGATCGTCAGATAGCCGCTGTGAAAAAGGACAGGTACGGCCTCAAGACTGCCGAGATCGACTTTCATGATACCTTCGGTAAGATAGCTGTCCAGTACCGGCTGGATGAAATCCAACGGCTTTTCCCTCACGAGAGCAGATAGGTGGGACGGCTGTCCTGAAAACGGCCAATATGCACGCAATTTTTTCTCGTCGAAAAAATTTAGTATCGAGTAGGGATTCAAGACCCGATGGTCGCCTAGCCAGCTGTAGCCGTCGTACCATTCCAGGATTTTCTCCCTAAGCTCCTTCTGCTTGGCGTCCCGCCCTATGTCTCCGAAGGTTTTCAGTCTCCTGAGGGTCTCAGTGAATCTGTTCTTGAAAAGAATGTCGAATTCGGGGATGGTGAAGCCGCAGATCCCCGCGAAATCGGACATCAGTGAGATGTCTTTGAAGTCGTTAGGTCCGGAGTCCAGTGAAGTCAATGCGAACCGTGTGATTCCGGTGACGAGGGCGAACCGGACATACATATAGCTGTCTTTCAAGGCCGCGTAAAAATCGTGCAGGACATCGCGGTTGTCGGAGGCAAGCTTCCTGTCGGCGATGTGCCTGGACACGGGGGCATCGTATTCGTCGATCAGGACGACGACGCCGACTCCGTGTTTTTTGTAAATGCCTTTCAAAAGCTCTCCAAGCATCTGCCCTGTGCTATCGGCGACAATGTTGATATTATGTTCGATTGCCGCGCTCTTCAGGTCGTACTTGATGCGGTCGACTAGGTCGTCCTTGGCGGACAGCTCGGTGTATCGTCCCATGCTGAATCTCAGCGCCGGGTGCTGTTCGAAAGCGTAATCGCTGTCCGTCTCGATCCACAGCCCTTTGAAAAGCTCCCGTTCACCCCGAAACAGTTCCTGGATGGTATCGAGCAGGAGGGTTTTGCCGAACCGTCTGGGCCGGGACAGGAAACAGCTTTTATAGTTGTCGATCATCATATGGATATATTCGGTCTTGTCAGCGTACAGGAAATTCCTCTCCCTGATTTCCCGAAAGGTCATGCCGCCTAACGGCAGTTTTTTCTGGGGCTTTGGAGATGCCATGACGCCTCCCGGACAATCCACGTTCTAAGGAAAATGCAGGCGATTTCAAATGAGCGCTTTTTCGGGATCGATCTGCGCCGATTGTTCGGTTTGACCCTAACAATCTCAATTATATCAAAAAAAAGGGAGGTACGCTAAACAATGTCAATAACTTAAGAGAAGCTGAGTCTGGCAAGCTGTTGATATCATTAATATAAATATCAAAAAACTGTCGTTTTTGTCTTAAGTTGTTACAATGGGCACGCAGACTAAAGAACTGGCATCGGAACGGACGGAGCTGGCGAGCCCAGATTTTTTGTGAACATGTACATTCACATGCATGGAAGTCGGCATGCCCCCATTGATGACACATGGTCAGCCTCCCTTGGAGGAATACCTTCCCCGGACCGGTAAGTGCTGGAGGGACACCTGGCCAGATTCGTTGTTAAGACGATGACTGGCTCAACCTGGCACAGATCAAGACACACGACCCTGCTGGGAAGGCCTGCCGCTACCCCGCGAGTCATGTTCTGGAGCCGCTGGTCGCGAGCCATGTCCCGGACTCGCTGGCCGCGAGCCGTGGCCAGAAGCCGTTGGACGCGAGCTTTGACCCTGAGCCGCTGGCTCCTGGGCACCGGCCAGGAGCTGCAGCTTCGTGAGTCATGGCTTGGAGCCCCTGGCCCCTAAGACGTCGCCAGGAGCCGAAAGTCTATTCCCAGCGTCCTCATATTATGACGGAATCGTAATAAGTCGGCGCGGCAACCCGAGGCTGGCAACGCCACCTGGTCATAGGCTTCCGTGAAGCTTAACAGTAGGAAAAACATACTAGTTATAGGAGTATGACTACAAATTATGCCGCCATAATCATCGCCGCCCCATTCGTCTCTTCATCATGATTTATACACCGACTTATTACGGTGGCGTCATATTATTAGGTGGCTGAAGACGTTCCATACCGGGACCCAAGGTTATTGCCCTTGTTTCGTTGATGGGACTTGTTTCAAACTCATCATCCATGGTCCCACGCCTTCGGTTCGGACTTCGGCAGACGTCCGGTTGCCTCGGGGCTCCCGCCGCCCGGGCCGGTACCGCGTCATTCCCTTCCCGCGCTTCAGGCCCCCGTTGCGATTTCCCGAATAGGCGGCGTTAAGGGTTCCATAAAAAAATTTGACAATATTTCCGGTATCTAACCTTTCGATAATGATGTATATTTAATTTATTTTTTATACCTTTATGTTCTTCAATGATCATTCTAAAATCCACTTTAATTCTAAAAATTCATTATTAAGCTTATAAGTGAATATTGTTTATAACGCAAAGCAAACCCCGGCCCCGTCTAATTTTCCCGTTTCGGGCGGGCCAGGCCCGCTTTCGGACACCCCTTGGAAGGACTGGACGGTCGTTGACAATTGAGCCGATGTCTGCTTAAATTCAATCGTACTGTGTTGTATCGATAGGCAGGTATCGATTTGGACGAGGCGAGGAGAGTCATGGCGGAAGTCAAGCCAATCTCGATCATGCTCTACAAGAGGCTCTTGAGCTATCTCAGGCTCATCAAACAGCGGCCTCCGGGAAGCCCGGACAACATCTCGTCCGCGGTGATAGCCCAGGCCCTGGGTCTGAACGATGTTCAGGTGCGCAAGGACCTGGCATCGGTGAGTTCCGGGGGCAAGCCCAAGATAGGCTACATCACCAAGGACCTCATAGCCGACCTGGAGCATTTCCTCGGGCACGACAACTGCTCGGAGGCGGTCATGGTGGGGGCCGGCAACCTCGGGCGGGCGCTCATCTCCTACGAGAACTTCGAGAACTACGGGCTCAAGATCATAGCCGCCTTCGACAACGACCCCGGAGTGGTGGGGACCACCTTCAAGGGCATAGACATCTTCTCCGCGGAGAGGATCCCGGATCTCTGCAGGAGACTCAAAATCCACATAGGCATCATCGCCGTCCCCGCCGCGTCGGCACAGGAAGCCTGCGACCTCCTTCTGGAAGGGGGGGTGGTCGCGGTATGGAACTTCGCCCCGGTCAACCTCAAGGTCCCGGATCCGGCGGTGGTCCGCAACGAGGACATGGGGGCGGCCCTCGCGCTGCTGATGAAGAGCCTCAAGGAGAAGATGGACCCTCCCGAGCCGGGGCATCCCCCGGGGCGCCGTTAGGATCCCGGGCTTCCGGCGCGGCGAGCCTTCCGGGATCCCCCAGCCGCCTTTGCCCGCTCACGTTTTGAACCGGGCTTGTTGAGTGTTATGATTTTCCAGCGGCATACGCCTCCGGACCTGGAGTTTGCCGCCTGCCGCTTTTCCGCGCCTCGCGGTCGATGAGTCCTGCGGGCGCCAAGCGATTTTCCGCGCGTCCGGACAGACGTGCCGCTCGGTCGGCGAACGCCGTGCGCCGACCGAGTTTCCGCGAACCGGATCCTCCGGGACCCGGTCGCCCCTTACGACCAGCGCCCCCTCGGGCGAAATATTTTTCACGTCTGGCAAGGCCCCGTAAGGCCTTGACCCCAGCTTTGGCGTTAAGTCCGGACCTCCAACGCGGGGCCCGGCGGTTTCCGTATCCATGCCCTGCACGGGTTTGGTCGCATCATCATCGTTGCGCCCTGTTGCTTGCGATGGGCGTTGCTCTTCGCCGTGGTTGCGCCCTTCGGCTTGTGCCGGGCGTTGCCTCGCCTTGGCTACTACCCGCGCCCCTCATCGGGCGGTGCGCCTCGTCGTAATTGCGCCCTGTGCCTCTCATCGGGCGTCAGGCATCTCGCACCGCGCGTGTTCGGCGTGGCGAGCAAACGGCCAGGCGCCTGATGAAGACCTAACGAAGACGTTCCGGCTGACGAAGACGGTCCGACGTTTTCCGGCGGCCGGCAGGCTTGCGGCCTGCGCCGCCACGGGCGGCCTGGACTTCGGCCCGGCTCCGGTTGCTTCAGCGAGACGCAGTCCCGCTTACGGCTTAAAGGAGATTCATGACTGTCAACGGAAACGATGAAGGCCCCGCCACCGTGCCGGGCGTCCCGGAAGCCGCCCCGGAGGGGGATCCGGGAGCGGGCGAGGTCGACCGCCTTGCCGCAAAGGCCCAGGAGGCCCTCGCCGCCTACATGAGGATGACTCAGGAGCAGGTGGACGCCGCGGTGCGCGCGATGACGCTTGCCGGGCTCGAGCGGCACCTGGATCTGGCGAAGCTCGCGGTGGGGGAGACGGGGCGCGGGCTGGTCGAGGACAAGGTCATCAAGAACATGTTCGCGACCGAGTCCGTCTGGCACAGCATCAAGCGCGAGCGGACCGTGGGGGTCATCGAGGAGAACGACCTCGAGGGCTACATGGAGGTGGCCGAGCCCGTCGGCGTGGTCGCCGGGGTGACCCCCGTCACGAACCCCACGTCGACCGTGCTCTTCAAGTCGCTCATCTGCGCGAAGACCCGCAATCCCGTGATTTTCGGGTTCCACCCGGCCGCGCAGCGCTGCTCGGCCGAGGCGGCCAGGATCGTGCGCGACGCCGCGATCGCGGCCGGAGCCCCCGAAGGCTGCGTCCAGTGGATCGAGTACCCCTCCCTGGACAAGACCGGCGAGCTGATGCGGCACCCGTCGGTCTCGTTAATCCTCGCCACCGGCGGAGCGGGCATGGTCCGGTCGGCCTACAGCGCCGGCAAGCCCGCGCTCGGCGTGGGTCCGGGGAACGTGCCGTGCTACATCCACCGATCGGCCGATCTGACCCGCGCATGCACGGATCTCATGATCTCCAAGACCTTCGACAACGGCATGATCTGCGCCTCGGAACAGGCTGTCATAGTCGACAGGGCGATAGCCGGCCGCTTCGAGGCGATCATGGCTGACAACCTCTGCCGCTTCCTGGACCCCGAGGAGACGGAGAAGGTCACCGCCTTCCTGTTCCCGCAGGGCGGCAGGGCATTGAACGGCGCGGCGGTGGGCCAGACCGCCCGGTGGGTGGCGGAACGCTCGGGCGTGGACGTCCACCCGAAGACCAAGATCCTGCTCGCGCCCCTTCCGGAGCCTTCCGTCCGGCACCCGCTGTCGCTGGAGACGCTCATGCCGGTGCTGGCCTATTTCAAGGTCGAGGACGAGGAGGAGGGGTTCGCGTTCGCGAGGAGGATGCTGGAGCTGGGGGGCCTGGGCCATTCCGCCGTCATCCACGCCTCGGACGAGGCCCTGTGCGCCCGTTACGGCGAGGAGATGAAGGTGGGGCGCGTCATCGTGAACAGCCCCTCTTCCCAGGGCGCCATCGGCGACATCTACAACGCGAACACCCCGTCGCTCACCTTGGGCTGCGGATCCTTCGGGCGCAACTCGACGACCTCCAACGTGTCGAGCGTGAACCTCATCAACCGGAAGCGGATAGCGCGGCGACAGAACAACATGCAATGGTTCAAGGTTCCACCCCGCATCTATTTCGAACGCGGGAGCGTCCGGTATCTGGAGAAGATGCCCGACATCAGCAAGGCCTTCATCGTGACCGACAAGGCCATGAAGGATCTGGGTTACGTTGACAAGGTCCTCTACTGGCTCAGGAAGCGCCCGGACAGGGTACACTCCTTCGTCTTCGCGGACGTCGAGCCCGATCCTTCCCTGAGCACGATCCGCCGGGGCGCGGAGGCCATGGACCTGTTCGGCCCCGACGTGATAATCGCCCTGGGCGGCGGATCCCCCATCGACGCCGCCAAGGGCATGTGGCTCTACTACGAGCACCCGGACACAGACTTCGACGGGCTGAAGCTCCGCTTCCTGGACATCCGCAAGCGGGCCTTCCATTTCCCCAACCTGGGAAAGAAGGCCAGGCTGGTGGCCATCCCGACCACCTCCGGGACAGGGAGCGAGGTGACCAGCTTCTCGGTCGTGACCGACAAGGAGAGCGGGAACGTCAAGTACCCGCTGGCGGACTACGAGCTCACCCCGGACGTCGCCATCATCGACCCGCAGTTCGCCGACACCATGCCGCGCCACATAGCGGCCGACACGGGCATGGACGTGCTCACCCACGCGGTGGAATCCTACGTGAGCGTCCTCGCCTCCGACTACACGGACGGGCTGGCGGTGAAGGCCGCGGAGCTGGTCATGGGCTACCTCGAGCGGAGCTGGAACGATCCCGGCGACCGCGAGGCCAGGGAGAAGCTTCACAACGCCTCCTGCATAGCCGGCATGGCGTTCACCAACGCGTTTCTGGGCATCTGCCACTCGCTCGCTCACAAGCTGGGCGGCGAGTACCATATCCCCCACGGCAGGTCCGTGGCGATCCTGCTTCCGCACGTGATAGCCTACAACGCCAGGAAGCCGGAGAAGTTCCCGATCTTCCCCAAGTACGGGGAGTCGACGGCGGAGCGCCGCTACGCCGAGCTGGCCCGGAAGCTCGGGCTGTGGCACGGCGACCCCGCCCAAGACCCCTCGCCGGGCGTGGCCGCGCTTGCGGCGGCGGTCCGGGACCTGAACGCTCGGGTGTCCATCCCCCCCTCGATCAGGGCATGCGGCGTGGAGGAGAAGGACTTCCTCGCCAAGGTCCCCGTCCTGGCCGAGAACGCCTTCGAGGACCAGTGCACCGTCTCGAACCCGCGCTACCCCCTGATCAAGGATCTGGAGGACATATACCGCCGGGCGTACGAGGGGGATGAGACGCCGATCGAGACGTAGGGACCGTCTTCCCGGGCGTCCCCCTTGGCCCGGGCGATCTTTTAGTGGCGCCCGGGCATCGGCTTTCGCCCGGGCGGTTTCTATCCGCCGCGCCCGGGCATCAGACGGGACTTGCGGATCTTGTCACGGGAAGTCCGGGCATCGGCCCGGACATGCGGAACTTTCCACGGGAAGTCCGGGCATCGGCCCGGACATGCGGAACTTTTCACGGGAAGTCCGGGCATCGGCCCGGACATGCGGAACTTTTCACGGGGAGTCCGGGCGTCCGTCCGGGCATGCGGAACTTTTCACGGGGAGTCCGGGCGTCGGCCCGGGCTTGCGGAGCTTGTTACGGGAAGTCCGGGCGTCCGTCCGGGCATGCGGAACTTTTCACGGGGAGTCCGGGCGTCCGTCCGGACATGCGGAACTTTTTACGGGAGTCCTAACGCCGGCCAGGACAGACGGAGCATTTTGCGGCGAGTGCGGGCAACGGCCCGGGCCAGCGGGTTCCTTTCCCGCCGCTTCATGTCGCCCTGACCTTCCGGACGGTTTGCGGCACCCAAGGCTCTGGTACGGGCGGCAAATTTTGTCTTTGCGCGGATGTTGCGGTATCACATCTTGCTTGTCATTTCCGGGCGACTGCCCGTGACGCCCTTCGCGGTTCAGGGGCTTTCCTGAAAGAACGGGAAAATTCGGAATTTCCCGGAATTTTCCGAAATTTCCTGAAGTTTCCGGAAGTTTCCGCAAGTTTTCGGAGCATTCCCGAGGTTTCCATAAGCTTTAGGAATTCAATGGAAGTTTTCGGGGTTTCCGGTAGTTTACGCGAGATTCCGAACGTTTCGCCGCCGAGTCTCCGAGACGTCAGGACCTCTTATCAAGGCCAGGATATTTTTAGGGAGTATCAAGCGAATTTTTAAGATTTAAATTTTTCAGATTTTCCGGGGACCCGGCGCCCTGGAGATTTACGCCAACCGTCCGTCCGACCGAAAGCTTCGGTCCGGCGTCTGCGGAACGTGTATGCTTGGCCGCAAGGCTTTCGGCTTGATCGCCGCAAGCCTATTGCCGGGATTTATCATGCTGCGGTTCCGCACGGCCTTCCCGCGATGGGAGCGGGCGGCCGTACGCGGGAGTGGGGGGCAGAGACCTATCACGAAGCCAGGTTACGGATCATATGGCGTCCGGGGCATCCGCCCGGGCAGGCGCCGGAGTTGCGCCCTCAGGCGAGGATCCCTTTCCGCGCTCAGTCCTGGTCGCGGATCGCGTATCCGAGGATCCGATCATTGCGGATACCCAAGTTCGTGGCTAGAATGCATCGTAAGGCGCGCCTCGACCGCATGTCGGCGACCTTGCGGTCGACAACTCCACGGACGTGCGCATCATCCGCGTCCGCGTCAGGCAAGGAATCTTGACGGACATCCATCATGTCCTGCGACCCTGACGGACCCGCGCCAGACCGGGATTCAAGCACATCGCCGCGCTCTGTCCCCCTCGCCCGTCTGCGGGCGACCGGTCGTGTCTGCCTCCCGCGTTACGCGAGATGGTCCGACCGCATCGTTGCTGGCGGGACGACCCGTATCGTCGCGAACGGGACGACCCGCATCGTCGCGGACGGATCCGCCCGCAACGTCTCTACCGGTACGGCCCGCATCGTCGCGGACGGATCCGCCCGTGCCGTGCCGCCGGACGCCAAGAACCGGCCCGCGTGTTCCTGACGCGGATAGCGGACTGCGGCACGGAGCGTCTCCGCTCCGTCGGGTCCGGGCGCGCGGGAAACGACGCTACGGACCGCGCCGCGATCCGGTCGCAGTGGAGGCGCCGGACGGACGTCCGGATCCTCACAATAGCGGACGGGCATGGCCCTGGCCGCGCGGCCCCGGCCGGAAATTCCGCATTCTCTCCTGCGGCCCGCCGTCCGCGACGGCGCGGGCCTGCGCCGCCCGAAAGGCGCCTGAACCGATGACGACGCGCATCAGAAACCGTAGCCGGGGCCTGGCCCCGCATGGAAGGGGGAAGCTAAGCCAATGACAAGCGAGTTCGGCGCGAAGTTCGACATGGTCTGCGACATCCTGGACCGCCACAAGAGGAGCCGGAGCAGCCTCATCGCGATCCTCCAGGAGATCCAGGAGGCCTACTCGTATCTACCGGAGGACATCATGACCTACGTCGCCACCGCGCTGGGCATCTCGCCCTGCGCGGTCTTCGGGGTGGCGACCTTCTATTCCCACTTCACGCTGTCGGCCAAGGGCAAGTACGTGATCAAGGTCTGCGACGGCACGGCCTGCCACGTGAAGAAGTCCGCCGACATCATCGAGGCGATCCGGGACGCCCTGGGGCTCAAGGGCGAGATCGGCACCTCCGACGACCGCATGTTCACGCTGGAGACCGTGGCCTGCCTGGGGGCCTGCGGGCTCGCGCCGGTGGTGGTCGTGGGGGCCGAGGAGGTCCACGGGTCCCTGGACCCCGAGAAGGCCCGCGCCATCGTGGAGGGCATCCGCGCCCGCGAGGCCGAGGGACAGGGGACGGACGGGAAATCCCCGCTTGCCGCCGGCCTGGAGGCCGGCCGCGGCGCGGCCGCCGCGAAGGAGGCCCACGATGCCTGAGGCCATCACCCTTGAGGACAGGAAGGAGCGCTTCCGGGCCTCCACCTCCGGGACCAAGCCCCGGGTGACCGTGTGCGCCGGGACAGGCTGCATGGCCAACGGGTCGATGCGGATCTACGAGCGCTTCCGCGAGGTGCTCGGAGCCCGGGGCATCAGGGCCTCGGTGGCCCTGGAGGCCGAGGGCGGCGACTACCAGATGATCGAGACCGGGTGCCAGGGCTTCTGCCAGATGGGGCCGCTGGTGACGCTGAAGCCCCAGGGCGTCATGTACGTGAAGGTGAAGGCCGAGGACGTGGACGAGATAGTGGAGGAGTCCATCCTGGGCGGCCGTCACGTGGAGCGGCTCCTCTACACGCGCCCCGATTCCGGCGAGCCGGTCCACGAGATGTCCCGCATCCCCTTCTACGAGCGCCAGCACCGCCTGATGCTCGAGCTCTGCGGGAACATAGACGTGCATGACCTGGACGAGTACGTGGAGCACGGGGGCTATTTCCAGGCCCGCCGGGCGGTGCTCGAGATGACGGACGCCCAGATCTGCCAGGAGATCCTCGCCTCGGGGCTCAAGGGCCGCGGCGGCGGGGGCTTCCCCACGGGCCGCAAGTGGGATCTCACCCGCGCCAACGCCGCTGACGAGAAATACGTCGTCTGCAACGGGGACGAGGGCGATCCCGGCGCGTTCATGGACCGCTGCGTCATGGAGGGGAACCCCCACGCGGTCCTGGAGGGCATGATCATCGCCGCCATGGCGGTGAACGCGACCTTCGGCTACATCTACGTGCGCATGGAGTACCCGCTCGCGGTGAAGCGCCTGAAGTACGCCATCACGGCGGCCAGGGAGGCGGGCATCCTGGGCGCGAGCGTCTTCGGCTCGGGCCGGGGCTTCGACGTCGAGGTGAAGGAGGGCGCCGGCGCCTTCGTCTGCGGCGAGGAGACGGCGCTCATCTCCTCCATCGAGGGACGGCGCGGCATGCCCACCCTGAAGCCGCCGTACCCTGCCGAGGCCGGGCTCTTCGGCAAGCCGACGGTCATCAACAACGTGGAGACGCTGGCTACGGTGCCGGTGGTGCTGAGGATGGGCGCGGAGAAATACGCCGGGATGGGCACGGCCAACGCGAAGGGAACCAAGACCTTCGCGCTCACCGGACACGTGGCCAACACCGGGCTCATAGAGGTGCCCTTCGGCACGACCCTGAGGGAGATCGTGGCCGACATCGGCGGCGGCGTCACGGCCGACGACGGCTCCCTGGTCGGCTGCGACTTCAAGGCGGTGCAGATAGGCGGGCCCTCCGGGGGCTGCCTGACCCGGGATCACCTGGACCTGCCGCTGGACTACGAGTCGCTCCAGGGCGTGGGCGCGATGGTGGGTTCCGGCGGGCTCGTGGTCATGAACCAGACCACCTGCATGGTCCAGATCTCGCGCTTCTTCATGCAGTTCACCCAGAACGAGTCCTGCGGCAAGTGCGTGGTCTGCCGCGAGGGCACCCGCCAGATGCTGGCCTTCCTGGACGACATCATCGAGGGCCGCGGCACGCTGGACACCATCGCGCTCCTGGAGGACCTGGCCAAGGCCGTGAAGGTGGGTTCGCTGTGCGGGCTGGGCAAGACCGCCCCGAACCCGGTCCTGTCGTCGCTCAGATACTTCAGGGAGGAGTACCTGGCCCACGTGGTCCAGAGGCGCTGCCCCGCCGGGGCCTGCACGGCGCTCCTGACCTACCGGATCCTGGCGGACAGGTGCAAGGGATGCACCGTGTGCGCCAAGAACTGTCCGGCCGAGGCCATCACGGGCAAGAAGGGCTCGCCGTTCGTGATAGATCCCGAGAAGTGCGTGAAGTGCGGCGTCTGCGAGCAGAAGTGCAAGTTCAAGGCGGTGGTCAAGGGCTGAGGGCCTTGGTCGAATCAGGGCGCGCGCGGCGCGCCCCGGCGCCCGGCGGCCGGGCGCGGGAGGGACTGAGATGAAGAGCCAGTCGGCGGTCATAGACCAGATCCCGGTGGCCATCGAGGGCGAGAGGAACCTCTTGGAGGTCATACGGAAGGCGGGGGTGGAGCTCCCCACCTTCTGCTACCACTCCGAGATAAGCGTGTACGGCGCCTGCCGCATGTGCATGGTGGAGGTCGAGGGCCGGGGGCTCCTGCCCGCCTGCTCCACCCGGGCCGAGGGCGGCATGGTCGTGCGCACCAACACCTCCGAGGTCCGCAACCTGCGGAAGATGATAATCGAGCTCATGCTGGCGGCCCACGACGACGACTGCACCGTGTGCCCCAAGAGCGGGGACTGCAGGCTCCAGTCGATAGCGAGGCAGCTGGGGGTGACCTCCAACCGCTTCAAGCCCATGCGCCGCACCGGCGAGAAGGACGCCACGTCGGACTGCGTGCTCCGCGACCCCTCCAAGTGCATCCTCTGCGGGGACTGCGTGAGGGTCTGCGAGGAGATCCAGTCCGTGGGCGCCCTGGACTTCGTCTACCGCGGGGCGAAGGCCCAGGTGAGCACCTGCTACAACAAGGGGCTGGGGCACATCGAGTGCGTGGGTTGCGGCCAGTGCGTCAAGGTCTGCCCTGTGGGGGCGCTCACGCCGAAAAGCGACATCAAGGAGGTCTGGGACGCCGTCTTCGACCCCGCGAAGACCGTGGTGGTCCAGATAGCCCCCGCGGTGCGCGTGGCCCTGGGCGAGTACTTCGGGAAGAGCCCGGGGTGGTTCTCCATTGGCCGCGTCATCTCGGCCCTGCGCCGCATGGGCTTCGACCGGGTCTACGACACCTGCTTCGGGGCCGACTTCACGGTGGTGGAGGAGGGCAAGGAATTCCTGGGCCGCGTCCAGAACGGCGGGACGCTCCCCCTGTTCACCTCCTGCTGCCCGGCCTGGGTCAAGTTCGCCGAGCAGTACTACCCGGACTTCCTGGACAACCTCTCCTCCTGCCGGTCCCCCCAGGCCATGTTCGGGGCCCTGGCCAAGGACATGCTGACGGCAGAGCTAGGGGTGGACAGGAAGGATCTGGTGGTGGTGACGGTGTCCCCCTGCACCGCCAAGAAGTTCGAGGCAAGGCGCCCCGCGCTCCGGACCGGCGGGGTCCCGGACGTGGACTACGTGATCACCACGAGCGAGCTCGCCCTCATGATCAAGGAGTGCGGCATCGAGTTCGGCCGGCTCGAGCTCGGGAGCTTCGACATGCCCTTCGGCTTCGCGACCGGCGGCTCGGTCATCTTCGGGTCGTCCGGCGGCGTCTCCGAGGCGGTGCTCCGCTTCGCGGCCGATTCCCTGGAGAAGGGCTCCGCCCAGGAGTTCAAGCAGTTCCGCGGCCAGGAGGGGGTCAAGACCTCCGAGATCGCGCTGGGCGGGCGGACGCTCAAGCTCGCCGTGGTCTCGGGGCTCGCGAACGCCCGCAGGCTCCTGGACGGGATCCGCAAGGGCGAGGTCTACTACGACATGGTGGAGGTCATGGCGTGCCCCGGCGGCTGCGTGAACGGCGGCGGCCAGCCCATCACCCTGGACCGCGACGCCGTGGGCGAGCGGGCCAAGGGCCTCTACGACAACGACAAGATGCTCCAGTTCCACGTCTCCTCCCAGAACCCCTACCTCCAGCAGATCTACTCCGAGCGCCTGGACGCCGAGAAGGCCCACGAGCTCCTGCACACCCGTTTCGAGAACCGCAGGCGCATCGATCAGGGCGACTTCATCCTGGGAGGCGCTCAGGGCCTGAGGCCCCTGTCGCTGGAGATATGCTTCGGCACCAGCTGCTACCTGCGCGGGGCGCAGCCCCTCTACAAGGAGCTCATGGAGTTCATCCGCAAAAACGGCCTGGAGGACAAGACCCAGTTCAAGGCCAACTTCTGCGGCAAGCACTGCAAGAAGGGCCCGGTCCTCACCGTGAACGGCAAGATCATCGAGCGTTGCACCCTGGAGGCCGCGACCCAGGAGATCAGGAGAGAGGTGCAGATCTGACGGCCAGGCTGGCGTTCCGGCCTGACTTCGGGTCGGTCACCCCCGATAGAGCAAGGGCCCCCGGCCGGCCTTGAGGGCCGGGCGCCCTCATGGCTCCGGAGGTTTTCCCTGGGCGTCCGGACCGCCGGCGGAAGGAAACGGCTTCCGGGCCGTCCCCGCACGGGCGGGAGGGCAACGGCGGTTCCGGCAGTCGCGCCCGGCTCGCGCCTATCGGCCGTTCCGGACTGTCGGCCATCGGCCTCGTGGGCTGTGCCGGCCTGCCGGGCGGATGTTCCGGCAATACCGGTATAGCTGCCGGGTGGCCGTTCCGGTCATTTCCGTCGAACCGGTTTAGCTGCCAGACAGCTGTTCCGGTGGTTTCCGCCATGCCGGTTTAGCTGCCAGACGGCTGTTCCGATCGTTTCGGCCTATCTGTCATCCGGGAAATCCGGTATGCTTGCCATCCGGCGGTTCCGAAGGTTCCGGCCTGTCGGCCATTCGGCAGTTACGGCCTTCCGGCCTACCGACCGTCCGGTCCTCCAGGACATCCTGGCCTTTTCGTTCGTCCAGGCCAATCCGGCCATTCCGCTTTTCCAGCCCTTTCCGGCCTGCCGGGTCTTCCGGTCTACCGGGCCTTTCCGGCCTACCTGACCTCTCAGGTCTTCCAGGCCTTTCCGGTCTACCGGGCCTTTCCGGCCAACCAGACATCTCAGGTCTTCCCGGCCTTTCCGGTCTACCGGGCCTTGCCGGTCAACCTGACATCTCTGGTCTTCCGGGCCTTTCCGGTCGACCGGGCCTTTCCGGTCAACCGGTCCTTTCCGGTCTACCGGTCCTTTCCGGTCTACCGGGCCTCGCCGGTTTTCCGGGCCTTTCCTGCCTTTACCGCTCTCCCGGCCGCAAGCCCTTCGGGCACGCGACCGTCCGCCGCCGTACCTTTTTCGGCCCTCCGCAAGCCCGCCTCGGGACCGGAGGGCCCCGAGAGGCCCGTCCAGGGCCACCAGGCCTCGGGACAGGGGCGCCAGAACGCCCTCGAGGCCGCTTGCGCAGGCCGCCTGCCTGCCTCGAGCGTGGGAGCCATGACCATTTACTCCATCTACACCATAACGGCAAACTGCCAGGACTGTTACCGCTGCGTGCGCGAATGCCCCGTGGGGGCCATCCGAATCAGCGGGGGACAGGCCAAGATCGTCCAGGAACTCTGCATCCGTTGCGGGACCTGCGTGAAGGAGTGCCCGCAGCACGCGAAGACCGTGCGTTCCGATCTGGAGGAGGCCAAGGCCATGCTGGCCGCCGAGAGGCCAGTCATAGCCTCCGTGGCGCCGGCGTTCGCGGCGCGCTTTCCGGGTCCGCTCGCCCCCAGGCTTCCGTCGGCGCTGAGGCGGCTGGGCTTTTACAAGTGCGCCGAGACCGCCGAAGGCGCCCGCTACGTGACGCTGAGGTCCCTGGAGCCCGGGGGCCAGGGGAGCGTCTGCACCGCCTGCCCGGTCGTCGTGAACTACGTCGAGAAGTACCGCCCGGAACGGCTGGACGACCTCATCCCCGTGGTCTCCCCGATGGTGGCCCACGGGCGGCTCCTCAAGAAGGCCTTCCCGGAGGCGCTCGTGATTTTCGTGGGCCCCTGCGCGGCCAAGAAGGACGAGCTCGCCCGTCCGGAGAACGTGGGGGCCGTGGATCTGGCGCTCACCTTCGCGGAGCTGGGGCGCTGGCTGGCGGACGAGGGCGTGAACGTGGAGGACTGCACGGAGTCGGGCTTCGACTGCTTCTCCGATCCCGGCGAGGCGAGGCTCTTCCCGGTCTCCGGCGGCATGCTCAAGACTGGCGGGCTCGTGGCCGACGGGCTGGAGGCCGAGGTCTTCCCGATCGCGGGACCGGACGAGGTGAAGAACCTCTTCTCCGCGGACGCCCCGCTGCGCGCCGGGACCGTGGAGCCGCTTTTCTGCCGGGGCGGCTGCGTGATGGGCCCCTGCTTCGGCGGGACCGGCACCTTCTTCGAGAGGCGCGGGAGCGTCATCGCCTGGGCCTCGGCCCCGCGCCCGGCCCCGCCCGGGCCGCCGCCCGACGTCAAATGGCGGGCCGAGTTCGTTTCCGACGAGCGCAAGCAGGAGGAGGTGACCGAGAGCCAGATAAACAAGGTCCTGGAGCGCACCGGGAAGCTCAACCCCCTCTTCCAGCTCAACTGCGGGGCCTGCGGTTACCTCTCCTGCCGCGACAACGCCGCCGCCGTCATCCGCGGCATGGCAGAGCCGGAGATGTGCATCCCCTACATGAAGCGCCTGGCCCAGCAGCGAACGGACCGCATCATGGAGACCAGCCCCAACGGCATCGTGGTCCTGGACGCGGAGCTGTGCATGATCAAGATGAACTCCGCCTTCCAGAAGATGTTCATGTGCAACAACGGGATCCTGGGGCGCCGCGTGTCGTACCTCATCAACTCCGAAGGCTTCGAGAAGCTCCAGGAGGGGAAGCTGGACAAGTTCGAGTCCATCAAGTCCAAGTACGGCATCCGCTACCACGAGATAGTCTACCCCATCCGCGAGGCGCGGCAATACGTGGGCATCTACGCGGATATCTCGAAGATCCGCTTCGACTCCGGCCAGCTGGACGTCATCAAGTCCCAGACCCTCATGCACGCGCGGGAATTCCTCGAGCACCAGGTGCGCTTCGCCCAGGAGATGGCGCACTTCCTGGGCAAGAGCGCGGCCCAGAGCGAGGAGATAGCCAGGCGCATCATAGCCCTCTACGACACGGAGGAACCCGAGGGAGGCGCCGGCCGGTGAAGTTCTTCTCCGATTCCCTCTGCCAGAGGGTGAAGCAGGGGCATCTTGTCTGCGGGGACTATTTCCAGGTCGCCCGGAACACCTCGGGCACGGTCTGCGTCATCTGCGACGGCGTGGGTTCCGGCGTGTACGCCAACATCTCCGCCGTGACCTGCGCGTCAAGGCTCATGGAGCTGTGCCGCAGCGGCGTCTCCGTCCGCGCCGCCTCCGAGATGGTGGCGAGCTCCATGCACCGGGCGCGCACGGAGGACATCCCCTTCTCCGCCTTCGTGGCCGCGGCGATACTGCCCGACGGGCAGTTCCTCTGCTACAACTACGAGGCGCCGGAAGCCGTCCTGGTACATGAAGGCTCGTCCGCGGTCCTGAAGCCCAGGTTCTACACCGCAGGTTTCGAGGTGATAGGCGAGGCCCGGGGGGTCCTGGGCGAGGGGGACGCGCTCGTCATGTTCTCGGACGGGGTGAGCCAGGCAGGCATGGGCTGCGGCTACGACTTCGGCATCGGCTCCCAGGCGGTCTCGGCCTTCATCAACCAGTCGCTCGCCGCCCGGGAGCCTCTGGACGCGCTCCCGGAACGGATAGTGGATATGTGCCGGTCCGTCTCCCGGGGACGCCACTCGGACGACACCACCCTGGCGCTCATGCGCTGCCGCGAGGCGGAGGAGCTGACGCTCCTGACGGGCCCCCCCAGCAAGCCAGGCATGGACAGGGCCTACGTGGAAGACTTCATGGCCATGTCCGGGAAGAAGATCGCCTGCGGGTCCACCACCGCCGACATCCTCTCCAGGGAGCTGGATCGGCCCGTGGAGATGTTCGTGCCCGGCGGATCCTTCGGGGAACCCCCGTCGTACAGCATCGAGGGCATCGACCTCGTGACCGAGGGCGCCGTCACTCTGAACCAGGCCTACAACATCCTGGACGTGCCGGAGGAGAGCCTTTCCGGGAACAGCGCCGTGGAGAAGCTCTGCCTCATGCTCAGGAAGGCGGACGTGGTGCATCTCATGATCGGGAACGCCATGAACGTCGCCCACGAGGACCTGCTTTTCCGCCAGATAGGCGTGCGAATCCGGAGGACTACAATCGGCCTCATCGCGGAGACCTTGCGGGGCATGGGCAAGCTTGTGACTGAGAGGCACTACTGAGCCACCGCCGGCGGCGGCCGCGGGCACGAGGCTGAAGGGCGATCGGCAGGCAGGGTCACGTTCCGGAGCCCTTGCCGGGCACCGCCGTGCGCCGGGAACGCGCCTATCCCGCGTCCGCGATCCGTCATCGGCCGTTGACCGGTCGGCATTGTCCGGGCGAAACCTGGAGGGATTACTCTTCGTGATTTCCCGATCTTCGGGGAGTCCGCGTTCGGAGCGGCGTTGCGGTCCCGCGGCTTTCCCGTTCGCGATCCGGGCATCATGGAAGGGCGCAGGCAGTGGAGCGCATCCTGACATCGACATCGGGGTTCCGTCCGGCGGCCGGCTCCGTCTGATCGTCCGTTTCGGAAAATATCGCGACGCGCCGTTCCCTCCTGAATCGCACCCCGTCACTTCTGAAGCTTTGCGGCGGCGTCAGTGCGGGCCCGTGCGAACGTTTCGCGATGCACTCGCGTTTCGGCGGGCGATCTGGCAAACAAGGCGAAAATCAGAGGTTTTAGGAGCCAGCAATACTTCGCCCGACGGGCCGCGAGGTTCACGCCGGCTTCCCGAAACGGAGGCCGTGGGGAAGGCGTCTGGGCGGAACCCGGGACAACTCGTCTGGAGGCACGTGCCGTCGGAGCGACGGGTAAAATCCGATGCCGATCGCCCATCCGTGCGCGATCTACCCCGCATGCCGATGCGACGGGTGTGTATCGGATTAGCGCATACGGCGCTGCGATCTGTTGATGGATTCAATGTCAAAGGCTTCGGGATCAAACTTGTCGTCCGTAAAAGCCTTCATTTCCTCGTGTAAATTGTGGGTAGGATCCTTAAGGACATCCAAAGTGAAATAGTATGCCGAAACGCCTCCGTGGCCCTCGGGAGGGCAAGCCAGCGCCCCATCGAAACAGCCGTATTTCTGCCCTGGAATTTTGGGTACGTAGTCGGTATCGAGCACCTTCAGGATGTGATCCCACCTGTCCGCCATGTCGTAACGATACGTGAACCGGAAACCCTTCGAGAGACCGAGCCAGTCCAATTTGACTTTTTCGAGCAAGGTTCGACTTTCTCTGGCAGTCCGGTAGTACGAAACGAAATCACTTTCGAAGGAAACAAAGCGAGAAATCCTGAAGGAAAACATATTGTTGTTCGCCCACCCCATCACTTTCTGAATGACAACATGAAAACGGTTCAATGATATATTGGACGGAACGTAAAAATACCGCCAAATCTTAGGTTTGGTGTATTTGAGCTCTATTCTGAAAGAATAGAACGGAACCGGTTCGGATCGGTCTTTCTCGGCTTCGTCCGGCATTTTCGTGCTTTTTACCGCTTTTCGAGTTATGTCGGTCGTCGTGTGATTCAACGATGCAGTCTGCCGACGGACATCGATGGCAGCAACGGGCGGCGCTGTGAAACCTCAATGCCGTCATTTGGAGAAGCATGGGACATGGGTGAAAGGTAAAACAGACGCCGTTCGGTCATCCTGGGACGATCTGCAACGCAAGGCGGCGCGAGGCTCCGGAATCGCGTCACTCCAGATGGCTGAGCGAGATGTTGATGGAATCCAGGTCAAATGCCTCGGGATCTATCGGGCCGCCCGCCCATTCCATCCTGAACTCGTGCTCATCGTGGTCCGGATCCGCCAGGACGTCAAGAAGGTGATAGTATCCGTACACTCCCCCGCAGTCTTCCATAGGGCAAGCCCTGGCACCCTTGAAACAGCCGAATCTCCGCCCCGGAACCTTGGGGACGTAGTCGGTGCTGAGCACCTTTATGACGTGATCCCACGAGTCCCCCATGTCATACATATACGTGAAACGGGAGCCCTTCACGAGTTCGAGCCCGTCCAATCTGACGTTGCCGAGCTCGAATTCGCTCTCATCGGCTAAAGAGTGGAACGGGGTGAAAACCTCATCGAAGTATTCTTCTCCGGAAATGTTGAAGGAAAACAGATGGTCGTTCTCCCACCCCATGACTGCCTGTATGGCAAGGTGAAAATGAATCAGCGATATGTCGGAGGGGACATAAAAATACCGCCAAATCTTAGGCGTTATCCATTTTAGCTCTATCCTGAAGGAATAGAGCGGAGCCGTGCCTGACGGTTTTTTTTTGGATTCCTTGAGCTTTTTCATGTCACTACCTCGCCTGTAGCTTGTTTCGCTTCGGCGGATGCCGCCATGCCCCGGCGCGAAAGCGGACGACCGCCCATCGAGAGCCATGTGGCCAGCAAGGGCCATGAGTGCCATAGAGGGATGCTGGGGTTGCAGTTGGCGACAGAGGGCCCTCGGATCACCAGACCTGGAAAGACGACGATGCGGAAACGGACAGGAACGTTAAGTTCCGGCACGGCGTGATGCATTCGGAAATGACAAGCGAAATTCAACGGACTGTGAACGGGCCCGTTCATTTGCGGCCCCAAGACTGGCCAATCTGTCCTAGCGGCAGTCTCCTGCGGTGCCATCGTAACGGTTCAGAGGTTTCGGGTCAGATGGCTGAAAGATTATATTCGAGGTTTTACTGGTTCTGCGAGTCCTTGTCAAGACCAGATTCAGCCATCGTTGCCCATAAGGAAACCTTTTCGGCGAAGAGTTCAGTCGACACGGGGCTTAAACCATGCCTATGACTCGGCTTTTCCGTTCCCCATGGAATGAGAAACGTCAGCCGTCCAGCTAAGATTCAGGAATATGGTACCCTTCGAGGGCCGCAGAATTATAAGCGTTCCGGTCCACGAGCCGGAATGACAGGGGGCTTCCCCATGCCCCGGGATTCAGCGGCAAAGTACTACTGGCCATGACGGTCAATCGGCCGCAGGACGCGACCGGCGCCGCAAATGGCGGCGCGGTTAAAGCGTCGCCGCCATTTGATAAGCATGGGATATCAGGGGGACGGGAAAAACGACGCAGATCGCTCATCCAAAGTCGACCGGCGCCGCAAGTCGATGTCGGAAGTCGGCGCGACGGTCCGGAACCGGGTTACCGCATGCATCTGAGTGAAAAGTCGACGTCTCTGAAGTCAAAGGCTTCGGGGTCAATCTGACCGCCAGCCCAGTCCATCCTGTCCTCGTGATCCTCGTGGTCCGGATCCGCAAGGGCTTCCAGAAGGTTATAGTATCCGTACACACCCCCGCAGTCTTCCGGAGGGCAAGCCCTCGCGCCCTTGAAACAGCCGTATTCCTGCCCCGGAACCTTGGGGACGTAGTCGGTGTCGAGCACCTTCAAGACGTGATCCCACGAGTCCCCCATGTCGTACATGTACGTGAAACGGGAGCCATTCTCGAGTCCGAGCCCGTCCAGTTTGATTTTTCCGAGACGGTATTGGCTGTCTTTGGCCGAAAACGTGAACGAGCTGAATCCGTCATCGAAGTAGCGCTCGCCAAAAATCGTGAAGGAAAACAGATGTTCGTGCTCCCACCCCATTACCGTCTGTAAGACAAAGTGAAGACGAATCAGCGATATGTCTGACGGAACAAAAAAACAACGCCAAATCTTAGGCTTGATCCATTTAAGCTCTATCCTGAATGAATAGAGAGGAACCGGACTGGACGGCTTGTTACCGGACTCTTTCTGCCTTTTCATGCCGCCACCCGGTTTGTTTCGCTCAATAGCCACTCTTGTTTCCCTCCATCGGCCGTAGACGCCATAGCCTGGCTCAATCGCATACTGCCGGAGAACGCCGTAGAAGGTCTACACGTTAAACGGTGTTGCCGAAACTGATCTGAGCGCCATGCCCCGGCAAGCCGATCCGCCCCCGGCAATGACACGCGAAACGCGGCGAACAGGGAGAGAGCCGACCGTTTGAGGATGAAAACGGTGGGGATGCCCGATCGTCTTCCCGCGCCGGCATCGTCTTCTCATCGCGGAGGCTAAGGCATGATGGCCGACCATCGGGTGATTCTTTGTCGACTCCACGAGCCCTTGTCATCTCCAGATTCGCCCCTCGCAGTGCCGTACCTTTTCGGCGGTGGGTTCCAGCCGCAATCATGCCTCAAACCCTGTAAAACACTCTGTTTATCCATTCTGCCTATCCCTTGTCCGCGGGAACGATTGGAATTGCTGGAATGGTTGGATGATTAGATGATTTGATGACTGGAATGATAGGAATGAAAGGAATAAGAGGAAAGAGGGATGGCGAACGCATCGACAGGGCATGGGAAAAGGGGAACCTCCGAGGGAGACTTTAATTATGACCGTTCAGGTCCTCCAGTCATGGGTGACGTGACGCCTCGCATAAACCGGTGATCCTGCGACTCCGGGCAACGGGGTTCTCAGCTTGCCAGGAGCGACCGGCGCCGCAAGCAAGACGGAATCGGCAAAACATTCCTCCGACATTTGAGACGCATTGGGCATCGGGGTGTGAAGAAAAGACGCGAAGGCGGCAT
>JAISFS010000217.1 GCA_031263485.1 Deltaproteobacteria bacterium | reverse complement strand
CCTCGGCGGCCGGCCCTCCGGCCTGCCTCGGCAACGTCTCTCCGGCCTGCCTCGGCAACGTCTCTCAGGCATGTCACGGCGGACGTCTCTCGGACGCACCTTGATTGGGATGCCCTTACTGCAGAGGCACTCCATCATGATGCCTGGGTTGTCACGGTCCTGGGGAAGTCCGAGGCCGTAGGCCCGTTAGGTGATTCGGTTCAGTCGGGCCGGTGAGCCCGACTGTTACCGGCATCCCGAAAGCCTTGACCGGAATCGCCCGCTGGCATGGCAGTCCGGCCCGCAAGGCACCGCCGTGCGCGGAGGCCAGAGGATGTGCGCCGACCCTAGGCGCCTGTCGCATCAAGGGTTTTGAAGAAGGGCATGACTGCGGATGCGGTCGGACTGCGAATGCGGCAGATATGAGGCGGTCGCTCTACGGCTAACGGATTCATGGCAGTGCCGTCGCGATTCATGCAACGGGCTTCTAGACGGGCGGCGGACTTCCGGTTTCCCGCTTTCGCGGTAGCTTGCAAACGAAGGCGTTTTCCATGAAAATGCGCGGGGCGGCCTTGCTCGGGCAAAGTCTGCGGGAAGGATTCGGACCGGGCCGCAGGCGGGCCCGGATCCTGCGCGTGCGCGATCCCGGAGGACATGGCCCGCGCCTTGCTAAGGCCCCGATGGGCGTCATGTTTACAAACTTTTACCTGCATGATAATATCTTCGCGGCTGTCAGCCGCCTCGCGAAAGGAGCGTCCGGCCCGTTCAGGCCGGCCCTGGGGGGAGCATGCGCGTCGTAATCATCGACCGGGAGCCCGCTTTTCTGGAGCCCCTCGTTTCCGATCTTGAGAGCGAGGGATTCGGGGTCACGGTGGTGGAGAACATCCCCAACGCCTTGGCCTTCATCAAGTCCGAGAGCGTGCAGTTCCTCCTGGCCGACAGCTCCGTTCTGGTGGATCACTCGCTGGGCAACGAGGTCCTTAGGCAGTACCCCCTTACCCGCCTCATCGTGCTGGCGGCGCACCCCTCCCTCCTGGGCATGATCGAGTCCATCAGCCGCGGCATTACCGACTACCTTCCCCGCTCGCAGGAGTCCTTCGAAGAGCTCGCGGGCATCATCCTCGACGAGCGTGACCGGCTCATTCGCTGGCAGTACGCCCTCCTGAGCCCCATGTTCGTCAAGAAGGGCTAGCCGGGGCCGGTCAGGCGGCCGCGAACCAAATCTGGCGCCGCGAGTTCGGAACACTGGCCGCGCGCCTCGGCCGGCCCGGGGGGCAATCTCGAATATGGCTGTTGACACCGAGAGACTTCAGAAGCTTCTGGAACAGGCGAGCCTGGAGCTGGTCATGCTCTCCCGCGACGACCTCGTGGAGGTGAGCGCCGTCCTGGGGCTCGTGGAGAGCCTGGGACGGGAGTTCGTGGTGTTCGAGTCCGAGTGGCCGCCTCGGGTAGTCAACAGCGTGAAATCACTGCTGAAGGCCGTCATCCGCGACGAAGTCCCGGACAGGGCGGAACTGGCCCTGGATCTGGCCGGCGAAGGCGTGACCCACCTCCAGGAGCTCGCGCGGGTCCTGGCTTCCGGGGGAGAGCCCGCGGGGGACATCCGGGGATTCCTGAAGCGTTCCGCCGACTTGACCGGCCAGGACTACGCGGCCCCCCCTCCCCCGGAAGGCGCCGCCTCCCCCAGACCGGAGCCGGAGCCGGAGCCCCCTGAAGACGTTGCCCCGCCGCCTCCCGAGGAGGTGATACCCCCGGAGGAGCGCGGCCCCGACTGGGATGACATCGACAAGGGTTGGGGCGAGGACGATCTCGCGGCCCGAGGGGTCGGTGCCAATGCCGACGACGGTGCCACCGCCGAGGCGGTCGGCGAAGGGTCGGAGGGAGACGTTGCCTCGGGCGAGGCCGGTGAATCGCCCTCCGGGGCTATCGAAATGGAAGGCACGGGAGCCTTCGGCGCGGAAGCCGTTGAGTCCTCCGGGGCGGACGGCGCGGAAGCGGACGATGCCTCCGGGGCGGACGGCGCGGAAGCGGGAGATGCCTCCGGGGCGTACGGAGCGGAGGCGGAAGATGCCTCCGAGGCGGACGGCGCGGAAGCGGACGAGACCTCCGGGGCGTACGGCGGGGAAGCGGACGAGGCCTCCGGAGCGGACGGCGCGGAAGCCATTGAGGCCTCCGAAGCGGATAAGGCCGCCGAGGCATACGGAGAGGAAGCCGCAGGGGCGCGGCGGAAGGCAACCGTTCCTTCCGAAGGCGAAGGTCCCGCCTGCAGGCTGGTCTGGCGGCCCCGCCACAAGCCTACGGTCGAGCACTTCAAGCAGGGCTTCGTGCATGCGCTGGAAAGCCTCCAGATGAAGCTCGTGGCGGTGGAGCAGAAGAACGATCCCGTCTCGGCCATGGCCGAGTGCATCCAGGACTTCAGGACCATCCAGGCGGGGTTCAGCCTGCTGGATCTGGACGAGCTCACCCGGCTCACCGCCGACACCGTGGCGCTCATGGACTACGTGGTGAGCGAACAGGTCCCCCACACCACCCAGATAACCGACATCCTCCTGAAGGCCCTCTCATTCCTCATCGACGGCGTCTCCTCCCTGGAGCTCCGCGAGGGGGACCCGGGCTGGGGCATCTCGCCCCCGTGGCCTGCGGAGGAGATGAAGGAACTCCGCGACAGCCTCTGGGACGCGCGGCAGGGCATGCTCGCCCCCGACCCGCCGTCCACCGCCCCCGCCAGCTCCGGCGCGTCCAGGGGCGCCAAGCCCAAGAAGCTGGGCGAGATCCTGGTCGAGAAGGGCCTCATCTCCGAAGGCGACCTGGGCGGGCTCATCCAGGCCCAGAAGACCGCCCGCAACGTCCGGCTTGGGGAAATCCTGGTGGAGGACGGGCTTATCACCGAAAGCGAGCTCCAGGAAGCGGTTGAGCTCCAGAACAAGGAAGGGAACGTCCGGCGCATGGGCGAGATTCTGGTCGCCATGGGTCGGCTGGACCACGAGCACGTGGAGAAGGCTCTGAAGATCCAGGAGAGCCGCAAGGAGACGAAGCTGGGGGAGATCCTCCTGCAGAAGAAGATAGGGGCGCCGGAGAAGGTGGCTGCCGCGCTCCGCGAGCAGAAGCAGAGCGAGTTCTCGTCGTCGGCTTCCACCCAGCAGCAGGGCGCCCACACCGTGAAGGTGGAGACCCAGAAGCTGGACGGGCTTATCGACCTGGTGGGCGAGCTGGTCATCACCCAGTCCCTCGTCACCTCCAACGAGTCGTTGAAGCACCTGAAGGAGCAGAAGTTCAACAAGGATCTCGCCCAGGTCTCGCGCATCACCTCCGAGCTCCAGCGCAACGCCATGAGCCTCAGGATGGTGGTCATCAAGAACACCTTCCAGAAGATGAACCGCCTCGTGCGCGACCTCTCCCACAAGTTCGAGAAGGACATAGAATTCACGACCATCGGGGACGACACAGAGATCGACCGCAACATGGTCGAGTCCATCTACGACCCTCTGGTCCACATGATCAGGAACGCCCTGGATCACGGCATCGAGACCGCCGCCGAGCGCCGCGCGGTCGGGAAGCCCGTCAAGGGGGCGCTGGTCCTGAAGGCGTACCACCAGGGCGGCAACGTGGTCATAGAGCTCTCGGACGACGGCCGGGGTTTGGACGTGGCCAAGGTCCAGCAGAAGGCCGAGGAGAAGGGCTTCATCCAGCCCGGCGAGACGCTCACCGTTGCCCAGGCCCACAACGTCGTCTTCCAGCCGGGCTTCTCCACCACCGACAAGGTGACCGAGCTTTCGGGCCGCGGGGTGGGCATGGACGTGGTCCGCAAGTCGATAGAGCAGCTGCGCGGCAAGGTGGACTTCACCTCGACCCCGGGGCAGGGCTCGAGCTTCGTGATCCGCCTGCCGCTCACCCTCGCCATCATAGACGGCATGATCGTCCGCGTCGGCGACAACCGCTACATCCTCCCCACCATCTCGATAAACGAGTCCTTCCGCCCCAAGCCCGAGGAGTACTTCACGGTCAAGAACCAGGGCGAGATGATAAAGGTCCGCGACAACCTCCTTCCTCTGGTGCGGCTGGACCAGATCGTGAACGTGGACGGCGCCGCGACCGATCCGTCGGACGCGCTGGTGGTGGTCGTGGAAAACGAGGGCCAGCGCCGCTGCCTTCTGGTGGACGAGGTGCTGGGCAAGCAGGAGGTCGTGATAAAGTCCTTGGGCGAGCGCCTGAAGTACGTCCGGTCGCTCGCGGGCGGCACCATCCTGGGGGACGGTCGCGTGGGCCTCATCCTGGACGTGAACGGCCTGTTCGACTCCGCGGGCGGGAGCTACGGCCCCCCGCTGGGTGCGCATCCGTCCGGCGGCGAGGCAGACGACTGGGGGATGTAGCGGGAGGGCGGCCCGCTGTCGGGATTCGCCCCTTGCCCCCGGCCCGGATTTCGGGAGATTCGTGCTCGGGGCGCCTTCGGGGCCCGTGCGCATGTCGTCTTCGGGGGCCCGCCAGCCGGGCGCCTTTCGAGGAGGCCCCCGCGGCAAGGCGCCGGGGTTCCCCAAGCCCGCCGGAGGCCGCTTTCCTCCGCCTCCCGTCTCGCTTGCCCTCCTCTCGCCACTCGTCTTGACTTGCCGTACCCGGTTCCTGCCCGACGTTGCGGGATCCAGCCCCCGCCTTTCCGTCGCCGGGGCCCTTCCGGCGGCCCGGAGCGGCTTTCCCGCCCGACCGGGGGCCGTTTCCCCGGCTTGACCGGCAATATGGCCTTTCCCGCCCGGCGCGGGCGATAATGGGTGGGCATTCGGCCCGCCGGTCCAGCGGGTCTTCTGGCCCCAGGCGGGCCAGGACCGCGGCCTTTTTTCAGAGGAAGCCTATGAGCGAAGATCTGCGGGGCGCGAACGCCCTTACCATAGACCACTCCAAGGACCTGAAGTTCCTGAGCTTCGAGCTGGCGGGCGAGTTCTACGGCCTGGACATCCTGAAGATCCGGGAGATCAACGGGATGCTGGACATAACGAGCGTCCCCCAGACCCCGAGGTTCATGAAGGGCCTCATCAACCTCCGGGGGAAGGTCATTCCTGTCATCGACCTGAGGCTGAAGTTCGGGCTTCCGGAAGAGGCCTACACCGAGCGCACCTCCATAATCGTCATAGAGTTCCAGACCATCCACGGCCCGACCCAGATGGGCATCCTTGTGGACCGGGTCTCCGAGGTCATCACGATAAACGAGGCGGACATCGAGGCCGCTCCCGACTTCGGCTCCAGGCTCAGGAGCGAGTACATCAAGGGCATGGCCAAGACCAGGAATATCGTGCTCATAATCCTGGATATCGACCTCATCCTGACGGACGAGGATCTGACCTTCGGGCCCAGGGGGCTGGCCGACCAGGAGGACGAGAGCGAGAGTGAGGCCTAGCCCCGCGTCCGCGTCCCTCGGGACCGGACCCCTGCGCGAGGCCCTGCGGGGAGCCGTCTCGGCGGTCCCCGACGGTCACCCGGGCGCTTCGGGATTCCCCGAAGGTCTCGACGGCATTTCAAGGGGCTCTCGGGTTACCTGAGGTTTTCGGGGTTCTCCCGCGGTCCCCGAAGCTCCCCGATGGCCTTGGGGGCGCGGGACGGTCGAAGGTCTGCCGGGCGCGGCGCCCCCCCCGGCGGACCGGAAGGTGTCGCAGGGGGGCGGGCCGGGACCCTGGCGGGATCCCGGGACGCTCGCGCGCGGGAGGCCTTGCGGCCCCTCGCGAGGAGGAACCAGTTGAGAGATCACTCCCCGCCTGACGACAGGCCGCAGCGCGCCGATCACGCCTTCATGCAGAAGCAGCCCGAGCTGACGGACGCCGAGTACCAGACCATAGCCAACTTCGTCCACAAGGAGAGCGGCATCAACCTCCTGGACGGCAAGAAGGAGCTAGTGCGCGCCCGCCTGGCCAAGCGCATCACCCAGCTCCAGTTCAGGGACTTCAAGAGCTACTTCAAGCACGTGATGGCGGACTCCACGGGGGACGAGCTAGTCTTCCTTCTGGACGCGCTCGCCACCAACCTCACGAGCTTCTGGCGCGAGCCGCAGCACTTCGACTTCATGGCGAAGACCTTCCTGCCGGAGCTGGAGCAGAGGCGCAGGAAGCCCGGCGGCGGCGGGCCCCGGCTCCGGGTCTGGAGCTGCGCCTGCTCCTCCGGGGAGGAACCCTACACCATCGCCATGGTCGTGATGGACAAGAGCCCGTACTTCGGGCACGGCGGGGATTTCAGGATCCTCGCGACCGACCTCTCCACCAAGGTGCTGAACATCGCCAAGCGCGGGGAGTACGGCCCCGAGAGCGTGAAGAACATCCCCCCGGCGGCGCTCCACTCGTACCTGACGAAGGTCCCCCACGAAAAGGGCGGCGACCACTGGCGCGTCCAGGACGCCGTGCGCAGGATCGTGAGCTTCCGCCGCTTCAACCTCCTGGACCCGTTGCCCATCAAGCACCCGCTGGATCTCATCTTCTGCCGCAACGTGTTCATCTACTTCGACCGGCAGACCATCCTGGAGATCGTGAACAAGTTCCACAAGACGCTCGAGCTGGGCGGCTACCTGTTCATCGGGCATTCCGAGAGCCTTTCGGGGCTCCAGCACGCCTTCCAGTACGTGGCCCCGTGCATCTACCGGAAGGTCACCCAGTAGGGGCCGTCCATGCCTGCCTGCGGGTCGGCCGAAGCCCTTCCGTAGCCTCGGTCGGGTCGGCGACTTCTGCCTTGCGCAAAAACCTCGCCAGCGCCGGAGCCACCCGGCAAGGCCAGCGCCGGAGCCACCCGGCATGAGATCGGACGGTCGGGCTCCCCGCCGTCAGGGTCGGCCCGAGTCCAGACGCCTGGCGCACGGTTCAGGGGACGATGCCGATGGCATCGGCGCGGTGAACGTCCTCGCTTCAGGACAGGCCGTGTCGGCGTCTGTCCTGGAAGAGGGTGCCTGAGGCCCACCGCAAGCTTCGCAAGGAGCCCGAGCGGGTGCTCCGCGATGAGATCCGGGGGACAGCCCCGGGCTGGCAGGAAAGCCCGGCCTCCAGGGGGTATCCCCAGAGATTTGGCCGGGAGAGGATGTCAAAAGGCGGATCAGCATGGTCAAGGTTCTCATAGTCGACGACAGCGCCATCGTGAGGAAGATCTTCACGGAACAGCTCTCCCAGGCCAAGGACATCCAGGTCGTGGGCGCGGCCCCGGACCCTTACGTGGCCCGGGACATGATAGTGAAGCTGAACCCGGACGTGATCACCCTGGACATCGAGATGCCGCGGATGGACGGGATCACGTTCCTGAAGAAGATCATGGCGCATCGCCCGCTCCCGGTCATCATCGTGAGCTCGCTCACGCCTAAGGGGAGCGCCATGGCCATGGAGGCCCTGGACTGCGGGGCCGTGGAGGTGCTGGCCAAGCCGGGCGGGTCCTTCACCGTCGGCGAGATGGGGGCGCAGCTCGCGGACAAGATCCGCGCGGCCTCCCACGCGCGGGTGATGAAGCGCCAGCCCGTCGGCGGCGCCATGGCCACAGCCAGGAGGGCCATAACCGAGACCACCAACAAGGTCGTGGCCATAGGCTCCTCCACCGGCGGGACCGAGGCCCTGAAGGAGATCCTGACCCGGCTCCCCCCGGACACCCCGGGGATAGTCGTGGCCCAGCACATGCCGCCCAACTTCACCAAGTCCTTCGCCGACCGCATGAACGACCTGTGCCGCATCAACGTGCGCGAGGGCGCCCAGAACGATTCCGTCCTCCCCGGCACCTGCCTCATCGCCCCGGGCAACTACCACATGCTCCTGAGGCGCAGCGGGGCGCGTTACTACGTGGAGGTGAAGACCGGGCCCATGATCCACCACCAGAGGCCGGCGGTGGATCCGCTGTTCAAGTCCGTGGCCAAGTACGCGGGCGCCAACGCGGTGGGCGTGATCCTGACCGGCATGGGCTCGGACGGCGCGGACGGCATAAAGATCATGAAGGAGGCCGGGGCCAAGACCCTTGCCCAGGACGAGGCCTCCTGCATCGTCTTCGGCATGCCCAAGGAGGCCATCAAGACCGGCTGCGTGGACAAGGTCGTCTCCTTGCGGAACATGCCCCAGGCCATCCTGGATTTCGTCTGAGCCCTGCCGGGAGCCGCCCGGCCCGAACTCGCTTCTGCCCGCCCCCTATCAGCCCGAGCCTTCTTCCCGACCGCCGATGGCCGGGGACCCCGCAGCGGCGCGGGAGGCCCGATGCGCCGGAGACTAGCGATGCCTGCGAAAGGCCCTCCCCCGGACGATGCCCTGATGCCCGCCTCCGACAAACCCTCCTCCAAAGGGACGGACCGAGGGCCGTCGGCAGTCCCCGGGGCGACCGCGAAAGGTCCAGGCGCTGAGTCCAGCGCCGCCGCCTCAGCGAAGGCGGCTTCCGGACGGGCCGTCGGAACGAAAGAGGCTTCGGGCAAGGTTTCCGCCGAGGCTTCCGGGGCTAATGCCGCTTCGGGCAAGGCTTCCGGAGCGAGGTCTGACGCCGACAAGTCCTCAGGAAAGGCTTCGGATAAGCTTTCCGGCACGGCTTCGCGCGAGTCTTCCGGAGCAAGGCCGGCTTCCCCCAAGGCGACCGCGAAGGCTTTCGGCGCACGGCGCCACCGGACGGGGCATCCCTGCCTGGATCCCGAGAGCGGATTCTTCCGCGAGGAGCACTTCGAGCTGTCGCTCAAGTACGAGATGGCCAGATCGCTCGAGGCCGAAAAGCCCCTGGGGCTTCTGGTCGTTTCCTTCAATGGGGCGCTTCCGGGCTTCTTCGCCGCTTTCCTCAGGGAAAGGCTCAGGAGGATCGATCTCCCGTCCAGGCTGGGTCCCGGCGAGATTGCGGTCATCATGCCCAGGGTGAACCCCAGCCGCGCAGGAAGGCTCGTGGAGAGGCTTGGCGCGGATTTGGCGGACAGGCAGCCGCTCGACTGCGGCATGCCCTTGTTCGGGGCGGCTTTGGCCTGGCCCAACGGTACGCTCACGGCCGAAGGGCTCCTGGCCAAGGCCATGGCCGCGGCGGACACCGCCGCCGCCACCGCCGAAAGGCTCATGTCCGGCAAGGGGCCCTACGCCGAGGCGGAGACCGAGCTCGTGGCTGAGGAGAAGGAGACGCTTTTCGCGGGCTTCTCGCTCCTGCGGGGCTCGGATCCCGCTGGCGGGGGCGGCGGGAATGGCCCTCAGGCCTGAACGTCTGCCTCCGGGGATTCTGTTTCCGCCGCAGGGACGCGGGCAGGACAGCGGTTGCGGGCATGCCTTCGGTGCCTGCGGGCTCGGCGTTCCGGCCATGGCCTGCGCAGGCGTCCGGGCTCCGGGCTCCGGGCTCCGGGCTCCGGGCGTCCGGGCTCCGGGCTCCGGGCTCCGGGCTCCGGGCTCCGGACGCCGCGCGTCGGTCGCCTGGACTTCCGTGTCCCCTGCAGAAGGCGTTTCCCCTGCGGAAGGCATAGCGGAGCCGTACGGAGCGGCTACCGCAGTCCCTTGTTGCGGTCCATGTCCATCCAGATTCCGAAAAGGAACGACTGTAGCCCCAGAAACACGGTGAACAGGAACACTATGAGGGTTATCTCCGGCATCTGCCCCTGGCTGAGGAACAGGTACAGGAGCCTCAGGAAGAACAGGAACCCCAGCCCGAACAGGAGGAACCCCACCATGATGAAGAGGAAAAGGGGGTGGGCGTCGCGGATCATGTACTTCTTCCAGAGCCGCCATACGTACATCCTGATGAGGAGCCGCGAGATGGGCCAGAGCACCTGGCGGGGCCGGAAGCCGCTCTTTTCGCCGATGTTGTAGACGGGGCGCACCGGCACGTCCCTCACGCGCATGTCCTCGACGTTCAGCCGCACCAGCAGGTCGTTTGGCTGCCCGTAGCGCTTGTACATCCTGTCCCAGTCGACCGCCGCGAGCGCCCTCTTGCTGATGACCGTGTAGCCCGTCTGTGAGTCGGCCACGTGCCAGTACCCGCTGGAGATCTTGGTGAGGAACGACAGCACCGCGTTCCCGAAGAAGCGTACCCTGGGGATGACCCTGTAGGCCTCCTCGTAGACAAGGCGGTTGCCCTTGGCGTAGTCCACCCCCTCCTCGGCCACCGGGTCGCAGAGGTTGGGCAGATCGGCGGGGTCCATCTGTCCGTCCCCGGCCATCACTGCCGCCATGTCCATGCCCTCGTCACGGGCCAGCTTGTAACCGGTCGCGATGGCGCCGCCTACGCCCTGGTTCTCGGCATGGGACAGGAGGACTACCCTGGGGTCGTCCTCCGCCAGGCGGCGGGCCTCGGCGGCCGTGCCGTCCGTGCTCCTGTCATCGACCACTACGATGCGGTCCACGAAGTCCGGCATGGACGTGACGGTCCGGGCGAGGAGCTTCTCCTCGTTATAGGCGGGAACGACGACGCAGAGGGTCTTTCCTTTGTACATTGGTATCCATTCATCTCCCTCCCCTGACGGAAGGGCTGGTTGCATTGCCGTTGCCGCACCCTGGCCCGTAATGAGCTTGTGAGGGATAAGCCGGAGAAACAGGGTCTCAAGACCGGTTTCAGGCGGCTACCCGCAACGGCTCGGTTGACTCCGGCTTTTCCGGCCTTTGCCTCAAATGCGGCGGCGCCTGGCCGTCGATGAGCATGTCGAAGGCCATGAAGGCGTTTATGCCGTTCTTCCGTCAGGACGACGAGGACGAGGACGACGAGGACGTCATGAACTAAATGAATAAGAGTCTCTACCCATCGCTGACTTTTTAAGTCAAGAGTCACAGTTATTCAATTCACGAGTCAGGATGTTCTTATGGCGGCGCTGACGGAGATAAACGAGATTGGTTTTGCACTTTAAGGTTCCTTGAGAGGAAGTTCCTTGTCAGGGATTGCAGTCAAGACGACCTGATCTTTTTGATCGTCTTTCCAGCCGACACGCCTGAAGCGGATCATAACATCCGATGTATCGTAGACGGCAACTGCTGCCGCATAAACATCGACTCCCAATTCAAGCAATGGCTTAGCATAATTTTTATGTAAAATCTGATCGAAAGCAATTTCAATATGTTTCATGAGGATATCCCGAACTATAGGATAGTCATCTATAGAGTTGATTTTACTTGATTTTTTCTTGATATCCGAATTTCCATAAGCATTATCGATTGAACTCAAAGGTTGAACTGATTCATTGTCATTGCTATTGCTATTGCTATTGCTATTGAGATCTGGAAATTTAGAGTATGCAAATGATTTTTGGTCATCGATAACCGATTGAAAAATTGCTATGGCCCCATCTGGGTTGGTATTGCCGCCTTTGTAGTGTACTCGAGCATATTCCAGCTCAACAGCAACCCAATGGCCTTGAAATGTCTTTATGACTATATCAGCCCACCCATTGTCTGAGGCTAACCCGTCAAACGGAGGAAATATGTTTAATCCTAAAGTTTTGGAAAGGACAAGATGAAATGCGTTTTCTCTGTATGGAAGCAGCTCTTGTTTAGGGGTTCCTGACATAATAGCAGAGAAAATCATTTGAGAATCTTTATAATTTAACGAACAAAATGATTTATAGAATTTTATAAGTCTGCCATTTAAGATTATCTGATCGTATCTTTTGCCGCTAGGCAACAGGAAAACAGAAGATAGTTCGTTAAGTATCGCGCGGCTAACCTCTTTATTATGAATTTTAAGATGATATTTTTCCGTATTGCCGATAGCTGATCCGCAAATCCTGTCGACAGTCAAATAACCGGCTTGCAGGAGAAACGATGTCGAGTTAAGTCCTTGAGGGTCAGACACGGAAATAGGGTTATCTATAACGTTATCTATAACAATATGGTCATTGAAAATATCGAACATCTCCGGATTATCTTTTTTAAATAATTCTTTTGATATCAATTCACCTGAATCATACCAGTAAGGACCGAATTTGTGATTTTCGAGAAAGCTTTTGATGGAATACGGATTAAACAACTTCGTGTGGCCGTCCCAGCTATAGCCATCGTACCATTCAACGATCAGCTTCATAAGCGAATCGACGCTTGAATTCTGCGGGAGTTGATCTCTCTTAACCATCCAATCAAGAGTAAAATTTAGGTATGCATTATAATATTTTCGAATCTCATCTTCAGTAAAACCGCAGATTGATGAATAGTCTGGATTATATGAAATATCTTTGACTGTATTAAATGTTGAGAAAAACGAAAGATTTTTGAATTTCATGATTCCTGTAACAAACATAAACCTGATGTATTTCATATTTGATTTGATTGTAGCATAAAACTGATGAAATTTTTTCTGTATACTATGTATTGTTATCTCATCGTTTAAATTTGATAAAATTGCAAAATCGTATTCGTCAATCAAAATTACTACATTCCTGGGATTGTATTGTTCAAGAACATTGGGTTCCACATTGCCTGACACTATCTGTTTTTTTGAAACAGCTCTTATCAGGTCATCCATCGCCAGCGCTGATGTTTCTGTTCTGATTGTGACTTTGTGATCATCGGCGATTCCCAACAATATCTGCAATAACGATTGTTCAAGTGTTCCAGGGTCAGAGCCGGCACGGACCATATCTAACTTGATTACTGGCAGACAGTCCCAAGTAAACTGATGATCTTCATTGGCAATATCAAGCCCTGCAAACAACTCCGGTTTGCCGCTGAAAATAATTTCGATGGTATCTAGCAGAAAAGATTTTCCAAATCTTCGTGGCCTGGAAAGAAAATATGGGCCTTCATGTGAGGTCAAGAGATTTCTGGTGAAAGCGGTTTTGTCGACTATAGGAGAACCAACTTTGAGAAAATTGGCATATACATAATCCTGGACAAGTAAAGGGGATAATATTTTTTGAGATTCAATCCCATCCGTTGACTTAAGCTTATCACTCACCGGAAAACCTCGCAGAAAAATATTGCGATATTCGAACTGTTAATCCCGAAGTCATGTCTGGAATTCTCAAAATCTGTTAAATGCATATCTGTACAAACTTAACGCCGGAAGCATTCGGGAATGCCAACACATAGTGCAGTTCTTTTGATCAGTCTTCAGTCTTAGAGTTAAGGGAGTAATGAAATCAGCGGCGCAGATAGCCCATATTCTGCCCGAAGCTCTCTATTCTACCTCCGCTACGTGCTCATCAGCACCCAGTGGATGCTCCATCATTCTGAACGTCTGATGATTGAACCCGACCTTACATGACAAAGTGTCGACCTCCATAATGATACGCGTATGTCGTCAAAAAAGGAAATTTGTGAAAGCTAAAACGGTAACATTTTGAAATGGCTTTAATACTGCCTGAAACCATGGGGAAAACCGACACCTTATTGGAAATACAACTGTATATGAAACAGTTAATTCAATCGGTATGATACGCGTTCAGTTGTGGCTTGTCAATATGTCCATCGGAATACCAGAGTTAAGCCACATCATCGCGGACGATGCAGCCTCCCGCCTCTTCGCTCGGATGTGCGACTCCGGGGCAGCCTTCTCAAATTAGTACATCATCAAGCGCGACTTCGGGACGCACGGTGCCCCACCGTTCGAACCTATACCGACAGCACGAACCGCTTAAGCTTCGACAAGGGAGAAATGTCGGAGGCGATCGTCAGCATCTTCGAACGCAGCCAGGTGCAGATCGAGAGGGTCATGAAGGTGTTCGGCTGAATGCATGTCCATCCGCCATCGGCGGGAAACCGCACCGTCGAGGCCGCTCGCAAGGCAGCCTCCAAAGCAAAGCGCGAGGCGGCATCGAGCCTAAATCCAGGCCGCTCCTGTTTATCTTCTTGAGGGGGGCGAAAGGATGACGCGTGCATTGGTCTCGCGTTCGGATGGCGTTGACCAGCACGCGGGTCCGTTCCCGTGCGCGGGATAGCGCGGAATGGGCAGTGGCGTGAGGGCGTGAGCGCCGGTAGCGGATATGCCGGGGAGCGTATAGGTTCGGCATGGCGTTCATGCCTGGGCGGCTGTTCCGGCCTGAACGGGCGCGTTAATGTCAGGGGCATGCGAGAAGCCCGTGGCAGGCGGACGATCCGGAGGTTGCGTGGTCGAGACTGGGCCGAAGATAGGACATTCAGCCGGACGCCTCGATGGTCACGATAAGGGCGCCTCTGCCGGTCTTGGAGGGGACGCCGTGCCCAGAAGCCTTGAGCCGGGCCCCGGGGGCGGTGCCGGGGGGCACGCTGAGCTTCAGGGATTTACCGTCCAAGGTCGAGACCGTGGGGCGGCAACCGGAAGCCAGCTCTGATCTCCTGAGCCTGAGGACGGTCAGGATGTCGTTTCCCCGCACCGAGAAGCCGGGTTCCGGCACGATGCTTACCATGACCTTCAGGTCCCCTGCCGTGCCGCCGGGCGCCGGGACCTTCCCCGGTACCGTGAGCACGTCCCCGTCGCGGGTGCCCTGGGGGATGCGGACCATGGCCTTGACGACTCCCCGCGAGGTGTTGAAGGCGGCGGGTTTGAACGTACCGAAGACCGCCTCCCTGAGGGTCGCGGACAGCGTGAGCGCGAGGTCCCTGCCCGCGACCGTCGGCCGCCTGCGGGCTCCTGGTTTCTGGCCGAAGCCGGAGAAGAAGTCCGTGAGCCTGGCGGGGTCATGGGAGTCCCCGCCGGTCAGGTCCAGAAGCCTGTCCAGGGTCTCGCGGTCGTCCGCCAGCCCGAACTCCCTGAAGAGATCCGAGGGGTCGAAGCCTTCGAATATGTCCTTGTCCCCGAACTCTCCACCGAAGCCCTCGTGGCCCAGCTCATCGTACCGCCTTCGCTTCTTCGGGTCAGAGAGGACCGCGTAGGCTTCCGCTATGGCCTTGAAGCGCTCCTCGGCCATCTGGGACCCCGGATTGCGGTCGGGGTGCCAGCGGACGGCCAGGAGGCGGTAGGCCTTTTTCAGGGTCACCTGGTCGGCGTTCGGGCTTACCTGGAGGAGGCTGTAGTAGTCCTTGGCGATGGGGTGGCTCCGGCAGGGGATCGCTGCGGTTGAGGGGGTTCGGGCCGGTCGGGCTTACGGCGTGGTGTTCTGGATCGGGGCGCACGGTCGCCGCGGGAAGTCAGGCCGATGGAAGGGGAGTGAGGGAGGAACGGACATCCGGGGACGATCCGGCCGACAGGGCGGACCGGGTAAAATCCGGAACTCCAGAGAGCCTTTGCGGCGGGCCGTCTTCTGAGCGGCATTGGCAGGGAAGGCCGCCTCCTCGTCCTCACATGAATAAGATCAAACACGCTCCGGAGGGTGTCTACGCTCCGATCGGATTTGAATGTCGGAATGCGGATAAGCAGAGGATGCGAGGGTTATGGAACTGACTGGAGCTCGGAGTTCATTCGCGGACATTCGAAATGACGCATGGGAGGTTGTTCCGAACCGGGCCGGTCGACTCTCATGACATAATCATGAAACGATATTCCCGTGCAACACGGCTTAGGGCCACCATGATATTGTGGTGCTCACGAAGGTTTCATGCGCCGGTGTGTTGAAAATCAACGTGACCGTGTAGGGAGGGCCCGGGGCGGCTAGAAATTCCAATTTGCTCGATGTTTTGCCAGATCCGCCGCCATTTCGCGTTGCGGCTTGAGCGGCCCCGTCGCAGGAGTTTACGCCTCGCCCTCCGCCGAGCCGTCCACCGCCTTCAGGGCTGAACCGCCTTCGATGTCGTTGTCGGGAGCGCCTCGGCCGTACCCGGCCTCCGGGACGCCCGCGTCAGGAGCGCCCGAGTCCAGGCCGCCAGGCCCTTCCGGATCGGCGGCTTCCGGCCTGGGGACAGCTTCTGGTGGTCCATCAGCGGCTTCCGCGCCCCGTACCGAGGCCTCGGCGTTCGAGGCATGGCCATCATCGTCCGTATGGCGCTCATCGTCTGCGAGGCCGTCGTCGTCCGTCTGGCTCTCGTCGTCTGCGGGGCCGATGCCGTCCGTCTGGCCCTCGTCGTCTGCGGGGCCGTAGTCGTCCGTCTGGCCCTCTTCGTCTGCGAGGCCGTTGTCGTCCGTATGGCCATCGTCGTCGGCGAGGACATCGGAGGAATCGACGTCGATGTCCGCCCGGGCAGCGTCAAGGCCTGGGAGCGGGGCCTCGCCGCGCAGGCGCTCCAGTTCCAGCTGGAGCCCCTCGGGGTCCTTTTGGGAGAGGATCGCCTCCCAGGCGCCCCCGCCGGTGGCGACCAGCACGTGGCCGCGTCCGGCCACGGAGGACGCGAGGCTACGCTTGGTTTCCACCATGGAGATTTCCCCGTAGGGGATGACCGTTTCGCCCAGTATGCCCCACCAGCGGCTGATGACGAGCGCCTTTTCGTCCAGGCGGTAGGAAATACCCAGTCTGTGCAGGATAAGCCCGAGGAAGAAAACCGTCATGACGGTCCAGAGCAATGTCCTCCCCTGGGGGTCGCGGTCGAACAGGATTATGGCGGGGCCCATCAAAAGCCCCACGAACAGGAACCAGCTCCCGAGGAGGCTGGGGTGGAAGGCTTTGGCGGGGCGGTGTGTGTCGGGCATCATGCGGTAGCACCCCCTTGCGTTATTTTACGGGAAATGCGGATAAAAGCCCAGACCGGGGATTTGGAGCGCAACGACGGTCCGGGGCTTGGCGCATCGGAACTCCTGTGTGCCAGGCGTGGCGGGCGCGGGCTCCGAATCATGGGGCACGGCATGCCGCCTGGGCATGGCAGCCGAGGCTTCTGAGCCGGAGGCACGGGGTAAAATCTCGGCGCCGGAGGGCAGATTCGGGTCATCTCGGGGCGGCAAGGGAACCGACGCATGGCGCCTGGCGGCGTAGTGGAGGGAAACGGCGGCGGGGCGAGGATCTTTTGCGGCAGTAAGGCGGATCCGCGCGTTCCGGAGGGGGCGGTGCCTCCAACCGGGTCGCCGCCGCCCGCTGTCGGCGCCAGGCGATTTGCGGCTCCGGGAGCATAGGAAAGGCCGCAAATCCAGCCGATGCGGCGATCGGCGGACTGTGCTATCCTGATTGGGCCATCTCCCCACGGTCGCGGCGGGGAGTCCGAAACCTGCCGGTCACGATGGCACGGAATTTGAATAAAAAGACCTGAACGGCTCCGGATCTATTCTGACCCTTCCGGGGCTATCGGGCTTTCCGACTTTCTGACCTTTTGGCCTTCGTGCCCTGGCGGTCCTCCTCGGCATTCGTGGCCCATGGTCCCCTGCAGGGCTTCCCTGGGGGAGGACGGCCCGATATGGCATCTCGCCATGCGGACGGGCTTTCCGGACACCACTGACCCAGACAGGCGGTCCTTCCGGACGCCTCAGGGGCCATGCGGACGGACCTTCCGGACTGCGCCGGGCCATGTCCTTCCGGACGCCACAGGGGCCATGCGGACGGACCTTCCGGACTCCGCCGGGCCAGGCAGGCGGACCTTCCGGACGTCTCAAGGTCAGGCATGCGGACCTTATGGACGCCTCGAAGGCTCATTCGTAGGCCTTGTATGTGAGGGAAACCTTCCGATCCCAGCTTCAGCCGCCTCCCTCTCGGCGCCGGCCATTCTCCCGACGCCGTTTGCCCGGCGCCTACCGGTCAATCGGTCGGTGCCGCATGGGCTTTTCAGGTGCCCCGCCCCGGGCGCCCAGCACCCGCTTCCGCCGCGCGGCGGGGTCGTACGGTCTCAAGCGGAGGAAACATGTCACACTGTCACGTAACACTCGCCGCCTTTTTCCTGGCCGCCCTGTGGGCTATGGGCCTCGCTACCGCCCCCGGCGCCCTGGCCGACGGCGGTCCGAACGTCGTCGGGGTGGCGCACGTGGGGGAATTGGCCTTAAACCTCGTCCCGCCGGATGGCATGAGTCTTGTCTCGGGGCTTAACGCATCGGGCGACCGGTTCCTCTACCTCATGAACGAGCGCTTCAAGCTCGTGGTCCTGGCCGCCTACGCGAGGATCGACGAGTACCAGGAATTCTGCCAGGCCATGGAGCGCGGGGAGTACAGGCCCGTACCCAACATCGCCCTGGTCGCAGTGCCCCGCAGGATGCATTCCAGGAGCTACGACGCGGTCCGCACCGCCAAGGAGATCAAGCGCTACGTGACCTGGTTCACCTTAGCCACCAACACGAGGCTCATCGCGGTCGGCATGGAAGGCAAGGCCAACAGGGAACTCAGGAAGAAGCTGGGGGTGGATCTGGATTTCACCTACAAGCTGGGCAAGGCCTCCAAGGTCTTCCACCGCACCCCCAGTTCACTGGGCGTGGGCGTGCTCGCGTCCTTCAAGCTGGGGAACGGCAGAAGCGACAACTTCGTGGCCGCCGCCGTCTACCAGATGGCCGACAAACTGATCTTCCTGTCGATGGAGGGCCTTGACCGGAGCGATGCGGGGGTGGAGAGCCTGCGTTCCGAGCTCCTGAAGTGGGGCGGCGAGATGGCCGCCGCGAACGCCCCGCCCGCCGCGGTCATCGAGGCCAAGGGCGGGGAACCGGCGGCTTCCGAGGCCGAGAGGCCTCCCGCCTGAGGCCGCTGGCCCGGAGGGGACGCTTACGGCTATTTGACGGGCGGTGGCCCGCCGCCCCGGTCTCGGAGCCCCATATCCGTTCTCCCCCTCCCCAAAGAAGGCTTCCCTCGGTTTTCTCCTTGAGGTGATAAACCGGCACATAGGCGACTGACCGGCAGCTCTCCGTCGGGACTTTGCCCTTCCGGGCGGCGAGGATGTCCGGTAGCGCTATGCGGACGTTGTCGTCCCGGCTCAGGACGCTCTTCATGGGTGTTCGGGATCTTCATGGGTGTTCAGGAAATGATATGGCGACTTGCCGTTACCTGATTTGATGCCCATGCAACGACCGCGATGACCGAGGAGGCCTGGGACATCCTGGGACAGTCCGGTGGGAAACGGCCCGTGCCGGAATTCCGGGTGATGATCCGGAGGGGTGCCTATCGGAGCCGCCCTTGACGCTCAGCGGAAAACGAGGGAAATTTTTAAGGTTGGTACCTTGATTTGTGGGCTTAATCAGAACTTTTGTTAGCTCTATGCCGGGATCCTCATCGCGCGGGTGTTGTCGGTGCGCGGCCCCGCGCGGGCGTAACTTCCCTGGAGATCTTACCGTTTTTACACGGAGACCGCCCGGCTAGCGCGCGCCCTTGACGCAAGCGTCCGGCACGGGATACCGGCGGCGGATCCGGCTCGCCGTCAGCATCCCACCACGTGTATAGTCTTGCCTTCGCGGTCCAAGGTATCCCAGAACAATTTGTCGCTCCACGGCACCTTCCTGTCCATGTCGAAAACCACCAGCCAGCCGACGGTTGCCTGCAACCTGTCCATATAGCCGAACAGCTGCCTGAGGCTTTCCTCGCGGGACTGGACGCCCTTGATCTTCAGTTCCAGGGGATAGCGGAGTCCCTTGTAGATCACGCACAGATCGACCCTGCCTCTCCCGCTTGCGTAATCCCTCAGGACCTCGGCATCGCTTCCATTCATGACCCTTTGCAGGAATGCCTGAAGCACGAGATGGGCGAAGGCTTCCCTGGCCTGGCCGGTCAGGCTGCTCTGGAACGCGTCGGCGATTATTTCGATTATCCTGGCTTTGTCGTCGGTATCCAAATGTGCCAGATTCTTTTGGACGCTCTTTCGCAAGACGCTTTCAGCCGCGTTCCTTTCCGCTGCGATTTCGCTGTTTTCGCTCCAATAGAGCCGAAACGCTTCTAGAAGCCCGTTCATGTCGACTTTCGTCCCGTCCGTCCACCTGTTGGCGAGGCTTTTGGGTATCCGTGCTTGGAGCCTTCTGGTCATGGCCCTGACGATCAGCTCCCGATAGATGGGGTTCGCGGGCCTGCTGGGCAGTCCGGATTCGGGGTCGGCTTTCAGGAGCCCCAGGTCGACGACGTATTGGGCGTCGTCGTCGGAAATCTCATCGGGCAAGGCGGCCCCGATCAGCACGGCATTCATCACGCTTCTTACCCTCGGTTCCTTGAGCCGTTCCATAATGGAGTAGAAATGGGGCTCGTTGCGCAGGAGCATGTCCCGGGCGGCCGATTCGACGTCGGACCCTGTGACCGGTCTGGAGTAGTCCTTCTTGAACCTTTTCTCTATGATGTCTTTGGCCAGGGCGTTGATTAGCCAGGGCTGGCCTTCGGTCCAGCGCCAAGCCAGTTCGATGGCTTCGGGCTCGAAGAGCTGTCCCGTCTCCGCCGTGTGCTGACCGTAGAGGGCTCTGATTTCCTCTATGGTGAAGTCGGCCAGGGACAGCGACTTCTCCCTCACGTTGAAAGGGCTGCCCCCCGCTCCCTTGGACTCCCCGTCCGGCCTGACTTTGGTCATATAGTCCCTGATGTCGCGCATGCCTACCAAGGCCATCGCTCTCGGGAACCTGGAGCGAGGGGAATTCGAACGGCAGAGATAGCCGTCCCTGATCTGGGCCAGGAACTTGATTAGAGGTTCTTCCATGAGGCAGTCGGCCTCATCGAAGAAGACCACCAGATCCTTGTCCAGAGCCTGACTCAGGTCCCTCAGCCTTAACCGGACTTTTCCGCCTGCTTTGGACATGTACGGCCTGGAGTCGAAGGCGTAGGCCAGCTTGCTGAGCTCGTCCACGTCCGAGGACTCAAGGGCCACGTCAATCTGGTCAACGATCTCGTCCATGGCCTCTTTGGTGTTGACGGTATCCCTTAGGTAAGCCAGGGAACAGGTGAGGGCGTAGTAATTGCCTTCAGAGTTGATCCTTTCGGTCAGGGCCGTCAGGCAGGTGGTCTTGCCGGACTGGCGCGGGGCATGGATGACGAAATAGTGCTTCTCTGTTATCATGTCGATTATGTCAGGGATCCGGGGGACGGCAGGTATCATATAGTGTTCGTTGGGATTGCAGATACCTGCCGTATTGAAATATCTTATCGGTTCCGAGGTCATGGCTGCTCCCAAGCCGGCATGACGGCTTCTTGTTGATTTGCCGTATGCCGTTGTTGACCACGGGTTTGGTCAAGAGGCAACGGCACGGTGTTGAACAGATAACCGAGACAATGAAGACAGGCAGGAAAGAGGTTTGAACGGTCACCGGACCGAGGCAGGCGGGCAACGCCATGCCAAAGGATCTGGCCATATCCTGCTGTCAAGTCAGATTATCATACAGGGTCAAAGATAGCAAACATGCCGGTCTGTCTGTCTGTATCCCTCGTGTCGCAAAGAGAATCGCAGATCCGCCAGTCAGGGTGACACGGCTTAAACATGGTGCCGCCGAACAAGCCGGCGTGGCCTTTATGACGATGACTCATATGGGACGATGGAGGCCGATACAGTGGGGCCGGGCGGTCAATCCCCGATAACGGGAGCGTTTTGCCTTCGCTTAAGCCTCCTGGAGGTCAAGGACTATGAGCTCGTAGTCGGTCCCGGGTAGCAGCTCCGATATTATATTGTATGCGCATCACGGCAAACGCGCCTTCAGACAGACCGTCTGAAGGCGCGGAATCTGCACCTGCCGCCATTAGCGAATGACGACAAGGCAGGAGCGAAAAGGCGGTGCCCGAGACCATCGCGAATATTCAGAACGGGTTCCGTATCCCTCGGGCGGGCCGACAGTATCCAGTCGATGGGCTCGAGGGGGCGGCCCGTCCGTTGCGAGCTGAAGAATCCATGCTGGCAACGGGTGTTTGCCGCATCGGGCCGGCTCATGGGGACGAACTATTCGGAGTTGAACGGGATGTAGTTCAACGGGGCGTATGCGGTGGATCCGTAGGGGAGATCAGAAAGCCCGGCACCGGACTCTGCCGACCCAAGGTCGGGAAAGACATGGGTCGCGTATGCGGGCGGGCGGGCAGGTTTTGTTAGGTTTGCGGTGCCGCGGGGAGATTCGAGCTCACTGTCCTCGGACCAAGGACGATGGCTCGAAGACCTCTGGGACAGCATGCCCGCATGTGGCGTTCCCCGTGAGCGTTGCCGGGTGCCTCGGGGTCTCCCGCATCGGGACCGAAGCCCTGTCCCTGGAGACAAGGGAGGCTATACGGTTTTAAGTGATCGGCAGAGACGCCGCAGGGATTTTTCAAGAGGCTCGGGACGGCTCCGGCTATCCAGGCACGGTCGCCTCGGCTAGGCTCACGGCTCCGGGTCAAGGCCCTCGTTAGCAACGCTCGTCTCGCCTGCCGGATCGTGAACCTAAACAAGTTCAAAGTCGAAGCCGAAGGCTGACGGCCTGTACGGACGTCCGACAGACCGCCGGATGCCGCTTCGATGCCCTCAAACCGATCGAGCCGACCGGCCAAGGCAAGCGGGCAGGCGATGGCGCCGATCGTTGCTGAGGGGTTCGTTACCGTGTACCTGACAGGGGCCGGGTCCCGGAGATCTGTGAAACAAAGGTCATCCACAACGTGCGGTACGCCCCGGTCGCCGCCAAAACGATCTGAGTCGACCGAACCGGGTCGACACTGCGGGCACGGACGGGGGACGGCCAGGAGCCAGGCAGGAATTTCGGCTTGCGAAAGCCCACATCGTTGCCGGGCCGCCGACATCCACGTTGCGGGACGACTGCGGGTACCGCTTCGAGGAGCGGTGCCGGAGTTGCCGTAGCTGAGGCGTATGCAGCGACAGCGATGACCGAGGCGGCTTGAGACAGCGGCGACCGGGACGGCTTGAGACAACCTCGTGTAGTAGGCTCGCCTCGGCATTTGGGCGCGAATACGGAGGGAGATTGTAGCCGTCCACAGCGTTCTGGGGAATACTGGGTAAAAGTTTGATTGTGACCGTATGATTTACGATTTACGGGATTTTTGCTGAACCAGGTTCGGAATTGCATTCGTTTGGGCGTTGCCGGTGCGTGTCACTACGCGGACAGCGCTATCCCGGGATACCTCGCCGAAATTTTTGGGACATCGCGCGGCTGGCAGGCGGCCTTACCGAAAAGGGCCGATGGGGAAAACCGGCGTTACCGTCAGCATCCCACCACGTGTATCGTTTTGCCCCTGCAGTCCACAGTCTCCCAGAACAGCTTCTCGTCCCACGGTTGTTTCATGTTACGGTCGAAGATCACCAGCCAACCTTCGGGCGCCCCGCTTTCTTCCATATATCCACACAGCTGCGCGATGCTTTTTTCGCGGCTCCTGTAGCCCTTGATCTTCAGTTCCAGGGGATAGGAGATTCCCTTGTACTGCACGAAAATGTCCACCCTGGTCCTTCCCAACGCGTAATCCCTGTCGATTTTTGCATTGCCGTTCACGACCCTCTGCAGGAAGGCGAACAGCACTAGGAGGCAAAAGGCCTCGTTGGATCGGTCGGTCAGGTTTTTCCTGACCGTCCTGGTTATGGACTTGCCCATGCCGCTGTCCGCGATATTGAACCGCGCCAGGGCCTCTTTGACGCTCTCCTCGATGCGGCTTTCATACTCATTCTTATCGGCCAGGGATTTGCGGTTTTTCCGCCAATAGTCCTGGAAGGCCTTGA
>JAISFS010000145.1 GCA_031263485.1 Deltaproteobacteria bacterium | reverse complement strand
CAAAAAGTCCTCGGGGATGTTGCCGTATACGTATTTTGCGATGTAAAGCTCCCGGCTGTCAAGGAACTCAAGGGCATCCCTCTCGGGCCATCCGTTTGCGATCAGTGACTCAAGGGTTGAACAGGCTCATAGGTCACCTTAATACTTGTCCAGATTCAGCACATAGTATCTCCTTAGAACTATAAAGTCAATAAATAAATTCTAATTGTACACAATAAATGGATCATATAGTTCTTTTTGCATACAATTCGCGTTTACTCTCCACAAGAAGACTTTTTGCGAACGCATCATAAATTGGGTACACTGCCCTTAAGCGGCAGATAGCTGCTGGGCATCAATATCACGGGAAAGGCAGGGAAACAGACGGAGGCAACCGGGGAAACCTGGGGAGGACCCCGGGGATACCGGGGGGGAGCGTGAGGGGCTGGGCTCTCTCCCTCAGCGAGCTGATACTGCATAGCCGATCATACTGTGATAATCACACCGATAACTTGAGCTGATCAGATCCTATTAACTTACTTTCTCCTAACTTCACTTTCAATTCGGTGACACCCGGGCGCCCTTCCTCTTGACCGCCCGGCACCCCGTGGACGGATACGGAAATCCATAAGTCCAGATGTGGCATACCGCTTGTTTTTTTGGCGGACGGCTCTATAATAGGGCCGTCTTACCAGGACCTCCCCCCCTAGCCCATGACAACCAGACCGCGCCCGTCCGACGGTTCAGCCAGCGGGCGCCAAGGCCGACCATTACCCATGGCAGACAGACTCCTCTACGAAGGCAAGGCCAAACAGGTCTTCGAGACCGACGACCCCTCCCTGGTCCTGGTCTATTTCAAGGACGACGCGACCGCCTTCAACGGCGAGAAGAAAGGTCGGATCGACTCCAAGGGGCGGCTCAACAACGCGATGAGTTCCCTGTTCTTCGAGCTGCTCGCGAAGGAAGGCGTGCCCACCCATTTCGTCAGGGCCGTGGACGAGCGGACCATGCTGGTTAAAAAGCTCTCCATCATCCCCCTGGAGGTGGTGGTCAGGAACGTCGTCGCCGGAAGCCTCGCCAGGCGCCTGGGCTGGCCGGAGGGCAAGGCCCTCGCGAAGCCCGTCCTGGAGCTCTACTACAAGGACGACGGCCTGGGGGACCCCCTCATCAACCGGAGCCACGTGGACGCCCTGGGGGCCGCCACCCCCGGCGAGCTGGACGAGCTTTCCGGGCTTGGGCTCAAGGTAAACGGCATCCTTTCCGCCTATCTCCTGGAGAGGAAGGTGCGGCTCGTGGACTTCAAGCTGGAGTTCGGCCGGGCGGACGGCAGGATCTGGCTGGGCGACGAGATCTCCCCCGACACCTGCCGCTTCTGGGACGCGGACACCGGCGAGAGGCTGGACAAGGACCGCTTCCGCCGCGACATGGGCGGGGTCGAGGAGGCCTACCAGGAGATGTACAGGCGCCTCAGGGGATAGGCTCAGGGGACACGCCTCAGGCTCGGGCGATCGGCTTCGGGCCGGGGCCCCGAAGGACAGAGAACTCTATGAAGTACAAGGCCAACGTTAAGGTGGTCCTCAAGCCCAGCGTCCGGGATCCCCAGGGGGCCGCCATCGAGCGGGCCCTCGCCAGCATGGGGAACAGCGGGGTCGGCTCCGTGAGGGTCGGGAAGATAATCGAGATCGTCCTGGAGGGCCCGGACGAGGGCAGCGTCAGGTCCAGGGTCGGCAGGTGGGCGGACGAGCTCCTGGCCAACCCCAACATGGAGACCTACAGCCTGGAGCTGGAGGAGATCCGATGACCGCGGCGAGGCCCGGGGGCGCCAGGTACCGGACGGCCGTGGTGGTCTTCCCCGGCTCCAACTGCGACATGGACTGCGCCAGGAGCCTGGAGGCGGCGACCGGCAGGAAGCCGGACATGGTCTGGCACAAGGACACCCGGATGGACGACTACGACCTCACGGTCCTTCCCGGGGGCTTCTCCTACGGCGACTACCTGCGCACGGGGGCCATCGCCCGCTTCTCCCCCGTGATGGCGGAGGTGGCGCGGCTGTCCAGGCGCGGGAACGCCGTGATCGGCATCTGCAACGGCTTCCAGATCCTCACCGAGGCCGGGCTCCTGCCGGGGGCGCTCATCAGGAACCGCCACCTCAAGTACATCTGCAAGGACGTCCATATCCGCGTGGAGAACGCCGGCACCCCGTTCACGGCCAACTACCGGGCGGGGCAGGCGCTGCGCATACCCGTCTCCCACGGCGAGGGCTGCTACTACGCCGACCCCGACACGCTCAGGGAGCTCCAGGACCGGGACCGCGTGGTCTTCCGGTATTCGGACGCCGAAGGGAGGGTGGACCCCGACGGGGCGCCCAACGGCTCGCTGGACGCCATAGCGGGCATCATAAACGGCCAGGGCAACGTCCTGGGGCTCATGCCGCATCCCGAGAGGGCCGCGGAGGAGGAGCTGGGCTGCACGGACGGGCTCGCCGTCTGGACCTCCGTCGTCGACACTCTGGACAGGGCCGCGACGATATGAACGGAAACGACAAGACCAAAGATAACAAGACGGACGAGACCGTCTGGACGGAGCACGGCCTTTCCGAGGACGAGCACGGGCGCATCCTGAGGCTCATGGGCCGCGAGCCCAACTACCTGGAGCTCGCGATCTTCGGGGTGATGTGGTCGGAGCACTGCTGCTACAAGTCCTCGAAGCTCCAGCTCAAGAAGTTCCCCACCGACGGCCCGCAGGTCCTCCAGGGGCCCGGCGAGAACGCGGGGGTGGTGGATCTGGGCGACGGCTGGGGCGTGGCCTTCAAGATGGAGAGCCACAACCACCCCTCCGCCATCGAGCCCTTCCAGGGGGCCGCCACGGGCGTGGGCGGAATCATCCGGGACATCTTCGCCATGGGAGCCAGGCCCGTCGCCTCCCTCGACAGCCTGCGCTTCGGGGAGATAACTAACCCGAGGGTGAAGGCCCTCCTGAACGGGGTCGTGGCCGGCATCGGCGGCTACGGCAACTGCATGGGCATCCCCACCGTCGCGGGCGAGACGCATTTCCACCCCGCCTACCTGGGGAACCCGCTCGTGAACGCCATGAGCGTCGGGCTCCTGAGGACCGACCGCATCTTCCGCGGCCGCGCCGACGGCCCGGGCAACGTCGTGATGCTCGTGGGCGCGCGCACCGGCCGGGACGGCATCAAGGGCGCGAGTTTCGCCTCCGAGGAGCTGAGCGACCAGGACCCCGACAAGCGCCACACCGTCCAGGTGGGCGACCCATTCATGGAGAAGCTCCTCCTGGAGGCGACCCTCGAGATACTCGATCAGGACCTTGTCGTGGGGCTCCAGGATCTGGGCGCGGCGGGGCTCACCTCCTCCGGCTGCGAGATGGCCGGTCGCGCCGGAAGCGGGCTCTACATGGATCTGGACCTGGTGCCCCTGCGCGAGCAGGGCCTGGCCGACTGGGAGATGATGCTCTCCGAGTCCCAGGAGCGCATGCTCCTGATAGTCGAGCCCGCCAAGGTCGAGGCAGTCCGCAAGGTCTTCGACAAGTGGGATCTCCTGTCCACCGCCGTGGGCGAGGTGACCGGGGACGGCTGCTTCACGCTCAGGCGCGGGGAGAGGGTCCTGGCGACGATCCCCGCCGCCTACCTGACCGACAAGGCGCCCGTCTACTCGCGGGAGTACAGGGAGCCCGAATACCGCGGCAGGCTGAAGGGTGCTGATCTGAGCCCCGTCAGGGACCACGCCGACTTCGGGGGGCTCCTGGAGAGGCTCCTCGCCTCCCCCAACCTCTCCTCCCGGCACTGGGTCTACGAGCAGTACGACAGCTCGGTGGGCCTGAACACCGTGATCGGCCCTTCCGGGGACGGCGCCCTGCTGAGGGTCCCCGGGACCCGCAAGGGCATCGCGCTCTCATGCGACTGCAACAGCCGTTACGCCTACCTGGACCCTTACCTTGGCGGGGCCATCGCGGTCGCCGAATCGGCCTTAAACGTCGCCGTGACAGGCGCGCGCCCCCTCGGGCTCACCAACTGCCTGAACTTCGGCAACCCCGAGAACCCGGAGATTTTCTGGCAGTTCGTGAAGGCCACGGACGGGCTGGCGGACGCGGCCCGGGCCCTGGACACCCCGGTCACCGGCGGGAACGTGAGCTTCTACAACGAGTACGATGGCCGGGCCATCCATCCCGCCCCCGTCGTCGGCATGCTGGGGCTCCTGGATGATCTGGACTGCCGGATGACCTTCCACTTCAAAAGCCCGGGCGATCTGGTGGTCCTGATCGGCCGGAGCCTCGAGGAGCTGGGGGCCACCGAGGCGCACTACCTCCTGACGGGACGGGACGAGGGCCCGGTGCCCGCGCTCGATCTGGCCGTGGCCGCCAGGCTGAACGCCTTCCTGGCCCGGGCGGCCTCCCTGAAGCTCCTGGCCTCCGCCCACGACGTCGCGGACGGCGGGCTCGCCGTGGCCCTGGCCGAGGCGTCCTTCCCCCTGGAGCTGGGGCTGGATCTCGCCTGGAAGGGGGAAATCTCCCCGGCCGCGGCGCTCTTCGGGGAGTCCCAGTCGCGCGTGGTGGCCTCTGTGACGCCGGAAGGCTTCACCGCGGCGGCCGAGCTCCTTTCGAGCTTCAACCTCCCCTACACGGTGCTGGGCCGTACAGCGAAGGACGGATTCCTGAAAATCAGGTACAACTCGACCGAAATCTCCGCGCCCGTGCCGGCCCTCAAGGCCGTCTGGCGCGGGGCGCTCGAGCAGGAGGCCGAGATTTAGCGGATGGACGCCCCTTACGCCCATGACCGCCCCGGCCATTGCCGCGAGCCCGGCGGCGCCTTCCTGCCCAACCGCTGGCGCGAGGAATGCGGGGTCTTCGGGATCTGGGCCCCGGGCGAGGCCGTGGGCGACCTGTGCTACCTGGGGCTTTTCGCCCTCCAGCATCGCGGCCAGGAAAGCGCGGGCATCGCCGTCACGAACGGGCTCCATATAGACGAGGCCAAAGGCATGGGGCTCATGACCGTGGCCTTCCGGGAACGCCGGCCGGCGCTCGCCGGGCACGCGGCCATCGGCCACGTGCGCTACTCGACCTACGGATCCAGCAACTTCACGAACATCCAGCCCATCTTCGCCTATTCGGAGGGCGGCTTCATCGGGCTCGCCCACAACGGGAACCTCACCAACGCCGGCCCGCTCAGGGACAGGATGGCCGCCGCCGGGAGCGTCTTCCAGACCACCACGGACAGCGAGGTGATGCTGAACCTCATCGCGCTCTCCAGGGAAGGGGATATCCTGAAGCGGATCGAGAAGAGCCTCGCGCAGGTGACCGGGGCCTACAGTCTCGTGATGCTCACCCCGGACCGGATGATCGGCCTGCGCGATCCCATGGGCTACCGTCCGCTGTGCCTGGGACGCCTGGCCTCCGGCGGCTGGGTCGTGGCCTCCGAAAGTTGCGCCCTGGACGCCGTGAAGGCCGAGATGGTCCGCGAGATCGAGCCCGGCGAACTGGTCGCGGTCGGCGCTGGCGGCATGGAGTCCAGGATCTTCGGAAAATCCGACCTGCTGCAGGGGTGCATCTTCGAGCACATCTACTTCGCGAGGCCGGACAGCGTCCTGGACGGGAAAAGCGTCTGGCGCACCCGCTTCGAGATGGGCCGCCAGCTGGCCAGGGAGTTCTCGGGGGACGCGGACCTTGTGATGCCGGTCCCGGACACCGGCATCACGGCCGCCCTTGGCTTCAGCGCCGAAAGCGGGCTCCCCTACGTCGAGGGTCTCATCAAGAACCGTTACGTGGGCCGGAGCTTCATCATGCCAGAGCAGCTCTCCCGGGAGACCGCGGTGGAGATGAAGCTGAACCCCATCCGCGCGAACCTCGAGGGCAAGAGGGTCGTGCTCATAGACGACTCCATCGTGCGCGGCACGACCAGCGCGAGGATAATCTCGCTCATCCGTCGCGCGGGGACCGCCGCCGTGCACCTGTGCGTGTCGTCCCCGCCCATAACGCACCCCTGCTACTACGGCATCGACACCTCCGTGCGCCGCGAGCTCATCGCCTCCCGGAAGACCGTGCCGGAGATCAGGGATTTCCTGAGGCTGGACAGCCTCCACTACCTTTCGAAAAAGGGGCTTCTGGAAGCGGTGGGCGATCCGGACAACGGGAAAAGCTGCATGGAATGCTTCAAGTGACGCCTGCGGAATCACGGCATCGGCTACGGCGGTCCTGAAACGGCCTCTCCGCCGGCGGCGGCGATGCCGGTGCGGGCACGTCCGCGACGCATGCTACCGACTGAACAGGCTATCCTCGGGTCGGCGTCATTCCTGAAGGCGCCGCAGGGGGATTTCCCGCTGTCGACAATTTCCTCCGCTTCCCGTTTGGCATCCCCTGTCTCTCTTGTCTTTCCGATCGAGAAACTTCCCGACACGCCCACGATTCGGATGGATCGGCCGCGCCGGAAATTAGCCTGCCCCTATCGACGAGACGCCGCGCGCGTGAGCGCTTCGCCTTTCGCGGTCGAATTTCCCTTACTTCGGCGCGATCCGGCGCCAAATCGCCGTGAATATGCATCGCGAGCCGCGTCCCAAAAATAATCCCGACCCGCTATCGCGCCCGATGCCGTCGCTACACCCTTGCCTCGCGCCATGAAAAGCGACGCGTCTGCACGGGCGAACCCCCGGGCGAGCCCGCGACCGCAGGCCTTCGCTTCGGCAGGCAGAACGACGCGCGTCTGGAATCATTCCGTCGGAACCGTTGCGCCCGCCGCTCCGGAAAAATCCGCGATGCCGGTCCGGGTTCCGTTCGCGCGGGCCCGCAACGGCGTTCGGCGAAATCCGCGGCCTGAGGGATCCGGGCAACCGCGCCACAGACCGTGCGCCTCGGGCGACCGCGCCTCAGACCGTACGCCTCGGGCCGCGCGACCCGGGCGACCGTCTGATGCGCTGGCATCGGTTGCGGGCCGGAGCGACGGCTCGACGGACGCGGTTGCCTCTGGCCTGGCCCGCGATTTCGACCGAGGGCCGTTGAGCCCCGCACCCCCCCTGACAACGATAACAAGTTACAAAAAGGCATGCAAAATACGTGCCTCGACTGTCAAGAGGTTGTAGGCATCCATGCCGTGCCGCTACGACAATATACCTATAATAAGCCATATATATCATAAAATATTCTTAAGTATCCATATAGAATAATATATAGACTATTCATAAATATTTAATCGATAATAAATAAAAAATCACATATTTTAGCTTGCGGCTATTTTTCCCCGCAGTTATTGACTTTAGGAAATAAAACGCTTATCATGAGTCAAATTTAGATCTTAAGGACTCGCATACCGCCCGCAACACACCCGCTTCCGCCCGGCCTCCGGTCCGGTCGGGCGTAAACCCCAGAGGCGTGCGCCATGAACAAGTCCCAGTTAATCGAATCCGTGGCGAGCAAGTCCGGCGTCCCCGTCAAGGAAACCGAGGTCTTCATCTCCTCGCTGTTCTCCATCATCCTGAAATCCCTGGCGGAAGGCGAAAGGACCGAGATAAGGGGGTTCGGTTCCTTCAAGGTCAAGCACTACAAGGCCTACATCGGTCGCAACCCCAAAAGCGGCCTTTCCATCGCGGTCAAGGCCAAGAAGCTGCCCACCTTCAAAGCTGGCAAGGCCCTCAAGGATATGGTAGATCCGCGCGAACCCTAAACCGCCCATTTTCCTCAAGTTCACCCTCCATCGGGCCGATAAGGAATTAGCCCTAACGGGATCTCAATGATCGAGATCCCCATCACCAACCATGGAGGGAGATCATGAACGTCAACAACAGCGCCAACAGTCTCCCGGGCCTTCTGGTCAACACCCTGCTGGACGGCCAGAAGAAGCAGACGGATCTGGCCCTGAAGACCATCCAGGTGGCGGCGGAGCAACAGCTGGCGGTCCAGCAGCAGCAGACCGCCATCCTGGCCGTGGCCCTTCTGACCGGAGTGGGGACCAAGCTGGACACTTTCGTCTAGGCGGCCCCCCGCAAGCCCGTCTCCCCGGCCAGTGCCGGAGGGAAACACTTTTAGGCCGACTCCGGGTTCCCCGGGGCCGGCCTTTTTTCGCGCCGCCGCCTACACGACCGCAGGATGGCTCTCAGCCCATCCTGTTGCGGGCCGTCACCGCCAGGGCAACCGCTGCCGCGACTGCCGCGTTCAGGGATTCCACCCCGGCGGCCATGGGGATGCCGAGGCGCAGTTTCGGGGACCAGCTTCCCGCGAGCCCCGGGCCCTCCAGCCCCATGGCGAGTCCCACCGGACCAACGGGGGGCTTGAAGGAGAACACGTCGCTGCCCTCCGGCGTGAGGGCGTAGACGTCCGATCGCTTCAGGGCGGCGAGCTCCTCCAGGGACGGGCCAGAGAGGACTGCGGTCTGCCACAGGGCGGGCCCGGAGGCGCGCAGGGCCTTGGGATGGTAGGGCGAGGCCGCCTCCTTCAGGAGCACCGCGTCAGCACCCATGGCGGCCGCGGTGCGGACAAGCGCCCCCACGTTCGCGGGATCCTGGAATGGCGCGAAGAACGTGTCCCGGACCAGGGGCGCCTCCGGATCCCATGCCGCCAGGGGCGGGGCCTTGGCGATGAGAAGCGGGGGACCGGTGCCGAAGATGTCCAGATCGGGAAAGATCTCCCTCCTCACGAGATACACCGGAGCGTCCGGCGGGATCCCCAGCCCCTCAAGCTCGTCCGCCCTCCTTGCCACCGCGCCCAGGACTGCCGCGGGGCACGCCGCCACGAGATCGCGCACTGCCTTGCGACCGTAGACGAAGCACTCGCCGCGCTTCCTGATCCCCCTCGAGTCGGAAAGGGCGAGCCAGCCCCGGAACCGGGAATTGCCCGTGCTGGCTATTTCTGTTATGTTATGCAAGCTCGGCGCGGTCGGGGCCGCCCCGCGCGTCTTCTTGAGGGTCACCAGGAAGCGCTCGCGGCCATTGGTCGCCCGGTAAGGCACGGCCATGGCGGGCCCGAAGTCCCCCCGCCGGTCCGTTGACTCGGCCTCCTCCATCTCCCTGTGGGCGTTGCTGCCTTTCATGAGGTACAGGACGCCCCCCGCCGGGATGATCCCCGCGCAGAGCTCCACGGCCTCGGCTACCGACAGGCAGTCCCGGGTGACGACCCCCCAGACGGAGCGGCCGAAGGAGGCCGTCACCTTATGTGGGAAGATCTCGACGTTCCCGAGATCCAGAGCCTCTATAGCCTCCTCGATGAACTGGAGCTTGCGGCGTCTGGGCTCTGCCAAGAGCAACCTCCAGCCGGGCTTCCTGATGGCCATGGGGAGCCCGGGAAAGCCCGCCCCGGAGCCCAGATCCATCAAGACCCCCTTGGGCCTCATGATCTCGGCCGCCATCGCCCCGTCGACGTAATGCTTGGCTATGATGGAGGCGGGGTCGTCTATTCGGGTGAGGTCGAGTTCATCCTTACGCTTCAGGAGAAGATCGTTCAGCTTCCCGAACCTCTCGAGCTCCTTCGGCAGGAGCCTCAGCCCCGCATCGGCGAACGCTCGCGAAATCTCATCAACCCTTTTCCCGTGGATCGCCATCCTTCAGGCTCCTTGCCCCGCCACCGCCCGCCGGACCGGCGGTCGGTGGCGGGCTGCTCTGGTTTCTCGGTCTCCGAGGACCTCCGGCCAGCCGTTCACGCGGGCGGCGGAAAGCCGTTCACGCGGGCGACGGCCCGCCGGCGAAATGGTGTAAGGCATGGACGCGGACGGGCCCGCCGTCCTCTTCGAGGACAAGCAGATCCTGGTCGTGCGGAAGCCCGCCGGATGGCTATCCCAGCCGGACGGGCGGGGAAGGCCGGACATGCTCAACTGGGCCAAGGATCACATCAAGGAGAGATGGGGTAAGCCGGGCGCGGCCTACGCGGGGCTCTGCCACCGGCTGGATTTGCCGGTCGGCGGCGTCATGGCGCTCGCCAGGACATCCAAGGCTGCAAACAGGATCTCCGGACAGTTCAGGGAAAGGACCGCAGGCAAGATCTACCTCGCCCTCGTCGCGGGCGTCCCGGAGGGGCCCGCAGGGGAGATAGAGGGTCGGCTCAGACGGGACGGCAACGTGACCCTGACGGCCGACGGCGATGACGGGGTCCGGGCGGCTTTGAGCTGGAGGCGCCTCTGGCGGGGCGAGCTAGGCGATCGCCCCGCCTCGCTTCTGGAAGTGAATCTCCTGACCGGGGTGAAGCACCAGATCCGCGCCCAGCTGGCGGAGGCCGGGTTCCCCGTCTGGGGCGACGCGCTCTACGGGGGCCCGCAAGGTCCCAAGGGCACCATCTCCATCGGACTCTTCGCGGCCAGGCTCACGCTCGACCATCCCGTCACCCGCGAGAGGATGGGCTTCTCTGCCCTGCCCTCCTCAGGCGAATGGCCCTGGCGGCTCATCAGGGAGGCCGGCGGTGCCGCTGTCCGGACTGGCTGACCCCGGCCGTTGGCTGGCCGCCATCGGCCACCGCAAAGCCGGACGTAGGGCCCTCGCGAGGCTGGAAGAGCTCTTCCGCGCCGCCGCGCCGCCGCAGGACATCGCGGAGGAGTTCGGCCTGGATCTCACGAAGACGAAGGCCATTGAGCGGCTCGCCTCCGCCCCGGACGGCTGGCGCCCGCTCCCGGCCATTATAACCGAAAAGGACCGGAAAAAGGCCTCCGCGGCGCTCCTGTCATTGTGCCGGAAGGGACTCGTCCGCCTGAGCCCCATGCGGGACGCCATCTGGCTGAGCGATGCCGGCCGCTACATCCTGATACTGTGCTCCGCAGGGGGACGCTCCCCGCGGGAATACCTCCCTGCACCCGGAATATCGACCGGAGATGCCCCCGCAGGTCCCGTCTCCGCCGGAGGAGAAAGCGCCGCCGGCGATTCCGGCACCTTCGAACCGGACGATGCCCCGCGCGATTCCGGCGCCTCTGAACAGGACGATGCCGTCGGCGCTCACGGCCCCGCCGACGGGGACGATGCCACGCGAGATTCCGGCGCCCCTGAACAGGACGATGCCCCCGCCGGTCCCGATACCCCTTCCGCGTGAGGCGCCCGGACTGACTCCTCGGCGGCGGGACCGGAGAACAGGACCCCTTAAATGCTCAAGGCCTTGAAAAACATCCCCAAAAGATGCAAGAACGCAATGTATTACTCGCTCTGCGGCCTCGGTTCCGCCTTCAGGAAGGAGGAGGCCGTGAAGCTCGAGACCCTGGCGCTAGTGCTGCTCGTGGCGATACTGTTCATCGTCCCCTGGCCGGCCTGGAAGAAGGTGGCGCTCGTGGCCGCATACCTGCTCGTGCCCTTCACGGAGCTTCTGAACTCGGCCATTGAGGACGTCTGCGATCTCGTCTCCCCGGAGTACAACGAGAAGGTCAAGACGGCGAAGGACAAGGGCTCCGCCGCCGTCCTGGTGGCCATCATATTCGACTTCGTGGTCCTGGCGGCACTGGTGAAGGCCCCGTGAAGACGAAAGGCCATGATGGATCGGAGGACGGCCGCGCAAGGAAATTCAGGGCGCGCAAGGCCGGACAAGCACGCCGGGAGCCTGACGATGAACTCTGGGCAGGGGGAATCCCTCTTCCCGAGGTGGCCCGGTTGAAAAGAGCCCCACGACATGAAGGCATCGGCGGGGTGCCGACGCGCTTTTGAAGCGAACCGCGCGCCGGATGTGATCCGCCTGAGTGCGATGAGAGCCGCCGGGGCCGCGCAGGGCGGCTTCATTGCCCAAGAGAGCGGGGCGGGTGCCTTTAAACGCTTGATGGCAATCCCGGAGCCGCTGGCAGTCCCGTCCGGACGCGGCGGAAGAACCTGGCGGAGGCACTTGAAGAGGCGAAGCCGGCACAGGCGCCGGAGGGATTAATGGCGGGAAAGCTCGGCAAGTTTCGAAAATCCTCCTCGGACCAGGCGAAGGGCTTCGAGGGCGGGAGCCTGGGCCTTGCGGCGCGTGAGCATCTTGACCGCGTCCTGGGGCTGATGGGCCTGTCGCCGTCCGACTCTGTCCTTGACATCGCCTCCGGGACCGGCGCGTGCGGGCGGGCCGCCGCCCGTCTCGTCCGCTCGGTCGTCTGTCTCGACCTCGACTCCGCGAAGCTTGATGCGGGAAGGAAGCTGGCGGCCGGGAGCGGCGCGGCGAACGTCAGTTTCGTAAAGGATCAGGTCTGGGACATGCCGTTTGCGGACGGAGCGTTCGATGCCGTCATCTGCCGCCTCTCTCACAAGCCCTTTCAGCTCTTGGGCTGGCCGGCGGGACCTTTGCCGGAGATCGACCGGGTCCTGAAAGGCGGCGGGAAGCTCGCGATCATCGATACGGACGCCGCCTCCGGCCGGTCGAGGTACGTCCGGGACGGGATCGAGGCCATACAGGACCAGTCGCACGCGCGCTACCTCCGGAGAACGGATCTAGTGTGGCTGTTCGTGGAGCGCGGTTACGCGCTGGAGAGGCTTGACGCCGACGACGTCACGGTGCCGCTCGGGGATTGGCTGGCGTTCGCGGGCGCCCCGCCCGAGCCTGGACGGGCCGTGGAAGCCATGATGAGGGATGGCGTGGACGGCTGCGTCCCCCCGGGGCTCAGTCCGCGCGAGTCCGGAGGCGAGATTTCCTTCACGCAGAGCTGGATTACGTTGATATGCACGAAGCCCGGTTCAGGCAAGCCGGAAGGGGATGCGAAATGATATACATGATTTTCGAGGTCACGCCGAAAGAGGGCCGCATGCCGGAGTACCTGGATCTGGCCGCGAGGCTGCGAGACGATCTCCTGAAGTGCCCCGGGTTCGTGCGCGCGGAGCGCTTCACGAGCATGTCGGAGGGCGGGAAGCTCTTAAGCCTCTCCGTCTGGGAAAGCGATACGGCCTTGAGCGAGTGGCGCAACAGGGTGGAACACCGCCTTAGCCAGCTCACCGGGCGCGATTCGCTGTTCGAGGGTTTCAGCATCACCGTCGCGTCGGGAATCAGAAGCTACACCGGAACCGAGAGGATCGAGGCGCCGGAGGACTCGAACAGGTACCACGGGATTTCCTGAATTTTCGGGCGTGACGGTTAGCGGGTCGGCCGAAAACCCCGGAAACCTGCGGGCGAGACGGGCATGCCTGAGAAAATCGGCGTCCAGCTCGAGCGCGACCCTCTTCCTGGCATCCACCGCCTCCCGACTGCCCGGCCCGGAGATGGCCTCGGCGCTCGCGAGGATCTCCCGGCGGACCTCCGCCGCCTCCGCGTGCCGACCCGTGAACCCCAGGACCACCGCCAGCTCCTCCCTGGCATGGCCGGCCTCCGGGGACTCCGTCCCGCAGGACGCCGCAAAGACCGAAAGGGCGTTCCTGAAACGCCCGACCGCGTCATCCTCCCTGAAATCAATCAGGTGGCAGATGCCTAGCGCGTAATTCACGCTGGCGCCCTGCGGGGAGTTCGCGCCGTGCTTTCTTGCCAGCTTGTGGAGCCGCACGTAAATGGCGCCCGTTTCGTCATCCTGGGCGGTCGGGGCCGAAGCCAGAGCCCTGGCGATGGTCTCGTCAGCGAACCGAGCCTCGACGGAGGCGCGGCCAGCCGTGCCGTGCGCGGTCACGCCGGATTTCAGGGCGAACCGGCGGGCGTTCTCAGGATCGCCGCGCACCAGGTTCGCTCGCGTAGCGCGGACAACGGCGTCAAAGGCCCCGGGATCGCCCTCCCCCCAGATCCATTTGGCGAGCATGTGCTGGGCCCGCCACTTGTCGGCAGACTCCTTGAAGCGGCCCTCCTGGGCGTGGTTATCGACCGTCTGGCGAACGCCATCGAGAAAGCTGCCCATGGACGGATGGCCCCAGCCCGGGTGGACGCCCGCGTCGGGGGTTCCGGCCGCTTCCGGGGCTCAGGTCACCGCGCTCCCGCCGGAGGCGCGGAGAGCCGCGAGCCACCTGCGGGTTTCGGCCTTCTTGGAGGCTTCGGCTTTCAGGAGGCCCTGGCCTTCTTGAGGTCCTTGGGTTTCTTCGGGGCCATGGCTTTCTCGGCTGCCTCGGAGGCGTCGGCTTTCTTGTGGGTTGCGTGACTGAGAGGCCTTCCAGGATTCGGGCGGCTCAGAACGGCCCGATGTACGCAGCGAGGCGAGAGGGCGGGGGATCGGGAAGGCGAGAGCGGCCATGCGGAATGGCGCCGGGATGATGGCTACGGCCTTGGCATGTCAGGCCCGCAAGGCCGGGCAGGCCCCCGCGCGCTACGGCGCGTCATGACCCGGCTCCCCCGACGCTAGCGCTCCTGCGGGATGTGCAACTCCAGAGTGGAGTTGGCGATCTCGGTGGGCAGGCCCTCGTCCTGCATCCTCTTTTTCAACAGCGAGAGGCTCGTGCGGTACGACTCCCGGTCAGGGTCCAGCTCCACCGCCCTGGTGTAGTCCATGAGCGCCTCCGGGAGCCGGTTCAGCATCGCGAGCGTCTGGCCCCTGAAGAATATGGCCTGGGGATAGTTCTGCCACTGGTTCAGCGCCCGAGTGAAATCATAGACGGCCTCGTCCAGATCGCCCTTGTCCCGCTTGGCTTCCCCCCGCAAGAGATAGCTTACCGCTCGCTGCTTTGGCGTCAGCCCTCGCCTGCGGATGATGGAGGTGTAGATCTCTACCGCCTGGTCGTAGTCGCCGCGGCGATGGGCGAGATAGCCGCTCTCGACCGTCTCCAGGATCTCCGCTTGCCCCTGCTGCTGGGCCGGCGACTCCGAAGGGGCCAGCGCGAAGAGCGCCGCGAGCAGGAACGGCAGAAGGCGCACGGTGCGCCTCGACGATGCCGACCGGAAGCCCGCTTCCCCGGGCGCGATGCCGGTCATTTGCCCGGCCTCGTCCCGTACGGGTCATTATTCTGGCGGTCCTGGAACTCCCTGAAGCGACCGGCGACGTCGTCGCGGCCGTAGCGGCCCAGCTCGCCGGGGCCGGCGTCAGAGAAGACGCGCTCTCTTTCCGCGTTGCCGTACGTCCTTATTCCTCTCCGGACCGACCTCCGGGCGAACTCGCGGGAGGACGCCCCGTAGTCGTGGCCCTCGAAAACGGGCGCCGTGGCGGGCGGCGGCACGAAATCGCGTCCCCCGTCGTGGAAGGGATCCTGACTCCCGCTGTCGGCAAGACTTATGCCCAGCGGGTGAGCCTCGCCGTCCTCGGCCCTTGCCGACGGCGGGGACGGGACGGCCAGGGCTATGGCCGTAATGACCAGAGCTACGCCCATCGAGATCGGAAAGGCTTTAAGGCAGGGCATGACGGCAGGCCTCGCTTCGGTGAGTATCCGTCCGGGCGGGCTGTCCGGACAAGGGGCTCCCCCGCAAGCCCGGGCCAAACCCGGCCCATGAACGGATAACGGTACGGGTTGCCGCGGCGCCCCTGCACCGCAGGCTGACAGTCAGGATGGGAGGCAAGATGTCGTTAGGTGTAGTTTCATGGGACATTATAAACGTGCCAAACATTGCTCGCCAGGATCCTTACAGGAATGTGGAATTTACGTTAGTAAGCATTTCATCCCGTCAGTAGGAATTCTATCCCTATCGTTTGGCATTTCTCATTTCTACACCGATAGATACCTATTCAACGCTCCTGGCGCATTCCCCATGTCAGGGAGCGTTCTGTCCGTCCCGATTATAGCACGGGGCGGGGGAAATCGGCTTCGCGCATTTGGGGCAGCCTTGGGATCGGTAGGAGATTCTTCCGCCACAGTCGGGGCAACTGATTTAGGTTTTAGGGAGTGCCATTCGGCGAGCATATGCGGTTTACGTTCCTTTTGACGCACAAAGGCGCTTCCCGGGGCCGGAGCCGGGCAAAAGCAGTCCCTCCGGCTGGGGGACTAGGCGACCGTACGGTTCCGCTTGAACGAACCGCCGTCCAGGGTGAAATCGGGAGCCAGCTTGGTGCGGATCCAGATCCGCAGGCCCTCGATGCTGATCAGTATCCTGGGAATCGGGGGGATGGTGGGGGACGTGTCTCCGATAGGCGGGCAACGCTCAGCGCCGACCGCCTCGGCGGACATCGCCTTAGCGTGGATCGCCAGGGTGACGAAAGGCCGATGGCCGCCCTCTCGCTCTCGAGTGCGCGAGGTCACGGACCGTGTCCGGGGAAACGCGCCCGCCGCACTTAACGGAGAGGTTACCCGCAATCGAGTGATACCGTAGGGAATCTCCGATAATTTGGACGGGTTAGGGCCGGATAATGGCCGGAATTTGCAAGGGAACGCGAAACGTTCCCTTGGACGCGAGTGGGAGGCGCTTGTCCTATCTGCCCCCCGTGAACCGTTCACAGGTTAGGGATGGGGAGAGGCGCACCGATAGCCATCGGCCCTGTCTGATTCCCCCGTTCGCGATCCCGGTAGATCTTGACGGAGGGGTCGGATCTGGCCAGCCCCGTCCTGCGAACGGATGCCCCCCGACAACGGCTACGAGCCGCGTTCTACCCGTCACTTATCGTGATACACTCATCGACCGCGAAATATGTTGTTCTGCCGTATCCAGCCTTTGCCACCGGCCACGGCTCGAACATCGCCCCCCTGGAAGCCGATGGCTCGCCCTTTCGGTCTGGGCGCTCTGGGAATGGTGTTCGCGGCGTCCGCCTGCGGCAAGCCGCCGCACACGGTATCCCGGGATGCCCGGGGATCTTGCGCCGGAATCAGCTTCGCCGCGATGCCCGGCAACCCGAAACGCTACGGAAAGAGTCAATCCGCCAAACCCATGCGGATTCAGCCGTTTTTTCAGTTCGGTCGTCTTCGGATGCAGTTCGGTCGTCTTCGGATGCAGTCGAAAACAAGCAAACGGTACCTCCCTCCGGCCAAGGTTTTCTTGAAGAACGTCGCCGCGGAACGGGCATCCGCAAGGCTTACGACCGGGAAGGAACCAAGGGACTACAGGAGTCGTCTACCCCGGAATGTTAACTGGGGCCGCAGAGCCTGTTGCCGGTGTAGCATGACTTCCTGGTTGATGCCCAGGCGCCCGTCATCGCAAAGCTTATGGGAGGCAGTTCGGAGCAAGGTATTCTAGAGCCGCTTGTGGGTGAGCATGGGGAGGCTAGCGCGGTATCACGATTGGCCGAGATCCCGATAGCGCGAAAAATATCGCGCATGCTCCAGGCTGTCGACGGCATTTCGAACACCCGGGGAAATAAAAAATCCGGCTAAACCCCTGCGGATTCAGCCGGATTTCCAATTCTGGCGTCTTCGGATGCAGTCGAAGACAAACAAATGGTGCCGAAGATCGGGCTCGAACCGATACGAGTAAAACTCGCGGGTTTTTGAGACCCGTGCGTCTACCAATTCCGCCACTTCGGCGCATCGGTCCGGAAAGATTGGGGTGGGTGATGGGATTTGAACCCACGGCCTCCAGGGCCACAACCTGGCGCTCTGCCAACTGAACTACACCCACCGTCAAACAACCAGGCAATGGACTATATATCCCAAACGGGGAAAAAATGCAAGGATTTTTGTCCTTTGGCCCTGTTTGCTCCGAAATATGCCTGTTCATCCTATATATTGATAATTTAATGATTCATCAAATTTTAGTTATTCTAATATATATAGATGTTCACAAAATTTCCTAAAAGTTTCCTCTCGCCTCTGGCTACGGTCATTCGCTGGCCCGGAAATCGCGACCCGAAAAAGTTGCAGGAATGAAAAAAAATTGTGCGGCTCCGGTCCCGGGGAGGGCAAATTCTGGGCCGCGAATCACCGAATCAGGCCAAACGCAATTGATTTGATTATTGCTCATCATTCATCGAATGATGCAATATTTGCTTGACTTTGGGGTAAACAGACAATAAAATACAATAGATCGTTAGCTGAACCCACGGGATCGGCTTCCATTCCTCCCGATACTCCAGACACCGGTCGCCGCCCTTCGTTGCCGACGGCCATTCAATTGTTTCGCGTCCTGCGCTGACCGCAGGCACACGGTCGGGACGAAAACCCGGCAACCACCTTTGCGCCTCAGGCTCCTCCCCTAAAACCTTGCCTTGCCTCTCAAGCTTGCCTTCGCCTTCCCGCATCATCTCGCACAGCCTCATTCCCATCCATCAGAGCCCCGCGGCCCCCTGCGGGCGTTCGGTTTTCCTTATGCCTTAAGGCATGACACACTAGACCGCGGCCCGGCGAGGCCGCGTATGCGGAGGACTCCCATGAACCGAAACGACCTGGTAACCGCCGTCGCCCACTCCACCGGCCTGAAGGCCAGGGACGCCGACGACACCATCGTCAAGACCCTTCACGAGATCATGGTCTCCATCAGCCGGCACGAGGGCGTGGCCCTGATGGGCTTCGGCTCCTTCCACGTGAAGAAGAAGTCGGCCCGCGTTGGGCGCAACCCACGCACTGGGGAGAACATCGAGATTCCCGCCAAGTACAGCATCTCCTTCAGGCCCGGAAAGCTCATGAAGGAGATGGCTAACGCCTCCCCGAAGGTGGCCTCCTCCAACCTCGCGGTGGCCAACCCCAGCATGAGGAAGGGCGCGAAACCCTCCCCGCAGAAATTCTAGACCGCCCGAGCCCGGGGGCCCGCCTGGCCCCGGGACGCGTCCAGTCGCCCTGGTTCCTTCCCCCCCCGAGGGCGGACGGTGACGCCGGTCCAAACGTATCCCTTTTCCGGCCCTCCCCTGACTCGAGCGGCGCCGCGTCACCTCGCGCGGCGCCGCGATTTTTTTTTCAGCTCTGCTTTCGAAATCAAGCCGCCCACTCCCGTTGCCTCCCAGACCCCTGTAATCGCCGCCTGCTCAGGCATCGAAGCCCGGCATCCTTCACGCATGCAGGCATGGCGATACGGCATCAGCAGCCGCTCGTCTGTCCGACTGCCAGACTCGGCAGGCAGAGAAAGGCAGGGCCTGACTCAGGCCCCCGCCGCCTCGGTCAGACAGGCACGGCAAACGGACCGGCTCCTGCAACATATGTTACTGTCCAGTGTTTCCTGCCCTGGAACCGGTCGACGTGGTCGCAGGCGGCAAGGACAACGTTGCGCCCGCAACGGGCCAATCGGCGCCAGGTACAATCCTCAGGTGCGCCCCGCCAGTTCAGGGTCGTGGACGTCATCTGCCTTAACCATTGCCGGGCACGCCGTGCCCCGTGCGTTGCACGGGGACTGCGGCTTGGAACCCGGACATCACCTTCAGATCAAGTTCCCGCCCGTTATTAGGAATAAAGATCCCACTGCAAAAACCCCCTCCCTCACCTCCTGGCAGTCATTTGAGGGCCGAGTATCTGGGTAAATGGTGCGCAGATGTACGGTGGTTTAAGGCTTTAGCGCAAGGATGCCAATGCGATGGCTCCATGAAGTTCCGCTTCCCTGTCGAGGTGGAGGGTTTTTGCAGTGGAATCAATAAAGTCAGTGCCCGTCAGGATATATGGAGGGCTCGTCCTTCGGTTCTCAATACCGCACAAGACCTTCCGTGAGGGCGTATGCCGCAGTGCTTACTTCTGACCGGAATACGTTTTACCGGGACGCTTTTATCTACGCCTTGGCCTGCGAAGCCAAGGGCTGTCCGGTATCTTCCGGGAAAAAAGCCGGAAGCCCCAAAACCATGTCCAGGAGCCGATTTCGGCAATTCCCAGGGTCTTGGGGCTTCTGGTAAAAGCGCGTGGCGGAGAGAGAGGGATACAATATGATGCCTTAACTCCGTTCAGAAACAAGACTTTAGGAATCAGAAACTGAAATTATATACTACTTGTATCCCGGTTCATAAAGAATACGGCCCTGTCCCCCCAGCAAAACCTCCGCCGCCCTGAAGCTGCCCGGCTCAAGCTCGAGGCGAGCGATATGCCCCCGGCGCAGTAGGGCGGGTCGGTGAGTATGCAGTCCTGGGAGGATGAAGGAAGGGATGGGAGAATCAGGTTCGAGTCGCCCTCAATCAGAGTGATTCGCATAGAACTCGCGCAGCCGGGCTTTGTCGGCGTTGGATTGCTCAAGGGCCCGGCGGAGGTCAAGGACGTGTTCCGCCAAAGCGGCGTTTGTCCTGCCCGTGAAGGCGGGGGCGGGAACGTCCTGGAGGTAGACCGAAGGCGGGTAGACGGGCGCGGGACAGGGGACGGGGACCGCGGCGCAGCCGGACACCATCAATAAGGTGATGAGGACCAGCGCCTTCATCGGTCCGCCTCCCTATCCGCCCTGGCGCCCGCGCGGAGGGCCCTGATTGTCCGGTTCGCCTCGGCCAGCGTCCTTTCGGACCTCCGAAGCCGGACCCGTAGCCAGACGGCGTAGGCCGCCAGGACGAAGCTCAGGATCCACATCCCAGCGCCTCCAGTACCGAGTCGGGTATCTTGTCCTCGCTCCAGGCGCAGGCTTCCGGCGTGGCCGCGAAGGCCGCCCGGAGCGCGGCCAGATCCTTGTCGTAGCGCCGGGCCAGCTCGCGGTTGTCGGCCTCGCGCTCGACCAGAGCGGCCATGTTGGCCTTGAGGTCGTATTCCAGGCTCGCCGCGCGGACCTGGGACGCCTTGAGGCTGGCGCGGAGGTCGGCGTTCTCGTA
>JAISFS010000200.1 GCA_031263485.1 Deltaproteobacteria bacterium | reverse complement strand
GCGGAAAGGCGGAAAGGCGGAAAACCATAGATCCTTCAGGAACTAAACTAATGATTTCAACAGTTTACCATACGTTGATCTCCTTAAGTTATTGACATTGCATCCCTATCCAAGTCCATGCCCAGGCCAATACGAGGTGGCAACGCCCGTAGTGACCCCAGTCCCGGGCGAAGGCGTGGCGGCAAGGCTCGCGCCTCAGCCCCAGACGCCGGGGACGCGAATCCCGCAGGACGGACAGACCCCGTCCGCGCCCAGGCCGTTGCGCAGTACGGAGTACCCGTCCCTCGCGACAAGCGTCTCCCCGCAACCTGGACAGAGGGTGTCCGCGTAGGACGGTCCCCGGGCGTTGCCCAGATAGACGTGCCTGAGCCCGCACTCGCGCCCGATCCTGCGGGCCCTCTCAAGCTCGTCCGTACCGGTCGCCCTCAGGTGCCGCTGCAGGCGCATGGGCGCGAAACGGCTCACGTGCCAGGGCATCATGGGGTCGACTTCCGCCAGGAAGCCCGCGAGCGCCCGCAGCTCGTCCTCCCCGTCGTTAAGGGTCGGGATCAGGAGGGTCGTCACCTCCGTCCATACGCCCAGACCCTTGGCGCGGACTATGGTGTCCTTGACCGGACCGAGCCTGCCCCCGGTCACCTCGCGGTAGAAGGCTTCGGTGAAGCCCTTGAGATCCACGTTCATGGCACGCACGTGTCCCGAGACGCCATCCAGCGCCTCGGCCCCCATGAAACCGTTGGTGACCCACACGGAAGGGAGGCCCATGGCCAAGGCGGCCTCGCCCGTGTCCCTGGCGTACTCGTAGAAGACCGTGGGCTCGCTGTAGGTAAACGAGAGGCTCTTCGCCCCCGTCTCCAGGGCCGCCCTGGCGAGCCTTTCGGGGGCGACTTCCGCCCCGCGCACCCCGGGCCAGTCAGGGTCGGGGCGGCTTAGGGAAGCGTTCTGGCAACCCAGGCAATCGAAGCTGCAGCCCGGCGCCCCCACCGAGAAAGTCGTGGTTCCGGGCAGAAAGTGGTACAGGGGCTTCTTCTCGACCGGATCGACGCTCAGGGCGCCGTCGTAGCCGTAGTTGAGGGCATACAGGACGCCGCCCCGGACCTCCCGCACCCTGCAGAATCCCCGTCCGCCCTCGGGGATGGAGCACCTTCTGGAACACAGACGACACTTCGCCCCGCCTCCGGGCGCCGCCTCCCACAGCCGAGCCTCTATCACAGCCTCCCCCTTTCGGGCCGCGCTGCATACCCGATGCGCCGGACATCGGCCCCCGACACGCGCCCCCCCTCGGACAGATGCCGACCGCCCCCGCAGAGGGCAACCGGGAGCCAGGCCCGCAGCGGCGTAGGTCTCAGTTATCGATGCACCCTCTCCTGCCGACGTCCCGACGTCTTCTCCCCCGCCGGCGGCTCGATGCCCTCTCCCCAGCCAACGTCCCGGCGTCTTCTCCCTTGCCGGCGACCCGACGTCCTCTCCCCTGCCGGCCACCCGATGCCCTCTCCCCTGCCGGCCGCCCGACGTCCTCTCCCCTGCCGGCCGCCCGACGTCCTCTCCCCTGCCGGCCACCCGACGTCCTCTCCCCTGCCGGCCACCCGACGTCTTCGCCCCTGCCGATGCCCCTAAGGGCGTCTCCAAGGGCGGCATCAGGCAGGGCCCCTTCCGTCCGTCGCCCTGAAGTCACCATCCACGCCGACGCTCGGAAAGACGCTTTACCTTGCGGACGCCCGAGCGCCGCCCGATCGGCGCGCGCCTGGCCTGACGCCAGCCGGGCTAGAACTCGGTGAACATGATGATGGCTATCTTCCGCCCGATGTCGTCCATGATCCATTCCAGGGCCTCGGCCTCCTGCATGTCTGTCTGGCCCTGGTTGGAGGTCACGACGTAAGTCCTGCTGGACGTGAAGCGCCTCCTCTTAGAGACGGCGGCCCCCCCCGGCTCGCCAGGCCGCGTGAAGACCGCGTCCACGGTCACGGTGGCCGTGCGGCTGGAGGAGGACTCCGGGATCTCGGTTTCGTTGTCGGGAAGTATCTCCCAGGACCCGCTTCCCACGACAACGGAGCTTATAGAGAGCTTGAGCGTGCCGTCCGCGGGCGGTCCGACGATCCTGAGCCCCGGGGTGCCGTCCAGGAGCTCCGTCACGTTGCGGGTGAGTTGGGGGCCCAGCCGCCCGTAACGGGAGCGGTTCTCGGCTATGGGTATGTGAAGGCTCATCCCGCCTTCGGGAAGCCTCAGCTGGTAGGGACTGGGGCTCACGGAGTAGCCGCACGAGGCGCAGGCGCAAAGCGCCACGAGCGCAACGGCTGCCGCGAGGAAGACGCGCCCAGGCCGGGGCTGCCCTGCTGAAGCCAAACCCGTCCGCTTGCGGGCGGGATTATCGCCCTCCTTGGCCATCATTTTCCCTCCTGACAGCGTATCGGGGTTGGAATCGGCCGTCCGCGCGACCGCATGAAAGCGATCTGGCGTCCCCGGAAAAGATCTGACGTCCCCCGGAGAAGATCTGGCGTCCGAACTCCATCCGAGGCAAGGCGGGCGGCATTCCGCAACCGCGCCGCGAACTTCGGTCCAGGCTCGCGCGGACGGGAGCCCGGAGGTTCCGCGCGGCTTGCCTCATGGCCCGGGGCACCTTGGCGGGATGCCACGGTCGAGGGGCTGACGGCCCGGAGGTCGCAGGGACTCATGAGGGAGCGGCCGATTCGGGGCCGCTCGCGCCCAGGGGCGAGGGGCGGGGATCGTTGCGCCAGTCCCCCCGGGTGATCTCGCGGCAGTCGATGGACACGTCCCATCTGTCCACGACTGAAACGGCGACGGCATAAACCCTGTCCGGCCCGTCGAGATAGGCCCGCCCGCACTTGTTCTTGAGAATCCGCTCGAAGGTCAGCATCAGGTTGCCGTCGTGGATCATCCGCAGCCGTGCCGCCCTGCCCTCCGCGCGACCGGGCCGCAGGGGGGCTGACGGGGCTCCGGAAGCCCCGTCCGCGTCCGCAGGAGCCTCGGGGCGGGCGATTCCCTCCGGCCGTATCGCGACGGGCCACTGTTCCCCGCCGGGGATGGCGATGCCCCGAGCGGGCCGCACCGGCTTGCCTTTCATCTCTCTGGAGAACCCCGTGGTTTTTGCGTATTTGATCTCCACGACAAGCACGCGGCCCGGCAACCTCACGGTGAAATCCGGATCCCCGCAACGCGCGTTGCGCTCTCTGGAGACCCCGTTGCCCAGCGGCAAGAGGCACCTGTCGATCTCGTTTTGATAAAAGCTTTTGCTGTCCCTGATCCGTTGCGGCTGTGCGCTGAGTACGGCCGAAAGGATCTGGGCCGCCCCATCGACATCAAGGGCCGATAACGCCCGCGAGAATATCCTATACTTGTCGATCATCCTGCTCAACCCGTCTGAGTGGTCCCCCGGCCGTCGTTCGCCGTTCTGGAGACAGTCCTACACGATCATGTTGATTATCAACTCCCCGGCGCATGAAACCTTTGAATCCATCACAGCATGATGGGTGTCCAAGGCCGTGATGGCCAAGAAACGTTCCATGATAAACGCGAGACTGACTTCCGGTCCGGAATCCTGATTCCGCTGGGAAAAACCCTGCCGCCGATGCCCGGAAAGGGGGGAAACCACCCCTCGCGTCCCGGTCCCGCATGCGACCCGTCCGCCGCCTTCGGCCAACCGCCCTGAAATTGCGCGTTCAGGAAAACCGGGGCCGCTGTCCGGAGGTCCTGGCCCCAATGCCTCGGCTAAACCATCCGCACGGTGCCGGGGCTATGCCCCGTCCCCATCTTCGCTGCCATCGCCAGCAACCTCGTCCGTAGCCTCACGCGATGCCTCGTCAATAGCCCCACGCGATGCCTCGTCCGCAGCCTCACGCGATGCCTCGTCAATACACTCACACGGTGCCCCGCCCGCGTGAGCCCCACGCGATGCCCCGTCCGCAGCCTCACGCGATGCCCCGTCCGCAGCCTCACGCGGCACCTCGCCGGACTGGATTTCCGAAGGCTCACCCTCCTGAAGACCCGTCTCCGGGATTCCCGCGGCCGGTCCTTTTCCGGGAGCCGTTTCCCGGACGGCGGCATCGGAAGCGGCACCCGGGGGAGATCCTGAGCCCGGCGCGGGCGAGCGGTCGCCCAAAGTCCTCGCGAGCCTGTCCAGGACGCCGTTCACGAAGGCCTGGGAGTCGGAGTTCCCGAAGCCCTTCGCGAGCTCCACCGCCTCGTTCAGGCAGGTCTTGACCGGCACTTCCGGTCGGTAGAGCATCTCGAAGTAGGCCAGACGGATAAGCGCCCGGTCCACCGGGCTCATGCGGTCCATTCGCCAGTTCACGGCGGCTCGGGCGATATCCCCGTCCAGCCTGCCCCGGACGCGGGAGACGCCGAGGTACAGCTCGACCGCCTGGGGCCAGGCGGCCTCGAAGGCCTCCTGCCCGACCCCGAGTGAAAGCTCCTCGTCCCGGTCGGGCTCGAAGCCCTCCTGGAAGAGCCCCGGCTGCTCGTCGTCGGCGCCTCCGGAGAGATCCCGCTGGAACAGGAGCTGGAGCGCGAGCTCCCGCGAAAGCCTGCGGCGGGCGGCCAGGGGCGCGTTGCCGGGCCTGCCGCCGGGGCCGCCGTCAGTCGCCATGGCGGGCCTCAGACGTTCTTGAGCCCCGGGATGGACGGGCTCCCGGGGATAAGCTTAAGGAGGTTCGCGGTCTCCAGGACGGTCACCACCGCATCGAAGCCCTTGTTGCCGCTTTTGGCGCCCGCGCGGTCGGCCGCCTGCTCGAGGGTGTCGCAGGTGAGGACCCCGAAGCCCACCGGCACCCCGGTCTGGAGCGCCACCTGGGCCAGGCCCTTGGAGACCTCGGCCGCCACGTAGTCGAAGTGCGGGGTGCTCCCGCGGATGACCGCGCCCAGGGCGCAGACGGCATCGTAGCGTCCCGACCGCGCGGCCGCCTGGACCGCGAGCGGCAACTCGAAGGCTCCGGGGACCTTCAGCACCGTGAGGTCGTCCTCGCGGCCGCCGTGGCGCAGGAAGGCGTCCGCGGCGCCTTCCAGGAGCCTTTCGGTGATGAGGCTATTGAAACGGCTCACCGCCAGGGCGAGCCGCAGGCCGACGGCGGATATCTGTGCTTCCAGGATCTGGCGCATATGAGCTCCGGCGGAGGGTTCCGTCCTCCGGAAAGGCGACCCGCCGAAGCGGGAGGCAGGTGCTGGGCTGTCCCGACGGGCGGGGCTTGAGGGGGCACCAGGCCGAAAAGGCTCTGGGTACGGGGCCGACGAGGCATCCGGGCTTGGGAAGCGACAAGACGTCCGGGCCCCTGAAGCGGCAAGACCTCCGAGCTTGGAAGGCAACAAGGCGTCCGGACTCCGGAGGCGTCAAGGCACCGGGCCCCGTAAGCCGAATAGCCATGTCTCGCGGGACGGACCGGCAACCGCATGGGCTTGCCGGGCCGGTGCCGGTGCCGGTGTGGAAGGGACTAGTCCGGAAGTGAAGGTGCTTGCCCGGAAGGTGCTTGCCCAGGTGGGGGCCTCCGGCAGGAGCCCCGCCGGGATCATGAGGGCCTGGCGCACGCGAAAGCTTGGGGATGAAAGGTCGGGGCACGAAAGGACCGTCCCGCCGAAGGCCTGCCGGCGGAAAGTCCCCGCCGAGCGCTTACGCGCGTCCGCCGGGAACCGCAGTTCCGGACCCCGCTCCGCCGGGGCCCCGGTCGAACGTTACGGCTTCCCGCCCTCTTCCCGGGCGAGGTGGAGGATGTGCCCGATCTTGGCGCACTTGGTCTCCATGTACTTCTCGTTTTCCGGGCGCGCGGGGAGCTCGAGCGGGACCCTCTCCCTGACGGAGAGGCCGTAGCCCTCCAGGGCCACCATCTTGGCGGGGTTGTTGGTCATGAGGAGCATGCTCTTGACGCCAAGGTCACGGAGCACCTGGGCGCCCAGGCCGTAGTCCCTCAGATCGTCCTTGAAGCCCAGGGCCCGGTTAGCCTCCACGGTGTCCGCGCCCCGGTCCTGGAGGGCGTAGGCCTTGATCTTGTTGACGAGGCCTATGCCGCGGCCCTCCTGGGGCACATAGAGGAGCACACCGCGGCCCCGCGCGGATATCTGGCGCATCGCCTCCTTGAGCTGCTCGCCGCAGTCGCAGCGGAGCGAGCCCAAGGCGTCCCCGGTGAGGCACTGGGAATGCACCCGGGTGAGCACCGGCTCCGGGGACGTCAGGTCCCCCATGGCGAGGGCCAGGTACTCGGAGGAGTCCACCTTGGACGTGTAGGCGTACAGGTCGAAGACCCCGTAGGGCGTGGGCAGGACGGAGCGGGCCTCCTGGACCACCAGCATCTCGTGGGCCAGCCGCCAGGCCACCAGGGCGGCCACGGAGACTATCTTCAGCGAGTGCCGCTCCGCGAAGACCTCCAGGTCCGGCATCCGGGACATCGTGCCGTCCTCGTTCATGACCTCGCAGATGACCCCGGCCGGGGTCAGGCCGGCCAGCCGGGCCAGATCCACCGCCCCCTCGGTCTGTCCGGTGCGGACGAGCACGCCGCCCTCCCGGGCCCTCAGCGGGAAGACGTGCCCGGGGGTCACGATGTCGGAGGGCCCGGCGCCTTCCGCCACCGCCGCGAGCACCGTGGCCGCCCGGTCGGCGGCAGAGATGCCGGTGGTCACCCCGCGGCTGGCCTCTATCGACACCGTGAAGGCCGTGTGGAAGGGGGAGGTGTTGCGGGAGGCCATCTGGTAGAGGCCCAGCCGGTCCACCCGCTCCGGCGTCATGGGAAGGCAGATGAGCCCCCGCGCGTGCGTGACCATGAAGTTTATCGCCTCCGGGGTCACGAACTGGGCGGCCATGGTGAGATCCCCCTCGTTCTCCCGATCCTCGTCGTCCACGAGGATCACCATCCGGCCCTGCTGGATCTCAGTTATCGCCTCTTCGATCGTGGCAAGCGGCATACGGCGCGCTCCTTTCTCCGCGGGTCGGTCGCCTGGCCTCCGCCGCCCCCTTGTTGGCATCCGCAGAATATAGCACGGGCCGCGCGTCATTTAAAGGCGCCAGCGCCCCGCAGGGGCGGGCGCGGGTCCGGTCCAGTGCGGCACTCGGACGATGACCGTTCGATGTCCGGACGACGGCAGCTCGATGTCCGGACCAGGCAACTCAATGTCCGGACCAGGCAACTCGATGTCCGGACCAGGTAACTCGATGTCCGGATCAGGCAACTCGATGTCCGGATCAGGCAACTCGGTGCCAGGACAATGGCAAGCCATATGGCAAGACAACATCCGGTGAATTCCCAGAAGGCGCCGGGAAGGCTTGCCGATGGCCGCCGTACCCCGAGAGCCCTCCCCAACCGCGCCGGAAAACCCTCCCCGTCGCGCCTCGTTCAGTCCTCCGGGGACCTGAAATGTGACAGGAGCGCGTAGAGGACCTTCTTGGGGATGCCGGTCAGCCCGGAAAGCTCGCCGGCCGACTCCGAGAGCTTGCGGGAGTCGGCCTGCGCCGCCTCCCAGAGGGTCTTCAGAGCCGCCACGGCCCGAGGGGAACATAAGGGCCCCCCCGGCGCGGAGCCGCCGTCCGGATCCGATCCGTCACCCGCCGCGCCGCCGTCCGTGAAAGTGCCGCCGGCATCGCCCTCAGCCGTCTCAGTCGCCCGGCCCGCAACGGGTTCCGCGTCAGTGTCTCCGGCCGCCGGCGTCCCCTCCGGTAACGTCCGGTTGCCGTCCGCCAGATCCCCGAAAAACTCCTCGGTTCTCGCTACCGCCGCCCCCCGGGCGCGGGCGGCGCCCTCAATCACCAGGGTCATCTCGCCCAGCCTCGGGCTCGCAGTCACCTCGGCGAGGAGTTCACCGAGGTCACCGAAGAGGAACTCCTCGTGGAACTTGGACATCTCCCGGGCCACCAGCGCCCGGCGCGGCCCCAGGATCTCCAGGAGATCGGCGAGCGACTCCGCGAGCCTGTGCGGGGCCTCGAAAAGCACCAGGGGATGGGACAGGCGGCGGAAGCCCGCGAGCCAGGCCCTCCTCGCGGACGGCCTGGGGGGGGGAAACCCGCAGAAGGTATACGACCCCGCGACGAAGCCAGCCGCCGACAGCGCGGCCGTGACCGCCGAGGGCCCCGGAAGCGGCCACACGCCGAAGCCCTCCTCCCGCGCGGCGGCGCACAGAAGGGCGCCGGGGTCGGAGACGGCCGGCGAGCCCGCGTCCGTCATGAGCGCCACCGAGAGCCCCCGGGCCAGGACCTCGCGCACCCGGGGCCACGCCTCCGCGTGGCTCTGCTCGCGGTAGCTCAGCTGCGGCAGGCTTATCCCCAGCCAGTTCAGAAGCCTCGCGGTCCGGCGGGTGTCCTCGGAGGCGGCGAGGGACGCGTTCAGGAGCGCCGCGACGGCGCGGGGGCTCATGTCACCCATGTTGCCCAGGGGGGTGGGCACAATGTAGAGCCCTGGAGGGAAGCCGCGCTCCTGCCTGAGGCTCTCCGCAAGGCTGATGAACGGCGCCCCCGGGCACGCTTCCGGCGTCGCGGCCGACCCGGCCCCCCGGACGGTCTCCTGCCGGCCGGGACGGGGGCCCGGCGCCGCGGCGGGCCGGGGTTCCGGGTCGGCGGGCTTCAGGCGCTGCGGGCGCCTGCCCTGTGCGTTCTTGCGGCCCATAAGAGCCCTTTCCGGCGGCGATGCCGCCCCGGCCCGCGCGGAGCCGCCTCAGAACAGCCTTCCCCCCGGTCCGCCATCCCCGTCCGGTCCGGCAGGGCCGCCCCTGCGGGGCCGCCCTCTGCCGGGGGCCCCGGCCCCTTCCTGGCGTCCGGGCCCCAGGACCCCGCGGTAGCTCAGGCGGTGCGCGGGGCACGGCCCGAAGCGGGCTAGCGCCTCCAGGTGCTCCCGGGTGCCGTAGCCCTTGTGGCGGTCGAAGCCGTAGCGGGGGTAGAGGGCGTGGAGCTCCAGCATCATCGCGTCCCGGGCGGTCTTGGCGAGTACCGAAGCCGCCGCCACGGAAAGCGACAGGGAGTCCCCGCGGACGACGCAAAGGACCCTGGCCCCGGCCACTGGCGGGGCGCGGTTGCCGTCGGCCAGCGCCAGCCCGGGCCTGTCCCCGAGCAGGGCGAAGGCCTCGGCCATGGCGGCCATGGAGGCCCCCAGGGGGTTGAGCTCGTCCACCTCCGCCGGGCTCTTCACGGCCAGGGCCCAGCCTGCGGCCCGTTCCTTCACGATCCGGGCCGCCCGCTCGCGCGCCTCGGGCGAGAGCCGCTTTGAATCGTCCACGCCGGGATAGGGCGTCCGGAGATCCAGCACCGCGGCGGCAGCGACGAGGGGGCCCGCCAGCGGGCCGCGCCCGGCCTCGTCCAGGCCGGCCAGAGCCTCCCCGAAGCCCAGATCGAAGGCAAGGAGGGATGCGGCGCGGCACTCCTGGCCCGGACGGCCGTCGGGCGCGAAAAGGCCGCCTGCGTCCCGTCGCCTGTCAGGCGGCGGGGCCGCGGGCGGCCCGTCCTTGATGCCCCTCGGAGCCACTGGCGTAGGCCCAAAGCCCCCCAGGGGCTACTTGCCGTAGATGTTCTTGGACTTGACCTTGGCGGCCTTGCCGCGAAGCTTCCTCAGGTAGTAGAGCTTGGCGCGGCGGACGCGGCCCAGGGTCATGACCTCGATCTTGTCGATGGCGGGCGAATTGAACGGGAAGATGCGCTCGACCCCAACCGAGTAGGAGACCTTGCGCACGGTGAAGGTGGCGCCCATGGCCCCGCGGCGGATGCGGATTACCACGCCCTTGAAGATCTGGACGCGTTCCTTGTCGCCCTCCTTGATCCTAACGTGGACGGACACGGTGTCGCCGGGGCGGAAATAGGGGTGGTCGATGCGCTTCTGCTCCATGTCCAGGGTGGCGAGGATCCTGCCGTGCTGCTTCAGGGTGTCGCCTATCTCTACTGGGCTTAAGCCGAACGGTGTGCTGATCATGGCGTGGCCTATGAACTCCTTGGGGAGACTGATATCGTCCGCGGTGGCGATCGCGACCGGCCCGGGGGGCCGGGCCCGGCCCGGGCGAGGCATGATGGGGAGGCCCTTCCGGGGACACTGCCTGGAAAAGGGCGGAATCGACCTTATAGCATTTTCGCGGGGGTTTTTCAACGGCCGCCGTAGCCCGTTAGCCCGTTAGCCCGTTGGCACGTCCCGTAGACAGTCGGCCCGCCCCGAAGCCAGCCGACACGTCCCGAAGCCCTTCGGCCCGTCCCGAAGCCAGCCGACACGTCCCGAAGCCAGTTAGCCCGCCGCCGGACAGCCAGCCCGTAGCCGGAAACGGCCTGGACAGGGTCACGCCGGACCCGGCTCTGGCCCCTTCGGGACTTTCGCCGCGACTGCCCAGCCCGGCTTAACGCCTAAGCTACCCGGCCCCGCGCGTGACCTGATCCGGGCCCTGGCGTAACGGCCGAAGCGGGCAAAGCGCCGCAGATCGCTTTCCGGAGCCCGCAGGTCCTTGCCCCGTGCGGAGCCCCGCCCTGCCGGGGTTCCGAGGCCTCCGGAGTCGCGTCCGGGTCGGAGGTCAGGATGGTCAAGGCGGGCGGGAGCCGGTCCGCGAAGACGGTGGAGTTATCGCCGAACAGCCGTAGGCAACTCAACTGCCCCCTCCGGCGCCGCAGAGTGTCGCATGGTAGCCTTAGGGAATCTTGATGTCCACGGTCACGTCAAGGGAGGTCCCGGAAGTCCACGGTCGCCCTTGACGGGGGCGGGCCGCGCCCGATGGAGGGAGGAGCCGCAGGCGACTGCGGCATCGTTTTCGGGGACTGCCCGACACCGTAACGTCCGGGATAAGGCGACAGATTTCCTCATATGAGGCATCCTGTCAGAGGAACCTCCACCGCGGGAAGTTCCTGATGATCCCGGCGGCCGGGAAGGCAGAAGCGGGAGACCGGAAGGCGATTCGGCCTAAAGGGTCATGCCGCCGAAATCGTCTCCGATAAATTTCGGAGACCGTTGGCGCCTCCGAGACGACCCGATCCTTGCCCATCCGAGGTAACGGGTAGAGCCTGCGGACATGCCGGGCGTCCTGCCGTCCGGTTCTTCCGACCGGAGAGCGGTCAAGCAGGGGACTCGCGAGCCGAGAGCCTTCACCCAGGGAACACACAGCCCCGGCGACGAGGAATCGGGCACAGGGTGTCTGGGCGAAACGAGCCCTTGCCGATCCCTGCCGTCCCGCAAACAGCCGCCCCGGACCTCCTGCCGAAGGAACCGGACTGCCCGGACGGCAGGTGAAGCGGCAACCTCGGGTGACCGGCATTGACTTGCCGTGCAAGGGCAAGCAGACACGGGCGGGTTCCGCAGCGGCACCGTTGTTGCCACGTAAGCGGAACATCCGGTTATCGGCAAAGTCTCGGCGACCGCAGGCTTACCGGAAAGGGACCGGCGACATGGGGCCGAGAGGGAGCGGCGACATGTGGCCGGAAAGGGACCGCCGACATGGGAACGGGAGGGATCGGCGGACAACGCGCCCTCCCAAGTCAAAACGCGCCCTTCGCCCGATGTCTCCCTGAACGTAACGCCGATGCGGGACGTACGTGCCCCCGGCGTCAGGAATGCATTCGCGGATTTTTCATGATCTTGCACATTATAGTATAATTTTTCCAGACTTGATTGATGTTCCTCGAAATCGCACGATTTGATGTTGCGATGCGCCGCCTCGGGAAAACCGTATCGCCGAAGCTGACGCGACGGAGCGCAACATGAAGCGCGTCTCTCGTCATGTTACACGAAAATTTATCAGCCATAATTTCGGAAATCCCCTTGCAAATCCTCCGCCTCCGTTCCATACCCCGCAGGGCACGACATAAAGCGCATGCCGCAAGTTTACGCACAAAAATCGCCCATGTCTCCAATCAGCCCGCCCGCCGCCCGCGCCGGATTGAAGCCTGACGTACAAGGCGAGCCACTGCGGCGTCCCGTGCGGCACGTCCCCGCTGTCCAGAAATCCAGACCATGCACGGCCCCGTCGTACCCGGCAACGCGGGGCGCCCGGAAAAATGCGAACGCGCGTCCCTGGTGCTGCCGGTCGCGGTTCTGTCGGCTACGGTACGACAGACCGCAGCTAATGCATATCATGCCCGAACCTCCGCTGCACTTCCCTATGCTCAAGAAAGCGCCGGGGAACGCATGCTCCAAAATATTCCGGTCAGGACAGACTCATATGACCTGCGCTTCCGTCAGCAGGACGGGTTATTCACCGCATCGTCAGCGGTGCGCCCGTGGCAGCGAACGGGCCTGGCGGTCGCGTGATCCCGTAAACCTGACACGGCGTCGAAGGTTTGAGAGACACGGCGGCCGCCGCACGCGTCTAGCGGGCGGCAGTGCGAATATCGTGCATGACCGTCCGGTCGCGCGCAACGCCTGGACATTGAGCGGAACGACGCGGAGCCCGGTATGCTTTCACGAAAATTTTCCGTTTTGAAATCAAAGATTTTTTTTTCCGGACGGTCTTGAAATTTGTTCGGCGGCGAGACTATAATGGCTCCACGTCACCCTTCGGACGTTGGCACGGCACAGCCTTGAGCGCACCCCGACAAGCCCGTGCGTTGCCCGCAGCCGCTAGCGGGCGGCGATGCCCCTCCACACTCCAAAGGAGAACCCCTTCTCCCCCGGCCCCTATCCCTCCAGGCTTTCCCTGCCTTTCCCCTTCGCTCCCCTACACGCATCCGCCCGGGGCCCATCCCTCGGACGCAACAGCCGGCTCCCCATGCTCCTGGCACACGTCGCATCGCGCGCGCCGCGCCCAGGACACTCCGCCTCGCCGTACAGCCTCTTTCCAGCCTCGAGGTCGAAGACGCCCGCCATGCTGAAAATCTACGTCTACGGAACGCTGAAACAGGGATTCTGGAACCATGACCGCTACTGCAAGGGCGTGGTCAGGGTGCGCGAGGCGGAGGTGATAGGCCGCCTCTTCAAATTGCCTACCGGCGTGCCGGTGCTCGAGGTGCCGACCAACCTCGTCCTGGCCGAGGGGACCCTGGACCCCCGAGGGGACGCCAGGCTGCAGCGGCAGCACGCCGAAAGCTTCCGCGAGGATGCGCTGGCCGAGCCGGAGGGACCGGATTACATGCCCGACTACGGCTGGGGCACGGTCAAGGGCCAGATACTATACTTCAACGACCCGCTCCTGAGACTCCCGCACATAGACACGCTCGAGGGTTACCTGCAGGGCGGCTGGTCACCGTACCGGCGGTTCCTCTACCCTTCCCGCTCGGACGACGGGCTCATGCCCGTCTGGCTCTACGCCGCCGGCGACTCCGCCGCGGTGCGGGCTGCGCAGATGCCCCTGCGTTCGGGAAGGTGGCCCTCCTGACTTGAGCGGGACCGACGCGCGCCTGAACTGCGGGCGAAGCTGTTGCGGTCTGAAGCCAGCCTTCCTGGCGCGAAACCTTCAGGGGTTCAAACGGAATCCGCGCGCCCCGCAAAATTTTCCCTGCTCTCTCCAAGGGATTACGTCCGCGGACGCACCCGCGCGAGGACGGCGGAACCGTGCGCGGACGACATCGCGTGCAGGCGCGTGACCGCACGCACTGACGAAACCGCGCGAAAACAGAGGTATGGCGGGTATCGCGCACGGACGAAACCGCACGAAGACGGCGGAACCGCAACTCGGGCGGACGAAAACGCGCGAAGGAGCGAGGCCGCGTGGAAGGACAGGCTTGCCCGCCCCCGGCAACGACTTCGCTTCCACCCGTAAAGCGACGTTTTCCTCCGATACCCTTCCGCCTGAACGTTCATGTTGATTATCGACATCCCTGAGAATGAAACCTTTTGGGGCATCGCAATATGATGGTTGCCCAACGCCGTGATGCCCAAGAAGAAGTTTCTTGAAAAACAATCTGTTTAACACGCAAAGCCCCCCGGCCCCGCCGACTGACAGGTCCGGGGGGCCGGTTTTTTGGCGATCCACGCCACGTCCAGGCCGATGCCGACAGCCAGCCTTAACGCGCCAGATGCTCAGACGCGGTGCCAGCCGAGGAACGGCACAGACCGGGCGCTTTATTCCCTACACGATCATGTTGATTATCGACACCCCGGAGCATTAAACCTTTCAGGGCATCGCAATATGATGCGTACCCAATGCCGTGATACCCAAGAAACGTTTCATGATAAAACTAAAGCTTCCGCGTGCCACAAGCCACAACGCCGAGAATCACCCCAGCCTCGGACCTGCGCCCGCGTCACTCTCTCCGGGAGTAGCGGCGCCACTGGCAGTCGTCGTCCCGGCAGAGGTAGCAGTTGTGGAAGCCTGACGGGGAATGGAAGTAGATCCCCGACGATGAGACCAGCGGCTCCAGCCAGAGCTTGGAGTTGAGGATCATGCCCTTCCTGCGGGCTACAGGGCCCATGAGGTCGAAAAGCGGCCTCTGCTCGGAGTGCGGCCACTCGTCCAGGGTGCCCGGAGCCACCGCCGAGAGCGCCCGGATGCCCCAGTGCTCGGAGATGTGGCGCTCCAGAGCCTCCTCGGCCTCCTTGAGGGCGATGAACCTCACGGCGAAGGAGGCCTTTTTGAGATCCTCCCCGACCCCTGCGGACCAGCGTGCGAGCTCCTCGCCTTCCGATGCCAGGAAGGGAAAGACCGTATCCAGGCCTCCCAGCTCCCTGGCCAGCAGGGCGCTCGCGAACTCCGCGCCTCCGATGCGGATCCCGTTCCCGATCGGTTCCGGGCGGTGGACCGCGAAAGCCCCCCACGGCCTCGCGAACTCGCGCACCTCCGGGAGCAGGTAGGAGACCTTCTCCCGCAGGAACGCGGAGTCGTAGGGAAGCGGCCTGTCGAAAAAGGCGAGGCTGTCCGGGAGCCTCACGTCGTCAAGGTAAACGAAATCGTCCATGCCGGCGATACCGGCGCTGTTAGCCTCCATATAAGCGATCTCCTGGCAAAAGGCACAGACCTGGGGCCTACGGCGGCCCATCGGCCTGGAAGCTGGGCTCGGAGGCAGTCCCGTCGCCCCTGACCGGAAGAGGAGCGGCGGGCCCGGATCCGGGCCCCGGCCGGGCGTTGTCGCCAGTCCGCCCGCGCCCCTGGCAGGGGCGGGAGGACCTGACGCCGGCCTTTACGGACATGGGTGCCTCGGGGGCCGCGGGACCGGGAGGCCGAGCCGCCACGTGGCACCGGGAAAGGTCCCGGAACACCGCCTACGCGCCGGGACGCGCGAAAGCGGAGGGACCGCTGGACACGGACTGGACTGGACACGGACTGGACAAAGCGGACATGATCGGACACGGACCTTACATGACTGGATTGTTCAGCCTCCAGACATGATCGGACAGCAAGAGATCAGGATCGGACATGGACAAGACAGGAACGGACCGTAATGGACAGGTCCAGATAAGGACCGGACACGGAATGATGTGAAAGCCTTGCGCCACCGGACCGCCAACGGACGCGTGAACCAGGCACCGCGGACGGAACCGGGCCTGAGGAAGGCGCATGAGCCGAGGACCGGCGCGGGACAGACATCGTGAAAATACTAGGGCTTGGAGCCGAGCTCAGACGGGAGCGGGCCCCATGCCGGAGACTATCTTGCGGGCCATGGCGCAGTAGCGGGCCGTCTCCTCGCCTTTCCCGTAGCCTTCCATCTCGCGTGCCACTTCCTCCGCCTCGGCCCTGCGCCCGGCATACGTGAACACGATGACCGCGTTGAGCGCGGCCAGGGCCATCAGATCGGAGTTGCCCGCGGCAAAGCCCTTGCCCCTCAGCGCACCGAAGAGGGCCTCCGCCTCGGCGAGGTTGCGCTCGTCAGCCAGAGCGCTCAGGACGTTCACGGCGGCCACCATGACGAGTCGCTGGAGCTCGCCTTCGGGGAGCGGGCCGGGACCGAGGGGGGCCCCGGGCATGTCCCTGAGAAGCTCCAGCGCCTCAAGGCACCCCCCCTGATCCAGCCATGCGTTGATGAGCGAGACGTCGGCCCGGGCCCGCGTGACCGGGAGCGCGTCCCCCGCGATCTCCAGGAGGACAGAGCGGGCCCTGGCCGCGTCGTCCACGCGGCCCAGCCGGGAATACTCCCCGGCCAGCTCGGCCAGATGCGCCGCCAGGAGCTCGCGGTCCTCTCCCTCCGCATCGGCGGTGAAGGCCATGATAAGCTCCTCCGCCGCGCCGAAGCGGCCCGTCTTCAACAGATCCTCAACGCCTGGGAAGGCCATCCGAAAGGCTCCTCCTGGTGTCCGGCGACCGACGCGGCCTCCGACAGTAAATTGTCACGTTGCCGTAAAATATACCCCCGGGATCCCCCCAAGGTAAAGCCAAAAGCGCCCGGACGCGGGACTTCGGCCGGGTAAGGCCCTCGCGGCGCCGGTAACCGAAACTCAAGGCGGGCTGGGGGCCCGGGGACCGCGAGCCGGAGGCCTGGGGCCCTGGCAGGAATGCCCGGGGACCGAAAGGCCAGGAAAGGCGCGGAGCGGTTCCCTTGTGCCTGATTGACGAACCGACAGCCTGGAAGGGCAGGCGGCAGGGGCGGCCCGGACGACAGGGACGCCCCGGGATGGCTGGGGCGGCCCGGACGAGCAACCCCGGCCCGCTCTTCAGGGACGGGCAATATGCCCGGACGGCAGGCGACCCGGATGCCATTGCCGATCGATACACCGACATGTTGATGCACGGAAAGCGAGGGAGGGTCAGGAATGGCCAATGAACGGAAGGCGACGGGAGGCCCGTAGACGACCCTCGTGGGGCGACCGCAGGCGTCCTGAAGGCTTTCTGGCTGAGTGGCTGGATGGGCTCTCGGAGGGGGGGCTGGGACAGGTTGAATCAGGGTCCCGCCGGTCGCCCCGGGGCGTTCCGGCAACGGGCCTGTGGAAAAGTTGCCGCCGCAGTGTCCGGAATGAACCGGGCAGGCGACCGGCTCAGGCGGGGAGAGAGATGACGGGGACGAGGTGAAGGGAGCGCCGAGACCCGGACGCGTTAGAAAAGGTCCCCCGTCTTCTGGGATCTGAACAGGGTCCACAGGAAGAAGGGCCCGCCCAGCATGGAGGTGACGATGCCGATGGGGATCTCTGCAGGGGCCAGGATGACGCGCGAGGCGAGGTCGCACAGGACCAGGAAGCAGCCCCCGGTGAAGAACACCGCGGGGATGAGGATCCTGTGTGACCAGCCCAGGGTGAGGCGGCAGGCGTGGGGGACCATGAGCCCCACGAAGCCGATGGGGCCCGCGAGCGAGACGACCGATCCCACCATGATCGAGGCCGCGAGGAAGATCTTGAGCTTGGTAAAGCCGACCCGCACCCCGCGGCTAGCGGCTATCTCCTCGCCTGCGGTGAGCAGATCTATTTCGGAGGCCATGAGGCGGATGACCGCGAGCCCCGCCAGGATCACGAAGGCCAGATCCGCGAGCCGCGCCGTCTCCAGGCCCGCCAGCGAGCCCATGAGCCAGTGCATGATGCGCAGCGAGTCATGGGAGTCCGAAAGGTACTGCACGAACAGGACGAGGCTCGAGAAGAAGAAGTTTATGACCACCCCGGCCAGGAGCATGATGACGGTGGAGAAGCCGCCCTTCACGCGCGTGATGCTCCAGACGAGGAACATCGAGAGCCCCGCTCCCACCAGGGACGCGAAGAGCGGGCCCACGCCGCCCAGGCGGACCAGGAAGTGCCCGCCCACGAAGAAGTATACCGACGCCCCGAAGGAGGCACCGCTCGAGACCCCAAGGGTGAAGGGGGTGGCCAGCGGGTTGCGGAAGAACGCCTGGAAGACCATGCCGCTCAAGGCCAGCCCCGCCCCGGAGAGGAACGCCGCCGCCGCCCGCGGGGCGCGGAGGCGCCAGAAGACCTCGGCGTCCGGGTTGTCCGGGACGAAGATGTCCGCGGGGCTGATGATCGAGAGCCCGAAGAAGGGGCTCACGGCGGTGATGACGAGGCTTCCGGCTATGAGGGCCGCGACTTTGAGGCCCGGGCTCATGCTCATGTCTTCTCCGCGCTCCGTGCGCCGCTACTCGGCCAGGATCACCGGCCGGCCGTCCGCCGGGTGCGTCAGGTAGGTGAACTCGTGGCTGAAGGCCTCCTCCAGGACGCCGGAGCCCATCAGGCCCTCCACCGGCCCGAAGTAGGAGGTCCGCCCGCCCTTAAGGATCAGCGCCCAGCCGCCGCTCTTGAAGGGATGGTTCAGGTCGTGGGTCACGGCCAGCATGGTGAGCCCCTCCTCGCGGTTGAGCCGGATGAGCATCTTCTCCAGCTCGGAGGTGTGGTGGGGGTCCAGGAAGGACGCGGGCTCGTCCAGAAGCATCACGGGCGAGCCCTGGGCCAACGCCGCCGCCAGGAAGGCCTTCTGGCGCTCGCCGCCGGAGAGCGTCTTGAGCGGCCGGTCCTTCATGTGGGTGAGCGCGGTTATCTCGAGTGCGCGGTCCACCGCCTCCAGATCCGCCCTGTTCAGGGTCGAGACGCTGGTGGAGTAGGGGAACCGGCTCAGCTTCGCGAGCTCGATTATCGTGAAGGGCGGGATCCAGCCCCCGGCCTGTGGCACGTAGCTCACGAGCTTGGCCAGCTCCTTCTGGGTGTATGAGGCGATGGGCCTTCCCGCCACCTCCACCGTGCCAGTCGCGGTCCCCTTCTCGTGGAGGCGCAACAGGCACTTGAGCAGGGTGGACTTGCCCGCGCCGTTGGGCCCCAGGATGGAGAGGTAGCCGCCCCGGGGGATCGAGAACTCCACGTGGCTCAGGATGTTCTTCTCCCCTATGGAGAACGAGAAGTCCCTGACCTCCACCATCGGGCGGGCCGCCGCCGCGGCTTCGGGCGAAAGGTCCTCCGTCGCGCGGACTCCCTCCGCGCCCTTCGCGGGCGCGACTCCCGCGTCCGGGGGCAACGGCGCACCCTCGGGTGCTGCGAGCCCGCCCCGCGCGTCCGTATTGCCGGTCGTAATTTCCGTCATGCTCGGCGTATCCGTTCGGTTGCGATCGGAGTGCCGCGATCCGCGTTCTCGCTTACGCTAAAGCGCGTCCGGGTCCGGAACTGCGATCCGCGCGTCGGGTCCGCCGTGGCGCACGGGACGCGCATGGAGTGATTCGTGCCGGGGCCGCGGGGCGGCGCCCGGGAAAGCGTGCGTCGTGCCGCGGGGCTACAGGGGCTCGGGTTCCGATGCCGATGCGGTAATGCCAGCCGTGACCGGGTCGGCGGGCAGAGCCGCCTGGCCGACGCCTGCGGACGCCGGGAGCGCCAGGGGAAGGGGCGGGTCGGGCTGGATGGCATCGGCGACCTTGCGGATGGTCTTCCAGGCCCTGGGGCCGGGAACCGTGTCCGACTCCTCGGTGAAGATGTAGACGCGCCCGTTGCGGACGGCGGAAACGTTGGCGAGCTCCTGCCAGCCCTTCATGGCGTCGGGCGCCTCGGCCTCGCTCCGCATGAGATCGATTATCACGTCCGGGTTAATCTTGAAGATGGCCTCGCGCGACAGGCTCGGGAACGGCAGACGGCCCTCGTAGGCGTTCACGCCCCCGCACATCTCGATCAGGTTGGAAAAGAACCCGTCGTCGCCGGCGGCCGTTATCTCGCTTATGTAGCCCAGCCCGGCGTAGGAATGCATGACCGAGAAGAGCACCTTGGGCGCGGGTTTCCCTCGGGCCTTCTCGCGGGCGTAGGCGATGGCCTCGCGGATGCGCTCCAGGGCCCGGGCGGCCTCCTCGGTCTTCCCCGTGGCCTCGCCCAGCTCAGCCATGGCCTCCATGAGCCCGTCCAGGTTGCGGGTGTCCAGGGGCATGACCGTGAGGCCCAGGCGGGTGAGCTCGGCCTCGGTGGCGGTCTTGTCCACCGGCAGGATCACCAGATCAGGCCTGAGGCGCAGAATGGCCTCGACGTTCACGTCGCTGAAGCCGGCCACCTTGGGGAGGCTCTCCACCTCCGGAGGGTAGCGGCAGTAGCTCGTGACGCCCGTGACCGAGGGCCCCAGGCCCACCGCGAAGACCGTCTCAGTCACGCTGGGCGCGAGGGTGACTATGCTCCGGGGGTGGGGGGGTATGGGACGGGGGGTGGTGGCGGCCCTGAGGGTCTGGTGGCCCCACGCCGCCAGGCCCAGCCCGGCCAGGAATACGACCGTCCAGACGAAGGCTTGGAGGCGTTTCGCTTTCGTTACGGGCTCCGGGCCGGGGACGGGGGTGGACGCCCCGGGCCCGCCCGCGCTCGCGCTGCCGACGGAATCACTCATGGGAAGACCGGATGCCCCGCAGGGCGGGGCGTTCAGCTGCGGGAGGCCCTCCGGGGCACTGCGGCGCCTGCGGAGGCAGGCCCGCCCCGCCGGTGCTGAGGAATCGGGTGGCGCGGCATAGGACGACCCGCGCCCCCCCGCCGACGGACGATCGGCAGGGCAGACGGCTTCCGAGGCGTCGTCGGGATGCCGCTGGAGGGTGGAGTGAGGTTCCGCGTGACAGGCGACGGCCTGCCCGAATGGCCAATTTTACACGGGCTTCCGCGACGGGTCAAGAACAACCGCCTGAAATCCCCCGTAAATGCCGACCGGATCTAATCACTTCTTGCAACACCGCGCGATCACGCGGATTTTCCAGCATTTTCCGCCGGAAGGCAAAGCCGCCGGGATGCGGCGGGCCAAGCGGGCGGGAACGGCCCTCGACATCATCTGGAGCTCTGCCGCGGGCACGCTGGGTCTAACGGCTTCACGGAAGGAATCACCCGGGAAGTCCAGCCGACGGTTTCGCTCGCAGAAGAGCGGGCTCCCCATGTCCGGCACATCTGACGCACCCGGCTTGCTCGGTGAGCCTGCCAAGTCCGTTCCGCCAGCCATGCCCGGTACTGTGCAGATATGACCGGCACGGGCCGGACATGACCGGCACCGGGTGGACATGTCCGGCACCGAGTGGACATGACCGGAACTGGGGAGGCATGCCGTGATCTGGAGGGGCGGACCGCTTCAGCGAGGTGCCAGCTCCGCCGGGCGGGGGGACGGCCTTGGCTATATGATGAGACTGGCTACGGTTCCCCAAAGGAAAACCCGCGAACCACAACTGAGCCGACTTACAGCCCTCCTCAGAAAAGACCTGCGGTTCACAGCTGGAAACGACTGCGGGGCCCCGGCGAGAAGCAGTAGGGTCCCTGGCTGGAGGTCGGAGGGTCCCAGGCGGGAGGCCGAAAGGCCAAGGCGGGAGGCCGGAGGGCCAAGGCGGGAGGCCGGAGGGCCAAGGCGGGAGGCCGGAAGGCCAAGGCGGGTGGCCGGAAGGGCCTGGGCGAGAGACCAGTGAAATTCGATAGTAACAGCCAGCTAAGTTCAGTCAAGCTGACCCGCAGTTCCCCGGCGAGAATTCCATCCAATGTGAAACATAAACGGCTACCCGTCACGGCGCGACGTGCAGAAGCCCCCGACCGGCCCGAAAGCGGGAGGGCACAAAGGCTGCCGTGGAGGCCTGAGGTTTTTTGAAATTTTACCCACACATGGCATTTTTTTTACAAGCGGCCCCTATACTCTGACCCATGCAAAACCATTCAGGGCCGGACGCGGCAACTGCGCCGAGTCGGCCTTTGATACGTGAAAGGGCACCACATGCTGGACATAGTGAACCTCAACAAGACTTTCGGGAAGACCAAGGTCCTTGCCGATATCAATCTGAAGGTGGGCCGAGGCGAGATGGTGGCCCTGATCGGGGCCTCCGGGTCCGGCAAGTCGACACTCATGAAGCACATATCTGGCCTGGTGGCCGCCGACAGGGACTCTGGCCATGTCGCGGTTGGCGGACGAAGCGTCCAGTGCGGAGGGCTCGTCTGCGGGGACATCAGGAAGACCAGGACCGACATCGGGGTGGTCTTCCAGCAGTTCAACCTGGTCAGCCGCCTCTCGGTCACGACCAACGTGCTCCTGGGGGCCCTGGGCCGGACGCCCTTGTGGCGATCCCTGCTCCTTGCCTTCCGTCAGGGTGACAGAGAGCTGGCCGTGGAGGCCTTGAGGAAGGTCGGGATAGCCGACAAGGCCGACCAGAGGGCATCGACCCTCTCCGGCGGCCAGCAGCAGAGGGCCGCCATCGCCAGGGCCCTGGTCCAGAAGGCCTCGGTCATCCTGGCCGACGAACCCATCGCCTCGCTGGATCCCGAGAGCTCCATCATGGTCATGGAACTCCTGCGAAAGCTCAACCGCGAGGAGAAGATTACCGTCCTGGTGAGCCTTCACCAGGTGGACTACGCCATCAAGTACTGCACCCGCGCGGTGGCTCTGTGCTGCGGCCGCATCCTCTACGACGGACCCTGCGAAAGCCTGACGGCGGAAAAGATGAAGGCCATCTACGGCCTGGGCGCGGCGGGGATGTTCGAGTCCGCGAGAGCCGAGCATCGGCATCAGGTCCCCGCGCCCAGCGCCGGGATGCCGGTCGGGGAAATGGGCGAAAACGCGCTCGGCGCCTGAGTCCAGGGCGGGACATGTTTAGGACAGCAGAAATGCCAACACCCGGCATGCCGTAGCATGTCTGGCGGATCCGCATCGCACAGGGAATCGGGCCCGCAACCAGGCGGTTGGTCGGCTGTTGACGGCCACAATGGCGGCATTGGAGCCCAAAGACTGTTGGCGGCCATTTAGGGATAGGGTTTTCGCCCTACCGCTTCGCCGACATCCGGAAAGGGCATGGACAAGTTGCTGGAAATTATTGTTTCATGAGGCTTCCAAGACATGACGCCACCGTAATCAATCGATGAGGGAATCATGATTAAGAGCCGGATAGGGCGGCGCACTCCAAACATGGAAGACTGTGCAGTCGCGCCCCTATGACTGGTACGTCTTGTCTGCCCTTCAGCCTCCTGGAGACCAATTGCCAGGCACCGTTGCTAGTCACTGGTTGCTGTCCCGATATCTTACGATTCCGATATCCTTGAGGAACAGGTTTGGCAACGAACCAGGCAGGAAATAACTGAACCTGCATCATGACGAGATTTGCAACGGATATTGATGCTGTAACACAGCGTATCAACGGTATATGGCCTCACCTCAATGAACGGGAAAGACGCCTAACTGCCGCATCTTAAGCTCGGGCTTTAGGTTACGGCGGTATTTCAGCCGTCAGCTCAATAAGTGGGCTATCATGAGTCACAATTACGAAGGGAATCAAAGAATTAAGTCAGAAGCCTCTTGATATTGGTAGAATCCGCAAAAATGGTGCTGGAAGACCATCCATCACATCCACTTCGCCAAATCTAATAGCTGATT